>NZ_JBITLX010000019.1:0-187676 GCF_044465625.1 Actinoplanes sp. NPDC049599
ACCGTCACCGGGACGAAGAACCAACGCGGCGGCAACAGACATGCCTCATTGTCCCGCACCCACACCGTCAAATCACTTCAGACACGCCACACTAGATGCATATAGATCAATTGGGCAACCCTGGGTGGGCTGCCGTCGATGTCAGGTCGTCCATCGAAGACCGCCGGGCGGCCGATCGGGGGACGAAACCGCAGGCCGGACCATGAGACGCTCCCGCCACGCGACTGCTCGGCCCACCAAGAACAAACCGAACGGGTACAAGGTCTGAAGCCGTTCGGCCGAGGTCCCAGCTTCGAACCGGAAACCTTGAGGCCAGACAGTGGTATGAGTGCTGAGCGGCACGGAGCGCGACGAACTGCACCGGTTGCGGCGCAAGGTCGCCGAACTGGAGCCGGAGGAGGAGATCCGCCGGAAAGCGGTCGCTGCTCAACAGCGTAAGGATCCGCCTGATCAGCCACGGTCGCTCACGGAGGGGTCAAAGCGCAGGTCGGTATCGTGCCGGGGGCACGTCACAGAACTGTGCACAACGACATCGAGTGGCAGTACCTCATCACCGATGGCAAAGGACAACGGAGGAACCGATCGTCACGCCACCCTGAACCACCGTGGGGCCAAACTCACCGAATCATTCTTCCCGGATCAGCCGGTGGCACCAGCACCCCAATGGCGCTTCTTTAGGGTGTTTCCGCTGGTAGGGGTCTCACCCGGTGCAGGGTGATGGTGTGCTCTACCCGGCGGGTCGGGGGTCGATCGCCGCGGGCGGGGTAGCGGTGAGTGTGTCGGGTGGTGGCGCGAGGGCTGGTCCGTCCGGGTCGGTCGTGGACGCGGCGGCCGAGTTCGATCCAGGCGCGTTCACGAGCGTGTCGCAGGTGATGAGGGGAAAAATCCGCCGGGATCCGGGACACGGAGCGGCGGGCGGTGTGTCAAGCCCCGGGTTTGATGGAGAGTTTGTTAGCCGGTTTTCAGGGGTGCGGTGACCGGCTGGGTCATCGCGTGTAGGGCTTCGTGCTCGGCGGGTGGAACGTGCCCGAGCTCGCCGTGCAGACGCCGGTTGTTGTACCAGTCGATGTATTCCACGGTGGCCATCTCCAGGTCGTCGAGCCCGCGCCACGGACCCTTGTTCCGCACGAGTTCGGCCTTGTAAAGGGAGTTGAACGCCTCGGCCATGGCGTTGTCGTAGGAGTCACCCTTCGAGCCGACCGAGGCGAAGGCGCCGGCCTCGGCGAGCCGCTGGCTGTAGCGGATGGCTCGATATTGGACTCCCCGGTCCGAGTGGTGCACGAGTCCTTGCAGTTCAGCGCCCTGATTCTGACGGCGCCAGATCGCCATCTTCAGCGCGTCGAGGGCGAGGTCGGTGTAGAGGCTGGTGGCGACCTGCCAGCCGACGATCATGCGGGAGTACACGTCCAGGACGAACGCGGCGTACACCCAGCCCACGCCGGTGCGTACGTAGGTCAGGTCGGCGACCACAGCTGGTTCGGTCCCATGGCGGTGAAGTCACGTTTCACCAGGTCACGAGGCCGACCGGTCTCCGCGGCCGGGCGGGTCGTGCGCGGTGACTTGTCACGCAGCAGCCCGCGCAGCCCGGCGGCGCGCATCAGCCGTTCGACAGTGCACCGCGCTACCCGCACGCCGCGTCGTAACAGCTCGTGCCAGATCTTGCGGGCTCCGTAGACGCCGTAGTTCTCGGCGTGGATCTGCTTGATCATCGCGGTCAGTTCAGCGTCGCGGCGCCAGCGGGCGCTCGTGGGGCGGGTCTTGGCGGCGTAGTAGGTCGATGGTGCGATCTGTGCCGGCGTGCCTTCAAGTGCCTGCAGGACCGGCTGGACACCGTGTTCGGCCTGTTGGGAGTCGACGAAATCGACTCTCATCGCGACGGACGGTCCAGCTCCGCCGCGAAGAAACTCGCTGCGGACTTCAGGATCTGCTGCCCACCACGGTGCTGCGCCGTGGCCTGCTGGCCGGCGTCGCTGTCACCGCCACGCTGGTGTTGTCCGCCTGCGGCGGCGACTCGCCGTCCGATTCCGGCATGAACCACGGCGGGACGACCCCGGCGACCTCCGCCGCGCCGGCCTCGGCGAACGCGACGTTCAACGACGCCGATGTGACCTTCGCCCAGATGATGATCCCGCACCACCAGCAGGCCGTGGAGATGGCCGCGCTGGCCGACGGCCGCGCCGCCAACACCGAGGTCAAGGACCTCGCGGCCAAGATCAGAGCAGCGCAGCAGCCCGAGATCGACACCATGAACCAGTGGCTGACCGCCTGGGGCAAGCCCACCGCGGCACCGGACATGGGACACGGCACGTCGACGCACGGCATGATGTCGGACGCCGACCTGGCCAAGATCATGGATGCCAAGGGCGCCACCTTCGACAAGCAGTTCCTCACCATGATGATCGCCCACCACGAGGGCGCCATCACCATGGCCGACGACGAGACCGCCACGGGCGCCAGCGCCGACGCCAAGGCCCTCGCCGCGAAGATCATCGCGGATCAGCAGGCCGAGATCACCACCATGCAGGGCCTGCTCGGCAAGCTGTAGTCACAGGTGTGCGCGGCCGGGCCGGATCACGGCCGCGCACCCCTCGCCGATGAAGTCGAGGCCGGCCGGATATCACGGCGAACACCGCGCCCGGCGCGGTGACGCGCACCCCAGCGATTCCGCCGCCGCGGCGATTCGCCCACACGCGATGTCGTAACCTTGTCGGGTGAGCCGACCCCAGCCGTGCACAGCACCGCCATGGCTGCTGCGCGGGCTGCTGGTCCTGTTCACCCTGGCCGGTCTCGGCATCTGGCAGGGCGGGCACTGCATCGACGACACGTCCGCCGATCACCTGGCGAGCGCCGCCGCGCCCGGGTCGGTCACCACCCTGGCAACGGCCGGGTTCGAAGCCACGGTAGCGCCGGCGATGTCCGCGCATCACCGTGACGTGCACGCCTCAGGAGTGTCGAGCACGACCGCGGACGAGTGCTCCATCGCGCCGACCATCGTCACCCGCACCCCGGTGGCGGTTACCTCCGTGTTCCTGGCCGGCGAACGCGCCGCACCCGCAGCGTCATCGTCGCGTCCCTCGACGCCACGTTGCTTCGCGCCCGACGTCGTCCTGACTCGCCTCGGCGTCAGCCGCACGTAGGACACCCCGGCCGGTAGCCGCAGCCTGACCGCTGTGCGTCCGCATCCGGTAGACGGCCGCCTTGCGCGCCGTTTCGCCGCCTTCGCGCGGCGAGTGCCCACGTACGTCTCTCCCCGCGTCGAAGGTCGACCCATCGTCATGAACCTGTACGCCGTCCTGCTCACCGGCCTGTTCGCCGGCGGCGTGTCGTACGCCGCCGCGCCAGTCGGATCGCCCAGCGGTCTCGTCATGCGGCAACGCCACCACAGCACAACCGGCTCCCGCGACACCGACGGCTGCGTACGCGCGTTCGTCATTCCCCGCCGCGACATCCGGTGGATCCTGCCCGCAGGTGGAGACACCGTGATCGAGCTCGGCATCCTGCAACCGGGCCGGCTCGACTACTCCTGCGGCGTCGTCGCGGCGGGGCACACCGCATGAACCCCACCGGATCCGACCAGATGCTCCCTCCCCAGCGGACCACCCACACCTGGCGCAGCCCCGCCGGCGCGTGGTGCTACGACACCTGGGGCAACCACGGCCGGCCGATCGTGCTGATCCCCGCGGTCATGTTCGACCGGTCCATGTGGTGGCCCGTCGCCGCCGAACTGCGCCCGCATGCCACCGTCATCGCCGTGGACCTACCCGGGCACGGCGACTCCCCAGGCCGCGACCAGTACGACCCCGACGACCTGGTCGGCGAGCTCGCCCTGCTGCTGCACACCCTCGGCGTACGGCAGGCCCCGATCGTGGTCGGGCACGCCACTGCGGCACCCCTGGCCGTGTCCTTCGCCGCCCGCTGCGTGGTCCACGCCGTGGTCACCGTCGACCCGCCCCACCCGCACAGCCCGGTGCCGGATCTCGACCAGTACGTCGCAGGATTCGATTTCGACTCCGTCCCACCCCACTACCGGGACCTGATCACACCGTCCACCGACCCGCGGCTGCTCACCGCGTACGGCCCCGTCATGCGCCTCACCGACCCGGCCGGCAACCCACCCGCCGCGGGCCGACCGGCCCAGGTAGCGATCCACAGCCAGCAACCGCCACGATCCCCGGCAGCCGACGACCGGTGGCGCCGGCACGTCTACAACCTGCCGGGCCGATTCGCCCACCTCACCGACCAGCCCCGATTCGCCGACGACATTCGCGCCCTGCTGCGACCCGACCAGCCCGCCGCCCAGCGCCATGGAAGCCACCTGCGATGAGCACCACCACCCACACCTTCACGGTGACCGCATGCACTGCGGCAGCTGCAGCCTGCTCCGCCCACCTCGCCCCGGCCTGACCTCATGAAGGACCGATGAGTCCCGCACATCCCCATCACCACCCACCCAGCGCCCCGCACCCGGCCCGGCGTGGGCTCCTGGATCAGGAGGACTGCGGGCAGGGCTACTCGATCGTGGACTTCCAGAGATCCACACCACTGTGGCTGCTCGGCGCCGTGTTCGCCCTGGCCGTCATCGCGTTCGCCCGGGCGAACCCCGGCTACGGCTTCCGGCACCTGTACGCCGCCGCCACCCGGGTCGGCCGCGCCCACATCGCCTCGGTGATCAACACGATCGTGCTGGCCTACGCCGGAGCGTCTCTGCCGCTGATGCTGCCGTTCACCGCCGGCACCACCCCCACCGGGGAACTCCTCACCGGTGAGCTGATCGCCCAGGAACTGGTCCGCAGCGCGGTCGGCACCATCGGCCTGATCACCGCCGTGCCGATCACCACCGCGCTCGCCGCCGTCGCGGCAGTCCACCACCGCCGGCCGGCAGACGAACAGCACGACCATGACGCCGAAGCCGCCATCGAACCCGCTCAGCCGCCGACGCGACCACCGGCGGAGGACCCCTGGGCCGCGTTCGTCGAACGGCGCCCAGGTTGGCGAAACGAATAACTCCTCGTCGGACCGGACAGCCACACCGCGGCGCTCGAGGACACGGTCCGCCGTTGCCAACCACGGACGTCCCCGAAGAAAGTCACCTCCGAGCCGGTGACCGGACCTTTGATGATCTTCAGGCGCTGCTCACGGCCCGGTTCGTCCACAGCGGCGACGAGATCGTCACGATCGACGAGGACGGCACCCGCCTGGTGCGCGAGCCCGCCGTCGCCGACGGCGGGCTCAAGCTGGCCGAGGCCATCGAGAAGAAGCCGGAACTGCTGGGGAAACTTGCCGAGGCGGCGTTGGCGGATGCCCAGAAGATGGACGGCGACCTCGGGAAGACGATCCGGTTGGACGTGAAGCACCACGCCTACCTGATCCTCTCGCAGCAGTTGCCGGCCAACTCCGAGCTCGCGCGCGATTTCTTCAGCAAGGAGACGGATCCGCAGAAGCAGATGGAGGCGCTGGCCGGCTGCTTCCCCGCGGCCGGGACGTTCGGCCCGGAGGTCAGCCTCGGCTACAGCGGCAAGGTCGTGCCGAGCCACCTCAAGAAGGTCAACCTGGGCAACGGCCGAAGTGCGACGTGCTGCCTGATGACTACCGGCAAGTGGCACGCCCTCGACGGACACCTGATGTGGATCATGTTCCACGACGCGAAAACCAACACGTTCAGCTACGCCGCCTTCGGCACCGGCAAACATCCGATGCCGATCGTGGACACGCTCAACCCCATTCTCGGCGGCGCGATGATGAACACCGTGGCGAAGCGGCTCTCGGTGCTGCTCGACAAGGCGTCCACGCTCGAAGGCATGACCCCCGAGAAGATGCGCAACGTCATCAAGGCGGCCGATTCGACGCTCGACGACCAGAGTCAGGCACTGAGGGTCTTCGACGCGTTCGCCGTGCCGATCTCGGCGTACCGCGAAGAGGTCGGCGGCAACACGGTCGCCACACCGATAACCCAGTGATACGACCGCTGGTTGGGTTGGGCACCGATGGGGTGCCCAACCCACGGGCGGTCCTTGACCTTCACCCGGACCGAGGCTCGGTCCGGCTTATCCCTGGACTTGGTTGGACGCCGTGCCGATGCCGGCGATGTTCGAGGCTTTGAGGTAGAAGCCGTAGGTGTGGGTGGCGTTCGGCACTGTGGTGGTCATGGTCGTGCCGCCGGCTTGGGCGGTGCCGGCGATGGCGTTGGCGGAGGTGCCGCCGGCGGTGATGTCCCAGTAGTACGGGGTGATGTACACGCTCTTCGAGGGAAAGGTGACCTCGTTCCACGCCAGGGTGGCCGAGGTCCCGGAGCGTGCCGTCAGGCGTAGGTTGGCCGGCGCCGAGGGCACCGGAACCCGGACTGCCGCTGTCACGATGGCCGAGGGTCCTCCCCTGCCGCCTCTGGCGGCTGACGAGCAGACGTACCACTTGAAGGTGTGCCCGTTCTGGGCCCCGGCTTGGATCGGTGCCAGGTTGATGGATTGGACGGTGAGCCACAGCCCGCCGAACTGCTTGGTGAAGCCGGCAGCGCCGGAGGTGCAGTCCGGGGTGGTTCCGCAGGTCGACGCGGTGGAGTCGCACTGCCACAGGTAGCTCCACACGTCGCTGCCGGTGACCGTCCAGGACATGTCGACGGTGCCGTTGGATTTGACGGTGGCGCTGAATCCTGACGCGGGGTTGACGGTCGGGCAACTGTTCGCCCCGAGGCCGCCGGGCGACCAGTCCGTGGCTCCGCCGATGTTCGTGGCGACCTCGCGGGCGGGGGTCACGCCCGGGTAGGAGTAGGTGCCGGTCGACATGTAGGCGGCGTCGTAGGTGTTGAACCAACTGGTGGGGATGTTGACGAAGCGCGGACGGTAGATGCGGCCGTCCCAGTTGTTGGCGTCCACGCAACCGGTGTTCCTGGCATCGGTGTTGACGTTGTAGGACAGGACCAGGTTGGCTCCGGACGTCAGCCCGTTCTGGATCCGTGGTTCGTAGACCCAGTGGTAATAGGGGTAGTTGTGAGTGCCCTCAGGCGGGTCGTAGAGCGGGATCTGCCGGTCGGTGAATCCCCAGGGGGTCTGCGACGGGTGGGCTGACAGGGTGCCGACCGAGAAGGAGTTCGGATTGACGTAGTCGTCCTGGATCAGCCAGACCGTGCCGTTGATGTAATTGACGCTTCCACCGGTGGCCCCGGAGCCGATCGGCAGCGGTTTCGCTCCCGCACACGTCGTCCAGGTCGCGGTGCCCGAACCGGTGGCGGTCTTGAGGTCGCTGCCCCCGAAGAACTGCCAGCCGGAGAAGTCCGTCAGGTTCGCAGCCGATGCCCGCGCCAGGTACAGCTGATGGGGCACCGACGCGCCCGTGCCGTAGATGTAGTAGTCGCCGTCGGACCACTTCATGACCATCGTGCCCCACATGGCGTCCGGTCCCCCGGCCGCGCAGGACAGCTTCGTCGGCGTGATGGTCATGGTGGAAGCGGTGGACAGGCTCGCGGCGGACAACGTGGCCACAGCGGCGTAGTCGTTGACCCAGGCGACGTCGGTCGGTCGGCCGTGGTAGTAGAACTTCACCACGTCGGTGCCGGACACCACCTGGTCACCGGTCCAGAAGAAGCCGCCGCCGGCATCCGCCGCCGGGGTCTTGGCGTAGCGGGAGAAGAAGTCGAGGTCCTGGTTCGACTCCTGGCAGGTGTTGCCGCCGGTGATGGTCCGCATCGTCGACCCGTCCTGCACCACGATCGAGTTGCGGATCGCGGACGTCGCGAACAGATTGCGGCGGTCGGACGGTGCGCCGAGGAAGGAGTCGGAGAAGAACCACGCCCGCTTCGAGGTACCCGGGATCTGCACGGAGTTGGTCGCGTCGCCGCCGCTCCAGTCCGCGCACCCGGCGTTGTCGCCGTACGACGTGAATTGGCTGTTCAGGGTGGAATTCGAGGCGGGGGATCCGCTGCGGGTCGAACTGACCTTCGCGACCACGTAGTACGAGTCATCGACGTTGATGCGGTCCTTGAGGATGCTGTCGCTGAGGATGCTTCCCTGTTTGCTGTTGGCTTCCTTGGGGACCGGCATCGCCGAAAACGCTGACGTGCTGCTCTGCGAGGTCGTGGAGAAGGGATATTCGTCGCACTCGGTGCCGGCCCCGTCGTAGCGGAATGCCGCGTTGTTGGTGCAGGAGCGCTTGCGGTTGTCGTCGGCCTCTGTGGTGCCCGCGGCTACGCGCCTGAAGGGTGTGTCGCCCGGGCGGCCGGGGTGATCGGGTAGCCGGTCCTGGGCAAGCCGCATGTGGTGGGTGACCGGGGCCAGCTCCGGGAACTCGGCGTCGTCGAAGGTCACCGTCGGCGCGAACCGCGGGTTGACGCAGCCCGCACTTCGCACGTTCGTCAGGTTGTCGCAGCGGAACTCATCGGTGCCGTCGAACGTGAGCGAATTCGTGTTCGTCGCCGCGGGGTGAGTCAACGTGACGCGCAGGAAATCGGCGAACAGAAGGCGTTGTTGCGCCTGGTCGCTGCCGGCCAGAACCATCGTCTCGGTCCATTCGAAGGCACGGGCGATACCACGCGGCAACTCTGCGACGCTCACCGCGAGGCCGGCGCCGCTGACCTCGCATCCGTTCTGGCCGATCGGGACGGACAGTGCACACGGGTAGGGCGCGCTCAGGCTGACCCCGCGGGCCGCGCCGGCCTCCGTGGCTGCCACGCCCTCGAACATGACCCCGTGCGTGAGCGTCATGGAGTTGTACGAGGTGGCGAACCACTCGTTGACGTTGATCGTCTCGGTGCCGAGGATCTCCCGCACCCCGTTCCGGACCTGCTCGATGTAGTAGAGGGTCGAGATCGAACGGCAGCTCATCATCCGGTTCGGGTTGTACCGCCAGTACCCGACGTGGATGTCGGGCGGGAAAGCGCATTCCGGCGGCCCATAAGTGGGCGCGGCCGCCGTCCGGCTGTCTGTCGACTGCGCGCGGACTGATGCCTTGGTGTTCCGAGGAATGCGGGTCTGCGAAGCGTCAGCCGTGGTCACCGGCCGCATCTGCAGACACGTGCCGCTTGTGCAGGTCTCCGAGGTCAGATCGGCCGTGGTCGCCGGATCCAGGGGCTCGGTCGTGGGTGGTGCTGCCGGCTGGTCCCGCAACGCCTCCGGCGGCGTCAGCACGGGCTTCTCCGCCGCCGGTGCCGCCACCTCGTCCGCGGAGTTCAGTCCGCTCGGCGTGGTCACCGAACCCGGCCCGGGCGGAACATCGGCGGCCGCCGCCGCGGTCACCGGACCCGACGCACCGACCAGCAGTGCCGCCAGCACCGCAGTGACTGTTAGCCTGACGCGTACCCGACGACGACCCATGGTTTCCCCCGAATGCAGTCGTGATCGCAACCTGCTGGTGCCATTGATCGTTGTGCCCGGCGATCGGGCTCAAGCTAGCAGATCACCGGGTCGAGGAGGGGTGACACGATGACCCAGATGTACACGCTGGACCACCAGTACGTGATCACCGACGTCATGGGCGAGTACGACGCCCTGGCCATCAGCGACCTGGGCGACGGAGTCATTGCTCCACTGGGGACGGCCGTGTGCGTCTTCGCCGGCACTCCGGCAGGCATGGTCGACGTGATCCTCCGCGTCCTGGGTAACGGCGAGGAACCGCCCGAGCAGCCCGCGACGGCAGTCGCCGCGGCGTGCGACATCGACGTACCGTCTGGAACCCTCGACCTGCGGACCTCGGACAACGAGCTCGTCGAACGCCACGACTTCGGCTCGCCACAACGGTGCCGGGTCCTTGTCGCGGTGACCGGGCGCGACGAGGCATCCGATCCGGCAAACCCACCCGAGGTGCACCACGTCTGGGTCCAGGTGGTCCAGCGGCCCACCCCCCGATGGCGCAGCCAAACCTCCGACGCCACCTCGGGATACCTCAGCGGTACGGCGTGAGCTACGCCCAGTGACACGCCGGACGAATCCGCTGTCCGGACTGGGAGTACGTCACGTCGATGACGCCGCTACTACCATGCTCTCGTGCTGTTGGCCGATCAACCCAACCCCGTCGAGTACCTGTCATGGTGGGGATCTCTCGTCAGTACTCTTCTCACTGGCCTCGGTACAGTCGTTTCGATCTTCGCGGCGTATTGGACGTGGAAGCAGCAACGCGGCGATGCCGGATCGGCAAAGCCCGCTACGAGCCAGCCAGCATCAAAGAAGCCACCCATCCATGCCGCCGACGCCAAGGCCCCCGCGGTGAGGGTGCCTGTGCGCCCAGCACTCAACCGCGCCGAAGGCGCGGCGCCGGCCGCGTCCACGGCCGCGGTCGCCTCTCGCAGGCGACATTCATCGCGGCCTCGTCTCACTGCTCTTCGCGTGCTGATCGTCGTGTCCGTCACGCTGACACTGGCCTTCGTCAGCTCGATCGTCGGATTTGTGCAGGCCGCGCGGATGATCCGTGCGGTCAGCTACGGTCAATTGGCTGCCGTGTCGGGTGATCTGCCGGGACATCGCAGTGTCGATGCGTGCGGCAATGGATTCTGTCCGACAAGCGATCATTGGGTGCTGACCGACGGCCGTCGGCACATCGAGGTCGGCTTCGCCGGCCTCGACAGCGTCGATACCACCAAGGCGGGTAAGGCGACGCTCACGCTTTCGGCGCGAGGTTGCCGTCCCGGCCTGCAGATTGCCTGGCAGGCAATACTCGACGGACAGGTGTCCGCCAGCGGAACCGCAGGTCCTGAGGCCGTAACAGCAGTCCTGGACGTGAAACCGCGCCAGCGAATGACGATGATCATCGACAGCATCGCCTACCGTGGCTGCACCGTCGACGTTCAATCGTCATGGACCGTAATGTTCGCCCCGGACGAGCTGTGGAACATGCTGAAAGGCAAGTTGCCGCACGCCCCTGCCTTCCCTGAGTAACCCTCTGTTAGCGAGTTTCAGACCCAGACTGCGGCGCTCGCTATCGCCGGAACTGCGCCGGCGTGCGGTGCGGTTGTATCGGGAGTCGGATCCCAAAGCCGGTGATCCGTCGTCTGGCCGAGCAACTCGGGGTACATCCTGAGGCGTTGCGGCGACACCCGCATCGGGGAAAGTATCTGCCGCCGTGCGTGCGGGCGGCGGTCAAGTCGTGTGTCGAGCCGGGCAGCGCAGGTGAAGCCCAGTCCAGAACTCCGGCAGCACCGGGAACACGCGAACGACCGGCAGGTCACCGGGAGTGCCGTCCGGCACTTGACTCGTGACCGGAGGCCCTCGTCGGCGGCGTTCCGGCGGGTGATGGTTGGAGGCGAAGCGGGCACAGTCGCCTGGCACCGGCCGGCGCAGACATGCTGACAGCCATGGCGGTGCCCGGGCAGGCGCGGTGATCGAGGTGGCACTGGGTGCACATCACTGACAACGAGGAGCAAGGGAGCACACCGTGACAACCATGCCTGGCCATGTGTCACTTCAATTCCTCGGCGCCACCGGCACGGTGACCGGCAGCCGCTTCCTCGTCACGGCGGGCCGGGCCCGCTTGCTCGTCGACTGCGGGATGTTCCAGGGCGAACGCGCGCTGCGCCGACGCAACTGGGCACCGTTTCCCCTGCCGGCGACGGACATCGACGCGATCGTGCTCACCCACTCGCACCTGGACCACGTCGGGTGGCTGCCCCGGTTGGTGCGGCAAGGCTTCGCCGGGTCGGTGTACTGCTCGCCCTGGACGGCCAGGGTCGCGCCGATCGTGCTTCGCGACGCCGCCCACCTCCAAGAGGAGGACGCCCGGTACGCCGCGACAAATGGTCACAGCCGGCACCGCGACCCGTTGCCCCTGTTCGACAGCACCGACGCCGAACACGCCATCGGCCTGCTCCGACCGGTGCCGTTCCACCACGAGCAGCTCGTCGCTCCCGGAATCGCCGTACGCCTGAACCCCGCCGGCCACATCCTCGGCTCCTCGATCGTGCAGGTACACGCCGGGACCCGCACCCTCGGCTTCAGCGGCGACCTCGGCCGCGACGATCATCCGCTGCTCACCGGCCCGGAGCCCGCCCCCGCCGTCGACGCCCTGGTCGTGGAATCGACCTACGGCAACCGCTCACACCCACCCCGCGACCTGGAACGCCTCGCCGCTCCCATCCGGCGCGCCCTCGCCCGCGGCGGCGTCGTCGTCATCCCGGCCTTCGCGATAGACCGCACCGAAGTCTTCCTGATGGCGCTCCGCGAGCTCATGTCCGCCGGCCGGTTGCCGCAGGTACCGGTGTTCGTCGACAGCCCGATGGCACTGGCGGCGATGGAGGTGTACCGCCAGGCCGTCCGAGAAGGCGCCCCCGAGATCCGCCCGGAGATCCGCGCACGGTCGACCGATCCCTTCGACCCCGGCGATCTGCGGCTGGTCACCACCGCGCAGGAATCGATGCGGCTCAACGACCCGTCAAGCCCCTGCATCATGCTGTCCGCCTCCGGCATGGCGACCGGCGGCCGGGTGGTACACCACCTGGCGCACCTGGCCCCGGAACCACGCAACCTGATCCTGCTGCCGGGCTTCCAGGTCGCCGGGACACGCGGCCGCGCCCTGCTCGACGGCGCGCGATCCCTGAAGATGTACGGCGAGTACGTCCCGGTACGCGCAGAGGTCGCCGCGGTCGACGACATGTCCGCACACGCCGACGCGGACGGGCTCGTCGCCTGGCTGAAAAGCGCACCGACCCCGCCGCGGACCTGCTACGTGATCCACGGCGAACCGGCCGCCTCAGCCGCCCTGGCCTCCCGCATCGACGGCGAACTGGGCTGGTGCGCGGTCACACCACGAGAAACGGAACGCGTGCTGGTGTGACCCCGCAGGATCAGCGGCCTCACTCGCGCGCGATTCTCCGCCGGTGAGCATCCTGGGACGTCGACGAGGACTGGCTATCGCGAGTCGGCGTAGGCGTCGAGGACTCTGGTGGCCATGAGGGTGATCCACTGACTTGGTTGCCCGGACTTGTCCGGTGGCACGTGGGTGGCTCCCGGGTATGCCCTCGTCGCCCGCCATCGGCCGTCGGCATGTCGACGGGAGGTTAGCAGGCTCAGCGCGTCGTCGAGGCGATCGTCGTAGGTGACTCCCGGCCGGGCGGGAGCGTCGAGGCCGCGCAAGATGTCGTAGTGCCATCGCGCCGGGTGGTGCAGCCGGGTGAACTCCGGGTGGATAGCTTCGCCGGACCGCTCACCGCGATGCATGCGATGACGCAACAGGAACTCGGCCGCCTCGGCCCGGGCGGTGACGAGGTGGTCGAGCCGGTACCGGTAGCCGCTGCGCTGGTACTCGGTGATGCCCTCGATCACCGAGACCGTCGTGTGGACCGACGAGTGGCGGGCACCCGATCGATTTGCTCGGCAGTTGAACCCTCCGTCGGGCAGCTGCCACCGCAACAAGAAGTCGACGATGCTGACCAACTGCTGTTCGTCCGCGCCGAAGTAGGCGGTGTAGGTCAGCGCCATGCCGTTCACGCATACGTCGCTCTGGTTGATGCTATTGGACGGGTTCAGGCCGCCGTCTCGACCCTTCTCCGTGCCGAGGATGAGCGTGACAGTGGCACGGGGCGTACGGGGCATGGCACGACCCGGCCGTGGACCGGTGGCCCGTTCTACCTGGCCGCCGACGACGAGCAACCAGCGGCGCCCTGGGCAGGGCTGTCCACAGGTAGGCATGGCGTTTGCGGCGTAGCCGCGGTTCGCTGCGTGCGAGGGGAGGACGTTGATCGACCCTGGCGACCTCCCCGGACGCGAGTATCGACGGACGGTGCTCTGCGCGGTTCAGGCGTGGACGCTGTGGTCCCTGTCCCGGTTGACGCCGGACTCCCCCGCGGTGCGGTCGGCCCGCCCGGTCGTCATGTACTCGACGACACTCCGCCGATCGAACGCGGTCACCGAATCCTGGGCCACCAGCCGCCCCAGGTTCAGAACCGCGATGCGGTCCGCGACCGCGAACACGTCGTTCAGGTCATGCGAAATGATGAGCACGGCAAGCCCGTGTGTGCGAAGCGTCCGCACGAGCTCGAGCACCATCGCGGTCTGCGCGACGCCGAGCGCCGCGGTCGGCTCGTCCATGATCACCAGCTTGGAGTGCCACATGACGGCCTTGGCCACCGCGACCGACTGTCGCTGCCCGCCCGAGAGCGACGCGACGCGCTGCCGGATGGAGCGCACACTCGTCACGCCCAAGCCGCCAAGCGTGCCCGCGGCGGCCACCTCCATCTCGTCCTCGTCGAGCAGCCAGTGCCGCAGCTTCTCCCGGCCGAGAAACATGTTCTGCACGATGTCGAGGTTGTCGGCGAGTGCCAGATCCTGGTACACCGTCTCGATCCCGAGCTCGGCGGCGGCGCGAGCGCTGCGGATGTGCACCGGCTTGCCGTCCCAGAGGATCTGCCCACGATCGGGTTCGTAGATCCCGGCCACACACTTGATGAGGACCGACTTGCCGGCGCCGTTGTCGCCGCACAATGCGGTCACCTGGGCGGCCGGCACGTCCAGGTCGACGTCGGTCAGCGCCTCGACCGGCCCGAAGCTCTTGCAGATGCCGCGCAGACGAAGCAGCGGCACGGTGGTGTCCATTGCGACCTCTCATCCACGTCCGGATCGTTGCCGCCGCCGGGCAACGCCCGCGGCCGAGTACCTGCTCATTCAGACCTCTCTCCTTGCTATTCCCGGCGTGCGCGCGGCGCCAGAGGACAATGGCCCGACGAAAGGTGCCGACAAACCGATGGACTCGGACCGCGACCGGCGCTCGGCCCGATCCTCGACCCGGGATGCCGGTCGGCCTCAGCCGCGAAACCGGCCGCCGGCGAGTCCGGGGCCACGCGGACGTACAGTCGCGTCGGCCGAGCTATCCGGACGTGCTGCTCGAGGACAACGCCGGCTTCGTCGGGGCCTACCTCCCGGACGGCGCCGCCGGTGCTGTGGCTGCCTCAGAGCTCTCTCCGGCGCGGCAGCCCTCGGTCAACCAAAACGTGCGTCCCATGGTGAAAAGAGGACCACGGCACCGTCCGGTGTCAGTCACGCATGCCAGCTGCACCGACGATCCTTGGGTCAGGACGGCCGGCGAGGTCGCTGCGGATCCCGGGTGCGCCGCCGGGGCGCACGAGATCCTCATCGAGCGCCTGCACCAACTGCCTTCGCGCACCGCCCGTGATGCGCTCATTCATGATCGAATCCAGCGAGCGGCTCGGCGCGGACGGCCGTGCCGCCGCCGGGACGTCCCCGATGACAGCCGGCTACTTCCTGTGACGCGGCCGCTTGGTCGAGTGCCCAGCCAGATCAGGGCGATTCCCCCGGTCCTTCAGCCAGAAGCGGCGGGCATCTACGCCGAAACGAATACGACCATGCGGCTGACCTGCCTGGACGGGATGGTTGGCCCCGCAGGGTCAGTACGCCCCGGTCGCGCGGAACATCGCCGTCGGCGTCCTCAACAGGATCGACAGGTCCATCGCCAGGGTGCCTGAATCGACATAGGCCAGATCCAAGTTGATCGACTGCTCCCACGACAGGTCCGATCGCCCCATGACCTGCCAGAGCCCGGTCATACCCGGCTTGACCAGCAGCCGCCGCCGCATCGTGTCGGAGTAGTGGACGACCTCCCTCGGCAACGGGGGGCGCGGCCCGACCAGCGACATGTCACCGCGGATCACGTTGAACAATTGCGGCAACTCGTCGAGCGAGTAGCGGCGCAGGAACTGCCCGAACGGTGTGACCCGGGGGTCCGCACGCAACTTGAACAGCACCCCATCGTAGTCGTTCAGGTGTCGCAGGGCCGCCAGCCGCGCTTCGGCATCCCCGTACATCGTCCGGAACTTGTAGATCGTGAACGGGCGACCATCCAACCCGACACGCGATTGACGGAACAACGCGCGCCCCGGCGAACCGAGCCGAACAATCGACGCGATGACCAGCATCAGCGGCGCCGACAGCACAAGCAAGGCGACGCCGGCGAGGTAGTCGAACGCGGGCTTCGCCTTACGCCAGAGCGTTCTCGGAACGGCTTCGGCTTGCTGAAGGAGGCGGTCGTTCTCCGAGAAGAACTCCTCCTCCGGCTGGCGCACGTACAGGATGGACTCCGCGGGCATCAGCTCGCCGGCCAGCCTGGCTTCGAGCAGCACGAGATCGACATAGGTTCCGATGAAGGCGTGGGCCAGGGCGGCGAGCACGACGGTCGGCTCGCGACTCGGGTTGGGGGTTCGGAAGGTTGGTCTCGGCACCCACCCGGGTGCCGGGAACTGGGAGCCACCGCCGTGATCGCCGAACAGCGCCATACACGAAACGGCAGCCCGCAAGGCCGACTGTCGCGCACCGCGCCGCATCAGGACAAACTCCGCGCTCCCGCGCTGCGCGTATCTCGACCTGTCGAGCACATCCGGAAGTACCGCACAGATGCGCTGCGAACTATCGCGTAGGTCCGATTGTGCGCCGTGGTCGTACACAAATTGGCGCTGGGTTTCGGAGTATTGACGGACGAGAGCGTCGGACAGGTTCGCATGGACCAGCAGTTGACCCCCGTCCCATCCCGCCGTGTTCTCCCAGCAGTCGACTGCCAGACCACGAAGACGGCCGAGCATCTTCGCGCTTTGCGGGTCCTGCCAGAGCTCCGCAGCGGCGACGTCGGCGTTCAGCACCTGCTCCAGCGCCTGCCGGGCCATCGGCGGGGCTCCGCCCGTCCGGTACGGTTCGCGGCGCCGGCCCGCGCCACCGTCACGCAACAGCTGGGCGAACCCGACGTCCCGACCGCTGTGAGGCGGAAGGGTGGTCCAGTATGCGAGCAAGTTCCCGTTCTCACGGATTGTGGCCGAGTCAATCTCGTCGGTGTGCGGCGGTCGGTACATGAGCAACGAGGCGGTCTCGACCCGCATCCAGTCACAGAATGCGACGGCGTCGTCGAAGCGGATTCCTGTCGCGCACTCGTCCTCGGAGCCGCGCGGAAAGACCCCCTCATGCCAATGGTCGGGAATGCGAGAACGGACCTGCATCGTCGAGTCCAGGAAGTACTGGTATTCGATCCAGGTGATGCCGGTGCGGGCGATGTACCGGGAAGCCGGCAGTGCCTGGTCCTGAAAGGCTCTCAGCAGCAGGCGCACGCGTGCGGCCAGGTGCCGGCTGTCCACGTTCGTCCGAGCGTCGGGCGGGTTCAGGTAGCGGTCGAGGCGGTCACGAGTGGGCCGGCTGACCTCGTGCGCCTCCTCGACGCATTGCAGGCCGAGAGCCAGGAGCGCCGGATCGTCCCGCCGGTCGAGGCAGGCTTCCACGATGGGCGTGGCGTCGGCGATCGCCGCGTAGAGCCGCATCGTCTCGCGCCACCACGAGGTGTCCAGCCCAGCCAGGAGGACATCGACACCGCCGTGCTCGCGCAGGTGATCCGCAGCGAGGTATTCCTGGAAGGTCAGGTGCGCGAAAGCGTAGACGCCGCGTTCCTTCTCGATCAGCAGGCCGGACGAGTCCTCGGCGCTCTTGAGAAAGTCGGCGGTGCTCAGATCCGTCGAGATCCGGGCAAGCGCCTCCGCAATCCACTCTCCGGCGTCGTGTTCCCGGACCTCGGTGACCTTGTGGACCATCATCTCGAAGGCGAGCGCTCTCAGTACGGCCTGTCGCTGCCGGCCGGGCATTTCCACTACGACACCGCGCGCCTGGTGACGCTTGCCCAGGAAGACGTCACAGATCTCCTGATAGAGCTCGGCTCTGCCGCCCGGCAGGGCTCCCCGATGTCGATGCACGTTGACGACCATTGTCAACAGCAACGGGTTCACCGTCAGCTCGGACAACGCGGGCGTCTCGGCAAGCCGAGCGATGAGCTCCGCGGCACCGGTCTTCGCCGCGAATCGAGCAGACTCGTTGTCCCCGCCGTACGAGCGGATCGACACCGCCCGGTACCACTGCCGGACGAAGGCTGCGATCTGCGGCTCGGTGAACCGTTGCACCTCGACGACCATCGCACCGGCCACCGGGTTGTACCGATAGCCGAACGGGCGGCTGGTCACCACGAACGAATTCCCCGGGTGACTGCCCACCTGGCGCTCCAGCCAGTCGGACACCGATCGGCGGACGGACGACTCCGGCACCTCGTCGAGCCCGTCCAGGAGGACGAGGAAGTTGCCGCGCCGGAGATTGTGCTCGACCCAACCCGGAGGCTCAGGACGCTCGACGAAGGACAGGCTCGACCGAATGAGATCCGCCATCGTGAACGTGTGGTCGAAGAGCTTGCTGCTGTGCTCCCGCAGACTCACCAGAATCGGAAGCTTGCGCGGGGCGCCGACCGATCGAGCGGTCCGGCCGCCGCGGGCCATCGTGTACGCGACGTGCCGCAGAAGCGTCGTCTTCCCGCTCCCCGGCGGGCCGATGACTGACAGCACCGCCTGCTCATGTCGCGCACGCCGCAGCCAGATCCAGATCGATGCCACCTGCTCGCCGCCGGCGTCCTCGCCTCGGCGATCCGACGCACCGACGGGATCCGCGGAGACCTCGTGCACCAGTCTCGGCACCAGGGCCAGACGGACAAGGACGTCACGCATCTCCAGCGAGTACTCCGCATGGCTGAGGCCCTTGAGGTCCAGGTAACGGGTCGCCGCGCGGACGTAACGAACGTACGCGTTCGAGAACCGTGACATCCGGCGCCGCAGCCAGGCGTCCGTGGCGTCGGCGAGCCGGGCAGCCCAACGATGGCTCAGGTCACGCCACACCGTCGCGACGAAACCGAACGTCACCAGGGTGATCTCGTAAAGCACCACGGCGAGGGCGGTGACCCATGGCCGGTCCAGCAATTGTGGCAACTCGATGACGGCAAGCACCGGAATGCCGACGGAGATGGCGACGACAAGGACGGCAAGGCCGAACCTGACACGGCGCGCCGGAGACACCTCGGCGGCTTCCCCCGCCGATGTCGACATGGCCTGGTCACGACTGCGACCGAGCTCGATAACAGCCGACGTCACGACAAGCGCGGCGGCAAGGCTCCACACCGCCGGCGGCCACCAACTGGCCTCGATCTCCACTGTGTTGGTCGCAAGGTTGCCGACCAGCGCGAAAGCGGCACCGACCACAACCGGCGTCGCGGGAGAAGGCCTCCAGCGCAATCCACTTCCTCCCGTTGCCGGTCACTACGGCGACCGCGCACACCGTATCGTCACCCTCGCATCAGTGACCATCGGCGCGAGCGCCATCCGAGGTGCCCCGTTCGGCTGATACTTGTCACGAGACGGCGTAGTCAGGCGGCGCAGGCCGTAGGCTTGGTCCACGTCGTACCATCCGGTGCCGGCCACGCGCAGCCGGCCCGACGCCAATGCGGCCTGGAGCTGGACATGTACCCAGCTTCGCCAGCCTGCAGAAACTGCGCATGCCGATGGCGACTGGACCGGGTCGCGTGGCTCCGGCTCGGTGAGGTGGGTGAATGCCTGCTCGAACTGGTCCACCACGGCGGTGCCGCGGTGTTGCAGGGCCGCGATGGCCTCAACCTTGATGTCGCCGTCACCCCGGAGGGCCGGAATGAGACCGGCGCACAGCGACGGCGATCATCGCGGCGATGCCCAGAGCACTCAGGAAAACACGCAGGGGGCGCGCGTGTAGCCCCGCACGGCGTACGCCGCTTCCCGGTGGCCGCTACCCCGTGACAGTCATGCGGTCGGCGGGGCAGTCCCCGTCGGTGGTCGCGAACATGTCATAGCAGAAATCGGGGCGGAAGGCCGGCAGGCCGCCCTGGTACGGCCCGCGGAAAGTGTTGGCGACAAGGCTGTTGCCGTACGAGGGGGACTCCTTGGGTGTGCAGGAGCCGGCGGGAACGCAGTACCAGTCACCCAGGTAGCCGTAGTTTCCGGTGCTGGTGAACGTGTTCCGCTCAACGCCGTTGGAGTCGCTGCCGTTGCGGACCCTGATGGCGTCACCCGAGATCGAGCTGAAGTTGTTGTGGTGGATCTGATTGTTGTCCGAGTCGTGTGACAGATACACGCCGTGGATCGCCCAGGGCTCGTGCTGGCCGCCCTCGGCGTTGCGCAGGTCGACGAAGTGGTTGTTGGCGATGTCGTTCTGGCGGGAGTTGCGCAGGCTGATGCCCGCGTAGCCGAAGGGAGCGGCCGGGGCGCTGTAGTTGCCGATGTCGGTGAACATGTTGCCGTAGAAGCTGTTCCCGTCGGCGGTTCGCGGCCCTGGGCGGACGACGTCGGTGTTGAGGACCTGTCCCTCGATGCTGATCCCGCCCTGGGCGTACCCCTGGAACTGCAGGTAGGTGAAGCGGAGGTTGGTGCGCCCGGTGGAGCTGACCCGCGCGGGCCGGAAGTTGACGCCGTAGCCGGGCCGGTGCCGGCCGTCGAAGGTCGGCCGCCCACCGTGCGCGGCCACGTCGGCCCAGGCCCAGCCGGCCTGGTACTCGGCCGGCAGGAAGGTGGTCGGCTGCTGGTCGTCGAAGTAGGTCCAGTAACTGCCGGCCTCGTCGGCTGGAGAGACGTACGTGCCGGGCACGATCCGGACCTCGACCGGGCGGCCTTTGCCGGTGCAGGGTGTGCCCGGGCAGAGGATCTGCTGCACCCGCCGGAGCGTGACCACGCCGTCAGCGGCGCTGGTGCCACCGTTGCGGTCACTGCCGGCGCTGTTCATCCAGACCCGCAGCGGGGTGACCGCCGCGGCCGAAGCGGCTCCTGCCCTGACTCCGGCCGCGGCGGTCATGGTCACGGTGACCATGAGGAAGGCAGCGATCACCCGTAGAAGCCTGTGCATGACTGCCTCCTCATCCTTCATGGTGGTTACGGGTGCAGGTTTCCGATGAGCGAACCCCAGTCGCTCCAGCCCCCGGGGCTGGAGGACGTGTCACCGTCCACCGCGGGCGCCCAATACCGGTACTTGAGTTGCTTGCTGCCGTTGGGGCCGTCGCCGACACCGAAGACGAAGCGGTTGCCGCCCCGCAAGCCGGTGAACAGCGTTGAGGTCACGGCGCCGTCGAGCTTGCGCCAGTCCGTCCAGGTGGAGCCGTTGAGATACCGGTACTCCACCGTGTTGTCGCCCTTGCGGGCGAAGAGGTGCAGCTGGCCGCCCGAGGCGACCGCTTCAGGATCGGCGATCGTGTCACCACCGATGGAGAGGTTCTCCACCCACGAGCCGCCCACGGTCAGCGAGTACCGGATGGTCGCTCCCGCGCTGTTGCGGGCGAAGACCCACAACGTCTTGTTCTGCACCGCGACCGTCGGTCGTCCCACCACCGAGCCGGCCAGGCTGTGCCAAGAGGACCAGCCGTTGGCCGAGGTCCAGTTGCGGTACCGGACGTTACCCGCCGTGGACCGGTCGAAGACGTACATGGCGCCGTTGAACACCGTCACCGTCGGATCGGACGCGGCCGACTCGCCCAGCGTCTTCCAGATGCCGTCGGCGTTCCAGCCTGCCGTCGTGTGGTAACGGTATTTCACCGAGCCGTCGGCCAGCCGGACGTAGACGTACAGCGTCCCGTTCATCTCGATCAGCGCGGGCTTACCGGCCACCGCGCCCGGCAGGCTCCGCCACTCGGTCCAGCCCTCGTCCTCGCGGATCCGGTATTTCACCAGGCCGTCAGCACCCCGGGTGGTGACCCACAACGAGTCGAGGTGCTCCACGGCGGTGGGCTGGGTGGTCACACTCCCGCCGATGTCGTTGTTCTGGTCCCAGCCTGTCCCCGGCACGAAGTAGTTCAGCCGCAGTTCGTCGGAGACACCCCGAGCGAACACGTAGAACAGGCCATTGTACTCCAGCGCCGACGCGCCGACCCGGTTCACCACAGCCGGAGTCGGCGTGCCCACGTTGGACGGTTCGACATAGCCGGAGATGCGCAAACCGTCGGCTCCGGCGGTCTGGGTGACCGGATCGATCGTGCGCTTGGCCACCCGCACACCGAGGTTGCCGTCGATGGTGGTGATCGTGCCGTCGGAGTTCACCGACGCGACCACGCTCACGTGGCCACCGGTCGCGTCGGAAGGCGAGCCATAGACGGCGAGGTCGCCGGGGAGCGGGTTACCGCGCCCGCCGGAGGGACGCGCCTTCCACAGGCCGTTCTCCTGGGCCCACTGTCCCACGTCGCGCGCGACCCAGGTGGAGGGCACCTTCCGCACGCCGGCGGTCCGCCACACCCACTCCACGAACATGGCACACCACGGCAGGGACGTGCACGGTCCGTACTTCTCACAGCTGCCGTCGGTCTCCGAGTTGCCGATCTCGCCTTCGGCGACGTCGACGATGGACGCCCGCGTCACGGTTGCGGCGTTCGCGGAGGTGCCGACCGCGACGTCATAGCCGAGGGCCCCGGTGAGGGCGGTGCCGGCCAGCAGCGCCAGCAACCACACGGCGATCAGCAGCCGGGTCACGACCGGCCGTCGGACAGGAAGTTCCATGTCTCTCCTCAACTGAAGGCGCAGACGAACTTGCCGGCGCCCGCCCACTGGCCCCAGGTGCCAGTGCTCCCGAGCTTCATCCGGACGATCGGAAAGTAGATGTGTCCCAACGTGCATTTGTGCGCGAACCCGATCTCGATGGTGTCGTCCGGCCACGGCCACGTTCCGACGCCGCCGTACGGGTCGAGCTGGGATTTGCCCTCGTGGATGTAGTAGCTTCGCTGCGCCAGGATGTTGTCCTTGCCGTCGATCTGCAGGTTCACCTGGGTGTAGACGGTCTCGGCCGCGCCGTGGTTGTTTTCCATGTAGGCCCGCGAACTCCAGCCGCTGAACCCGAGCTCGGAGCCCTGCCAGTCGCAGTACGTGTAGTAGATGCTGACCCCCGGGATGTACTTCCGCACGGAGCATCCGGTGTCGGCGCGGGCCGCCCCCGGCACCAGGGCCACCGAGGCCACCACGGCCGCACCCACCGCCAGTAGTCGCTTGAGAATCTTCATTTCCCGGCCTCCTCAGGTCACACCGAATAGGGATACAGATAGGCGTTGCAGTTGTTGTTGCCGCCCCAGACCCGCATGTGGATGGTAGGAAGCAGAAAGGTGTCGTAGATGTCGATACGGGTCACCTGGTCGGGGTTCGTCAGCGGCCCGGTGCCGCCGAGGACGTTGCCGTGGCTGTCCAGGACGGTCAGCTGCAACTGCCGGATCGGTCCGGGCGAGTTCATCACGGCGTAGCGGACGTACGAGGAATTGCCGGGCTGGTCGTAGGCCGCGGAGAACTTGACCTGCCAGTTCGCGGACAGCTTGCAACTGGCGCCGGTCGTGGCGGCCTGCGCGGGGATTGCGGTGGCCGCGGTGAGCCCGGCCGTGAGCACGCTGCTCATTGCCACGGCGCTCACTGCACGCGTGAGATTCGGCACGGGATCGGCTCCTTCGTGTCGCGTACTGGTGACCTGTGACGCTACGAAGAGGCGATTACTGGACGATTACCCGACGGGTGCCGGTCCCGGTACGGCTGTGCGATGCTGGCGATCAAGCGCCCGCCGATCAGACCCGGCCCGGCTCCGTTGGGTTGGCTGATTGCAGGATCGAGGCATCGCGCAACGCAACAGAGCCCTCGGTCTGCACGAACTCGAACTGCCGGCCCGGATCGGCCACCACGGCCAGGAAGAGCAACCCGCGTTCCTAGCCGTCGTCCTCCGCGCCTGGCGGCAGGTACGGGCCGTAGGGCACGCACCGTGAAGAAGTCCTGAGCCGGGACGGGGCCGCGCCGACGCCGGCACGGCCCTGGCTCCCGGCGCCAGCCGCTCCGCAAAGGGGGTACCCGATGGGCATCGAAGATCACCCAGGATGCCGCCATGCCCGCCGCTGCCGCACCGCCACGCCCCGAATTCGACGTGACTGCCGCGTACCCCGAGTTCGGCCGGGTGCGGAACGCGCTGGCCGCCCGGGACTGGGCCGGCGTGCCCAGCGCCTGCCGGGCGTACGCCCTGGACGACGGCTGGTCGGTCGCGAAGATCGGGCCGAGCGGGCCACAGCTCTCCAGTGGCACCGGCTCGACCGGCAGTCCCCGTCGGCGACCGATGACCGCGGCGATGTCTCACCGGATCCCCCTCGTCGGCCACGGCGTGCCACGCGGTCCCGGCCTGCGCCTGCTCCAGCGCGAGTCGGAAGAGGACCACGGCGTCACGCGCGTGCACGGCCGGCCACCGCTGGGCCTCGTCGAACAACCCTCAGCCGTACGAGCGCGTTGCGGCGCCCGGCGCGGTCAGCAGATCCGCGGGAGTTGTTCCCCGACGAGCATGTCGATGATGCGCTTGCCGCCCATGAGCGTGTTCATCAGTACCCGGCCGGGATGCTCGCCGACGACCGCACCGAGGCGCACGGCGCCGACCCCTTCGGGCTGGGATCGCATCGTGGCCAGCAGGGCCTCGGCCGCGTCCGGTGCGGTGATGGCCACGAGGCAGCCTTCGTTGGCGACGTGCAGCGGATCCAGCCCGAGCAGTTCGCACGCGGCGGCGGCGGTGGGCGGTACGGGTATCGCCTGCTCGTCGATCTCGATGCCGACCCGCGACGCGGCGGCGATCTCGTTCAGCGCCGAGGCCACTCCCCCGCGGGTGGGGTCGCGCATGACGTGGAGGTCGGTACCCGCCTCGGCCAGCATCGCCGCGACGAGCCGGTGCAGGGCACGGGTGTCGGAGGCGATCTCGGTCTCGAACCCGAGCGACTCGCGGGTGCTCAGCACGGTGGTGCCGTGCGCGCCGATCGGCCCGGACAGCAGCACGACGTCTCCGGGGCGGGCGAACGCGGCCGAGATGCGGGCCGTTGGTAGGCGGCGACCGATCCCGGTGGTGGTCACGAAGATCCCGTCGGCGGCGCCCCGTCCGACGACCTTGGTGTCCCCGGTGACAACCTGCACACCGGCGGCGGCTGCGGCGGCGCCGACCGAGGCCGTGACGCGGCGCAGATCGGCGATCGGGAAGCCCTCCTCGATGACATAGGCGACGGCCAGCGCCACCGGCATGGCGCCCATCATGGCGAGGTCGTTGACGGTGCCGTGCACGGCCAGGGCGCCGATGTCACCGCCGGGGAAGAACAGGGGACTGACCACGAACGAATCGGTGCTGACGACGAGGTCGACGCCGTCGATGTCGAGGACGGCGGCGTCCTCGGGCACGCCGGCGCCGGCGCCGGCGTGCCCGAGGGCGGGGATCAGAATGTCGCGGAGCAGTTCCGCGGAGAGCTGGCCGCCGCTGCCGTGGCCGAGCAGCACCTTCTCGGTCTCCGCAGCCGGGACAGGGCAGACACCGAGCGTCGGGTCGACGGTCGTCACGATGACCTCACAGGGGTCGCAGGGAAAGGAGGCGACTGCCGTCCGGCGGTGTGGAAGGCGGCGCAGGTCCCCTCGGTGGAGACCATCGGGGCGCCGAGCGGGTTGCGCGGCGTGCACAGCGTCCCGTACGCGGTGCAGTCGGTGGGCAGGCGCGTTCCCTTGAGGATGTCACCGGCGATGCATGCGGGATGCTCCCGTGCGGTCAGGTCCGCCACGGCGAAGCGGCGCTCGGCGTCGTAGCGGGAGAACTCGTCGGTGAGGGTGAGGCCGCTGGCGGGAATGACGCCGATCCCGCGCCACGCGCGGTCGCCGATGCGGAAGACGCGCCGGATGGCGTCCTGCGCGTCGGTGTTGCCGGAGCGCAGGACCGTACGGGCGTACTGGTTCTCGACCTCGGCGCGGCCGGCCTCGAGCTGGCGGACGGCCATGAGGATGCCCTCGAGCAGGTCAAGGGGCTCGAAGCCGGTCACGACGATCGGGACGTGGTAGCGAGCGGCGATCGGCTCGTATTCGGTCCAGCCCATGACGGCGCAGACGTGCCCGGCGGCGAGGAACGCCTGGACCTGGCAGTCCGGCGCGTCGAGGATCGCGGTCATCGCCGGCGGCACGAGCACGTGGCTGACCAGCATGCTGAAGTTGGGCAGGCCGAGTTGGTGGGCGCGCAGCACCGCCATGGCGTTGGCCGGCGCGGTGGTCTCGAAACCGACCGCGAAGAAGACGACCTCCCGGTCGGGTCGTTCGGCGGCGATGCGGACCGCGTCGAGCGGCGAGTAGACCACGCGGACGTCGGCGCCGCGGGCGCGCAGCGCCAGCAGGTCGGTCGTCGACCCGGGTACGCGCAGCATGTCGCCGTACGAGGTGAAGATGACGTTGTCGCGCTGCGTGATCGCGAGGGCCTTGTCGATGAGCTCCAGCGGGGTCACGCAGACGGGGCAGCCGGGTCCGTGGATCATCCGTATCCCGGCCGGCAGGAGTTCGTCGATGCCCTGCCGGACGAGGGTGTGTGTCTGGCCGCCACACACCTCCATCAGCGCCCACGGCTGCGAGGCGACCGCCCGGATCTGGTCCAGCAGGCGGCGGGCCAGCGCGGGGTCCCGGTACTCGTCGAGGTATTTCATGCCGGTGTCCGGTTCGGTGGTGCCGGCCGGTTGGCGTCCTCGGGGGACAGCTCCTGCTGCAGAGCGTCGCCCATCGCACGCAGAACCTCCAGTGTCCGCTGAGCTTCGGCCTCGTCCACGAGGCTGATGGCGAAGCCGACGTGGACGATCACGTAGTCGCCCACCCGCGCCTGCGGTACGTAGGCGAGGCAGACCTCGCGGGAGACGCCGCCGAAGTCGGCCGTGCCCATGAGCATGCCGGCGACGTCGGTCGTCCGGGTGATTCGTCCCGGAATCCCAAGGCACATCAGGCTTCCCCTCTCTGCAGCCGGGCGGCCGCGACCGCTGCCTGGCCGTAGCTGATGCCGCCGTCGTTGGCCGGCACCCGCTCGTTGATCAACGGGTGGAGGCCGGCTCCGGACAGGCCGGCCAGCAGGCCGCCGGCGAGGAGCTGGTTCTGCATCACCCCGCCGGACAGGCAAACCGTGCGCGTCCCGTGCCGCTCGGCGATGTCGGTGCAGATGGTCACGGTGACCGCCGTGATCGTGCTGTGGAACCGGGCGGCGAGCGTCGCGACGCCGGCGCGTTCGTGCAGCCCGTGCAGCAGCGCGCGCAGCGTGGGCCACGGGTCGTAGACCAGGATGTCGTCGCGGCTGATCAGTCGCCAGGGCAGCTCGGCGTGACCGGGTCGCGCGCCGCCTGCGGCGGCTTCGAGGGCGACCGCGGCCTCGCCCTCGTAGGTGGCGTCGTCGCCCAGGCCGAGCAGCGCGGCGGCGGCGTCGAACAGCCGCCCGGCGCTGGACGCGACCGGACAGTTGACCCCACGCGCCACCATGCGCGAGACGACGGCGACCTCCCGGTCCGGGAGCCGCCGCAGGAACGGGGCGGCCAGCCGCATCCGGGCAGCGCGGGAGTCGTCCGTGAGCGGTTCGTGGTCGAGCGTCTCCGCGCCGAACAGGTAGCCCAGCGCCATGCGGGCCGGGCGGCGCACGGCGGCGGCACCGCCGGGCAGCGGCGCCCGGCCGAAGCGGGCCACCCGCCGGTACGAGGCGAGGTCGGCGACGAACACCTCGCCGCCCCACAGCGTCCCGTCGTCGCCCAGGCCCAGCCCGTCGTAGGCGACACCGATGAACGGCCCGTCGACGGCATGCTCCGCGGCGCAGGAGGCCACGTGGGCGTGATGGTGCTGAACCCCGATCCGCCGGTTCATCGACAGGCCGGCGGCGTACTGGGTCGACAGGTAGCCGGGGTGCAGATCGTGGGCGACGGCGCTCGGCTCGATGCCCACGACGCCGGACAGATGCGCGAGGTTCGCCGTGAACGCGGCCATCGTGGGCTCTTGCTCGAGGTCGCCGGTGTGCGGCCCGACGATCGCCGTGCCGCCGTGCGCGAGGGTGAAGGTGTGCTTGAGCTGGGCGCCGACGGCGAGCAGCGGCTCGGGCGCCGGGATCGGCAGGCCGATGGGTGCCGGGGCGTAGCCGCGCGCCCGCCGCACGACCGACGGGCGTCCGGCGACGACGCGGGTGACCGAGTCGTCGTAGCGGGAACGG
Source organism: Actinoplanes sp. NPDC049599 (assembly GCF_044465625.1). Classification (NCBI taxonomy): domain Bacteria; kingdom Bacillati; phylum Actinomycetota; class Actinomycetes; order Micromonosporales; family Micromonosporaceae; genus Actinoplanes; species Actinoplanes sp. NPDC049599. The sequence continues at coordinate 27,756 of NZ_JBITLX010000019.1, forward strand.
ATGCTCCGGTCGTGGCTGAGGAACCCGTCGGCCAGCGCCGCCAGGCGCTCCCGCGCGTCGGCGTCGGCGATCGTAATCGGCTCCTCCGCGAGGTTTCCGCTGGTGACGACGAGTGGCCGGGCGAGGTCGGCGAGCAGCAGGTGGTGCAGCGGCGTGCCGGGCAGGAACAGCCCCAGGCGCGGGGCGCCCCCGGCCACCGCGCCGGTCACTTCGTGGCCGGGTGCCGGTTCGAGCAGGACGACCGGCCGCGCGACCGAGGTGAGCAGCGCCGCCTCGACGTGGTCGACGCGGCAGATCCGGCCCACCGTGGCCAGGTCGGGCACCATGACCGCGAACGGCTTCGACGGACGGCGCTTGCGGGCGCGCAACCGGTCGACGGCACCCGCGTCGGCGGCGTCGCAGACTAGCTGATAGCCGCCGAGCCCCTTGACTGCGACGATGCCGCCGGCCAGGAGCAGCTCCTCGGCGGCGCGCAAGGCGTCCTCGCCGGGTACGCCCGGCGCGTCCCGCCCGGACGGCGCCCAGGCCAGCCGGGGCCCGCAGGCGGGACACGCGACTGGTTCGGCGTGAAAGCGGCGGTTGGCCGGGTCGGCGTACTCGCGCGCACAGTCGCGGCACATGCCGAACATCCACATTGTCGTGCGTTCCCGGTCGTACGGGAGCGTGTCGATGATCGTGGCGCGCGGGCCGCAGTCGGTGCAGTTGAGGAAGGGGTACCGGTACCGGCGGTCGGCCGGGTCGAACAACTCGGACCGGCACGGGTCGCACGTCGCGAGGTCGGGCGGTATCTCCCGGATCGCCGGCCCGGCCGTGACCGCGCGTCCCCGTGACCACTCGACGTGGAAACCGCAGCCGCGCCGCGGCGCGGGGCCAGACACCGCCCCGACCCGCACGTCGACGACCCGGGCGTGCGGCGGGGCTTCGGTGCGGAGCCGTGTGGCCAGCGCGGCGACCGCCTCCGGGGAACCGGCCGCCTCGATCACGACGAGGCCGTCGTCGTTGCGGACCCATCCGTCCAGGTCGAGGCTGCGGGCCAGGCGGTAGACGAAGGGTCGGAACCCGACGCCCTGCACCGTCCCGTGCACTTCGAGGCGACCCACGGTGCGCGCCGCTGCGGCGCTCAGCATCGTGCCGGCCCTTCGTCCGGGGTGCCCGCCGGGGACGGCGGGCCGGATCGGCCGCCCAGAGCCGGCGCCGCGAGCGCGGTCCGGATCGCCTGGTGCAGGGGCGGGACCCAGGACCGGGCGAGGGTCCGCGCCTGCGCCATGCTGCGCAGGGCCGCGGTATCGACCGGCAGATTGACCGATCGGAACGTGGCCAGACCGGTCAGTTCGACCCGGAAGACTGGGCGACGGCGTCCAGCGATCTCCAACGCCTCGGGAAAGGCGTCGTCCGGGGTAAAGATCAACCCGTTCACCGTCCACGGTGTCACGAGCACGAGCACGAGGGTCGGGGCGTCGTGCACGACGTCGACGTCGACGACGTCCACCGAGAGGCGGGCGTTGGCCACCGGATCGCCGAGAAACACCGCACGATGGACGCGTTCGAACGCCGCGCGCACCTGCGCCACGAGCACGTCGGTCCTCATGCCGCGCAAGTCTCGTCCGGCGCCGGCAGGCTGACCAGGGCCCTTTGGCACATACCCCCGGACGTATCGCCCCTGGGGCGTGGCGCGAAGACGTGCTTACTGTGATGGGCGTCCTCGGGTGCCGCGGCGGTTCCCGGGTCGTCGCCCTCAGGAGGCGGTGTGGTCATGACAGGCCACCACAGGCAAGAGACGTACGCCGTGCCCGAGGTCCTCTCCGGGCCCGGCGGCCGGGCAGTCGCCCCGTCACTCGCGGCCCGGCTGGCCCTGGCCGGGGTCGACCGGCGGACCTTTCTGAGGTTCTGCGCCGGGGTGACCGCCACGCTGGCGCTGCCGCCCATGTTCGCTCCGCGGGTGGCATACGCGTTGGCGAAGGTGGACCGTCCGGTGGTGCTGTGGCTGGAGTTCCAGGACTGCGCGGGCGACACCGAGGCGTTCCTGCGCTCCCGCAACCCGTCGGCCGGCGACCTCATCCTCGACCTGATCTCCCTGGACTACCACGAAACGATCATGGCCGCGGCCGGGGCCGGGGCGGAGAAGGCCCGCGACGACGCGGCCGCCAAGGGCAAGCACCTCGTGATCGTCGAGGGTTCGGTGCCCACCGGCATCGCCGGGTCCTGCACGATCGGCGGCCGCTCGGCCGAGGACATCCTACGCCGCTGCACCCGCGGCGCTGCCGGGATCATCAACGTCGGCACCTGTTCGGCGTTCGGCGGCATCCCGGCGGCCGGACCCAACCCGACCGGCGCCGTCCGGGTGCAGGACGTCGTCGACGACATCCCGGTGATCAATCTGTCCGGCTGCCCGGTCAACCCCGACAACCTCACCGCCACCATCGTGCACTACCTCACCTTCGGACACCTTCCCGCCACCGACGGCCTCGGCCGGCCGCTGTTCGCCTACGGCGAGCGCATCCACGACACCTGTCCTCGGCGCGGGCACTTCGACGCCGGGCAGTTCGCCCTGGCGTGGGGCGACGAGGGCCACCGCAAGGGCTGGTGCCTGTACCGGATGGGCTGCAAGGGACCGAGCACCTTCCACAACTGCCCCAGCATCCGCTACAACGACGGCACCTCCTGGCCGATCGCGGCCGGGCACGGCTGTGTGGGCTGCTCCGAGCCGGACTTCTGGGACACGATGTCGCCGTTCTACGACCGCCTGCCGCACGTGCGGACCGCCGGCGCCGACCTCACCGCCGACAAGATCGGCCTGGGCGTCCTCGCCGCCACCGCCACCGGTTTCGCGCTGCACGGCGCCGGAAAGCTGATCCAGCACCGGGTCGGCAATGCCCGCGACGCCCGCGCCCGGGAAGCCGGCGACACCGCCACCACCGACGAACGGAACGAGGGTTAGCAATGGCCCGTCTGGTGATCGACCCGGTGACCCGCATCGAAGGACATCTGCGGGTCGAGGTGCAGGTGGACGGTGGCGCCGTCACCGAGGCGTACTCGTCCGCCACGATGTGGCGCGGCATCGAGACCATCCTGCGCGGGCGGGACCCCCGTGACGCCTGGCTGTTCGCCCAGCGGATCTGCGGCGTCTGCACCACCGTGCACGCCCTCGCCTCCGTACGGGCGGTCGAGGACGCCATCGGCGCGACACCGCCGCTGAACGCCCGGCTCCTGCGAGACCTCATCGCGGCGTCGCAGTTCGTCCACGACCACGTCGTGCACTTCTACCATCTGCAGGCACTGGACTGGGTCGACCCGACCGCCGCGGTGAAAGCGAATCCCGCCCGTACGGCGTCCCTGGCCCAGTCCATCTCGGGCTACCCACGCGCCACCGCCGGTCTGTTCACCACCGTGCAGAACAGGTTGAAGGCGTTCCTCGCCGGCGGGAACATCGGCCCGTTCACCAACGGCTACTGGGGACACCCCGCCTACCGGCTCACCCCCGAACTGAACCTGCTCGCGTTCAGCCACTACCTGGACGCCCTGGACTTCCAGCGCGACTACGCCCGCATCCACGCCCTTCTCGGCGGGAAGAACCCGCACCCCCAGACCTACGTCGTCGGCGGCATGGCCTCGCCCATCGACCTGAACAGCCAGGACGCGATCAACAACAACACCCTGCAGGAACTCACCCAACTGCTGCGCCGCGGACTCGACTTCGTCGAGCAGGTCTACCTGCCCGACCTGTACGCGATCGGCCACGCCTACGCCGACTGGACCGGTCACGGCAAGGGCCTCGGCGCGTACCTGGTGTTCGGCGACTACACCCCGTCGCCGGCACGCAAGGGCCGTCCCCCGGAGGGCGGCCTGTTTCCCGGCGGCGTGATCCGCGGCGGCGGCCTGACCGTCGAGCCGTTCGACCCGGCCCGGATAGCCGAGTCGGTCGCCCACTCGTGGTTGAGGTACGACAGCGGCGACGCGGCGCTCCCGCCGTGGAAGGGCGAGACCACCCCGGACTACACCGGGCCGCAGCCCCCCTTCGAGCAGCTCGACGTGGACGGCAAGTACTCCTGGCTCAAGGCACCTCGCTACGACGGGATCGCCGTCGAGGTCGGCCCGCTCGCCCGGATGCTCGTCGGGTACGCCACCGACGACGCCCGGATCCGGCCGCTCGTCCAGGGCGCGCTCGACCGGCTCCGCGTCCCGCCCGCCGCCCTGATGTCCACCCTCGGCCGGGTCGTCGCCCGCGGGCTGGAGACCAAGCTGATGGCGGACTACACCCTGGAACTGGTCGACCGGCTCCGGGCCAACATCGCCGGAGGCGACCTCGCCATCGCCGACACCGAGAAGTGGGACCCTTCGACCTGGCCGCCGGGGCAGGCTCTCGGCGTGGGCTTCCACGAGGCGCCCCGCGGATCGCTGTCGCACTGGGTCAGCATCGACAACCGGCGGATCAGCAACTACCAGGCCGTCGTGCCGACGACCTGGAACGCCAGTCCCCGCGACGCCGACGGCCATCCCGGCGCGTACGAAGCCGCCCTCGTCGGCACGCCGGTCGCCGACCCGCAGCGTCCGCTGGAGATCCTGCGGACCCTGCACTCCTTCGATCCCTGCATGGCCTGCGCCGCGCACCTCTACGACGCCGACGGCCGCGACATCGTGCAGGTGCGGGTCCAATGAGCGCCCCGAGAACCACCGGACCCTCCCCCGCCCCGCCGGCCCCGGCCCGGCCCGCAGACCCGGTGCCGGCCGAGGAGACCCTCGTCCGCGTGCGAGTCTGGGACCTCCCGGTGCGGCTCGTCCACTGGCTGATCGTCCTGGCCCTGGTCGTGCTCAGCGTCACCGGCTTCCTCATCGGCAACCCCCTGCTCGACCCGGGCCACACCGCGCCCTGGGTCGCCTGGATCAAGACGGCCCACAAGGTCACGGCGTACCTGTTCATCGCCTTGGTCCTGGCCCGGCTGGCGTGGCTGTTCCTGTCGCCCAACCGCTGGTCGCGGTGGAGCGAGTGGATTCCCGCCGGCCGCGCCCGGCTCCGCCAGATCGTCCCCTCGCTGCGCTTCTACCTCTTCCTCGACCGGGAGGCGCCGCCGGTCGCCGGGCACAACCCGCTCGCCGGCCTGACCTACACCGTGCTCTACGCCATGCTGCTCGTGGAGATCCTCACCGGGCTCGCCCTGTGGGGCGTCGAGGGCACCGCCTGGGCGGCCTGGCTCACCGGATGGCTCACCGGCCTGTTCTCGCTGCCGACCATCCGCTTCCTCCACCATCTGATCATGTGGCTCGTCTGGGGATTCATGATCCACCACGTGTACAGCGCGCTGCTCGTCGACCGGGTGGAGAGATCCGGCCTGGTCTCCTCGATCTTCTCCGGGTACAAGTTCCTGCCCAGGGACCGGCGATGACCGCCGCCGGCCGGGCGCCCGTCCTGGTCCTGGGCGTCGGCAACGAACTCCTCGGCGACGACGGCGTCGGCGTGGTCGCCGCCCGCCGCCTGGCCGATCCGCCCCTACCCGGCGTGGAGGTCGTCGACGGCGGCACCCTCGGGCTCATGCTCATGCCCTACCTCGCCGGGCGGCGCGCGGTGCTCATCCTCGACGCGGTGTCGCAGGCCGGCCGGGCACCCGGCGACCTGGTCGTCCTGCACGACCACGACGTGCGCCGCGGGCACGGCGTACGAGCCACCGCGCACGACATCGGCCTCGTCGACGCCCTGTCCGCCGCCGAACTGGCCGGCTGCGCCCCACACCGGATCACGCTGGTCGGCATCGTGCCCGTATCCGTCGCCGATCGCTGGGGTCTCAGCCCTCTCCTGACCGCCCGCCTGGACGCCATGGTGACCACCGCGCGGAGCATCCTGACCGACTGGGGCGTGGAGGTGCCCACCCATGCATGAGACCGGTCTGCTCCGGACCGCGGTCGCCGCGCTCGTCGAGGCCAGCGCCGGACGACCCGTCCGGACCGTCGTCCTCGCCATCGGTCCCGGCGTCGACCCCGACACCGCTGCCGCCGCATGGCAGACCGCCGCCACCGGCACCTGCCTCGCCGGCAGCCGCGTCGACTGGCAACGCGCCACGGACCGCCTCCGCTGCTTCACCTGCGGCGACGAGTACAGCGGCGAGCCCCTCGACCCGTGCCGGGCCTGCGGCGGCAACGGCATCGTCGTCGCACCGGCCGACGAGCTGGCCGTCATCGACTGGACAACCTAGAACCGACCCGTGCGCCGTCACGGCCACCGGCGACCGAGGCGTTCGGACGTCCGTTGCGGACGTGACTTTGGGCTCTGCCGGCCGAGGGGCGGCATTCGTACGCCTGGCGGCATCTTCCGCGGAGGTGTGCCATGTCGGTGATCCGCTCACAAGACCTGCAGAACGTTGCCCGGCTGCGCGACCCGCTCGGGGTGTTGTCGGTCTATGTCACGGTCGATCCGCACCAGGACAGCCTCGGTCCGCCGCCCGGGCCGGTGCTCCTGCCGCAGCTGATGGCCGGGCTGCGTCGCCGGATCTCCGACTCCGCCGACCACGAAGTCACCGATCGCCCCGTCCGGGCTGATCCAGGTCTCCCAGGGTGTGGTGCAGGTGAGCTTGGCCGGCCCGTCGCTGGTGCAGTCCGAGAACTCGTCCGCCATGCCGAGGCTGACGCCGTCCAGGTCGCCGGACAGCTGGTAGACCGCCGTGGCGCCGGTGACGATTGTCTCCTTGTCGGAGAACAGGATCGGGGCGATCTGGGTACTGCCGCCGGCGGCGACCGTGACGTCCGGCAGGGCAATGTCGATGGCCGGAGCAGCGGCGTAGGCAGGGGTGGTGAGCGCGGCTGCGACGGCGACGGCGACACCGACGAGCACGTGCCGGCCGAGGGAGCGGTGCATGAGGGGTGTCCTCCCGGAGGGTCCTGTAAGGCGGAGCGAGGGGAGCCTAGAAGGCTGTCGCGCGCGCCACCGCCCCGCTGGGACGAACCCGTACCGCCGTTGCCAAAACGAGATCAGCCTTAGTGCCGCCCACCCGCACGACCGCCGGCTTGCGGCGCTGCGCACCACCTCGGCGTGGTGCCGTGCTGGTCCCCCGGCGCTCACCTGTTCCCACGTGGCGCGTTCGCCGAGCCGCGGACGCCCACTCCGGTGCTGGGGGGCAGCGAGCAGTGCGCCGCCGTGTTCAGCTTCGGGCCGGGCGCCGTGTCGAGCCCGTTGCGGTACGTCGTTCCCCCGTACCCGCTGGTGCATGGAAGCGGCTTGAAGAACGTGGTGACCAGCCCCATGTCGATGCCGTCCGCGGTGATGGCCGTCGATCCGGCCGCCGTCACGGCGGGGAGCGTCACCAGCGCCTGCTCCAGCCCGTCGCGGCGGATCAGCGCGATGTCCGAGGTGGTGAGCAGATTGCTCAGCAGCACGCCGAGGCCCGGATCGGTGTCGTTCAGCAGCCCGCTCACCTGATCCGCAGCCGCGGGGGCTGCGAGGATGAGGCGCCGCAGGTCCTCATCGGAGCTGTCCAGTTGGGTGGCGAGCAGGTTCAGGTCACGACTGAACGAGCGCAGCGCGTCGCTCGACTCCTGCTGCGTGCGGAGCACCACCTGACCGTTGTCGAGAAGCTGGGTCGTGGAACCGATGTTGTCCGACGCGGCCCGGGTCAGTTCCCCGCCGGTGTCCAGCAGGATCTGCAGGTTCGGGCCCTGGCCGGCCAGGGCCCGGTCCAGTTCGTCGACCACGGTGCGCAGGTCGTCCTTGGGTACGGAGGCGGCCAGGCTGTCCACCGAGGTCAGCACCGTGGTGACCGGCAGGGGAAGCCGGGTGTCCGCGTGCTCGATACGCGATCCGGCGGCCAGGTACGGTCCGCTGTCGCTCTTCGGACGCAGGTCGACGTACTGTTCTCCCACTGCCGACCGGTTGGCCACCACGGCCTGCACCGCGGCCGGGACGCGCGGCGCGGATTGGTCGATCTTGAGGTCGGCCTCGATGCCGTCGGCGGTCAGCCGCATGGCGCCGACGCGTCCGACCGTCACCCCCCGGTAGGTCACCTCCGCGTTGGTGAAGATGCCGCCGGACTCGCCCAGTTCGAGGCGGACCACGTAGTAGCCGCTGTGGCCGACGTAGCGGCCCAGGTCGGCATAGCGCAGCCCGATGAAGCCGACCACGAGCGCACCGAGGACGGCGAACAGGACGATCTTGAGCTTTGCGCCGGGCCTGAGCATCAGCCGGCACCTCCGGGGGATGGGTCCGACGGCGTCGAGGGTGTCGACGACTCGGGCGGCGAGGAACCGGTGGGCGGCGATGTCGGCGCGGACGCTGAGGGAGGGGTGGCCTGCGAAGGAGGGACGGCCTGCGAGGGCGGGCCGATCTGCGACGGTGAGGTGGCCTGCGAGGGCGTCGTGCCCCACGGTGGCGTCGAACTCACGATGGGCAGGGGCAGGGGCGGAACGCCGGCTCCGGGTGCGCTCGGCCTGGTCGAGGCCGGCGCGCGGCGACCCTGTTGCTCCCGCGCTGCGGCAGCGATGGCATCGCCGGGAGTCAGCGGCGGGATCACGGTCGTGCCGGGCGCGGCGACCAGCGACAGATACACGTTGAGGTAGTCACCCTTGATCGTGTCGAGGGCGGCGTCGGTGAAGGGGTAGGTCAGCAGGATCTGCAGCGCCTGCGGGAGGGCCTGCCCGGCGTTGCTGAGCTGGCGCAGCACCGGGTCCAGCAACTTCAGGTCGGCCACCAGGTCGGCCTGGCTCCGCTCGATGGTGTCGACCGCCGTGTGGGACAGGGAGTCGAGCGATTGCAGCATCGTGACCAGCTCACCGCGCTGCTGTTCCAGTACCCGCAACCCCGGAGAGAGGTCGTCCAGAATGGTGCCGATCTGCTGGTCTCGCTGGGCCAGCTCGCCCGCGAAGCGGTTCAGCGCGTCGATCGCGGCGGTGATGTCCGCCCGATTGTCGTCCAGACTGGACATGAGGGTGTCGATGTTCTTCAGCAGCGCCTTGATCTCGGGCTCGTTGCCGTCCAGAGCGTTGTTCAGCTCCACGGTGATGGTGCGCAGCTGGGCGATCCCGCCGCCGTTCAGGAGCATGGAGAGGGCGCCGAGGACCTCCTCGACCTCCGGGTTGCGGTTCGTTCGGGCCAACGGAATCTCGGCGCCGTCGCTGAGCGTCCCGGCGCCGGAGCCGTCGGCGGGTGCGGCCAGCTGAATGTACTTCTCGCCCAGCAGGCTGGACTGATGCAGGCGGGCCACGGCGTTGGCCGGCAGGTGGACGGATCCGTTGACTTCCATGGTGACCCGCGCGGTCCAGCTCCCGTCGGGCAGCTCGACCTTCGAAACCCGGCCGACCGGCACGTTGTTCACCCGTACCGCCGCGTGCGGCACCAGATCAAGGACATCGGCGAAGTCGGCGACGACCCGGTACGGGTGCGGTCCGAGGTCGGCGCCGCCGGGCAGCGGCAGATCGGCGGCGCCGGAGAAGGTGATCGGGCCGCAGCCGCCGAGCAGCACCGCCACGGCGGGGAGGATGAGCAGGCGGGGCCAGCGATTCATCAGCGGCCTCCCGGGGTGCCTACGGGAGGCAGAGGCAGGGCGGGCGCCGCGGCGGGCGCCTGATCCGGACCGAGCTCTCTCAGGTTTCCCCTTCCCTCGAAGGAGCCGGTGGCCGGGTTGTAGGCACCGACCACGTTGGTGAGCGCCAGCGGCACCACGTCCAGCGCCTCCTCGAGCGAGGCGCGCTGCCGCAGCAGGGTGTCCGTGATCGAAGCCAGTTTGTCGACATTGGACGTGATCCGGCCGCGGTTGTCCCGGATGAAGTCGCGCACCTGGAGCAGGGCGGTGGCGAGTTCAGTGAGCGCGGCGGCGAGTTCCTGCCGGTCGTCGGCGAGGAAGCCGGCCACGTCGCGCAGCTGGATCTCCGCCTTCCGCACCTGGTCGTCGCTGTCCCTCAGCATGGCCGTGAAGCGCTCGAGGTTGGCGATGGTGCCGAACAGGTCGTCCTGGGAACCCGAGAGCGTCCGGGTTGCCTTGCCGAGGTCGGCGATGCTGCTGCCCAGCGCTCTACCGTTTCCGTCCAGGTTGGCGGCGCCGGTGTCCAGCAGATCGGACAGTGCACCGGTGCGGTTGGCGCCGTCCGGTCCCAGCGCCGTGGCCAGCCGGTTGAGGCTCTCGTAGAGCTGATCGAGCTCGACCGGCGTGGCGGTGCGGTCGATCGGTATCTCGTCGCCGTCGGCCATCTTCGCGCCGCCGGTGTAGGCCGGGCTGAGCTGGACGTACCGGTCGCTGACGATGCTGGGCGCGACGACCGCGGCCAGCGCGCCGGCCGGCACGTCGACATCGCGGTCGATCGTGATCCCCACCCGTACCCGCGTGCCCTGCGGGCTGACCGAGGTGATGGTACCGACCGGCACGCCGAGCACCCGCACGTCCGAGCCGGCGTACACGCCGACCGCCTCGCCGAAGTACGCGACGATCTGCCTGGTGCCGAAGTCGCGCATCACGAGCCAGGCCAGCGAGCCGGTGAAGACGACCAGCACCGCGAGGGTAGCCGCGAGGATCCGGCCCGCCCGGTACGACGTCGGGCTCATCGCGTGCTCCCTGTCCTCGGTGGCATGCATCCGCTCGGCGGCGCGGTGCCGGCCGGCAGGTACGAGTCGGGCACGAGGCCGCACAGGTACGCGTCGAACCAGCGCCCGTTGCCGATGGCATTGCCCACCATCCGGTAGTACGGGCCGGCCAGGGCAAGTGCCCGGGTGAGGTTGTCCTGGTTGCGCTGCAGCACGTCGGTGACCCGGTCCAGCGCCGCCAGCGTCGGGCCCAGGGTCGCGGTGTTGTCGGCGACCAGCCCGGAGATCTGCGCGGCCAGTTGCTGAGTGCCGGTCAGCAGCGCGCCGATCGCGTCGCGCCGTCGCTGGACCTCGGCCAGCAGCAGGTTGCCGTCGGCCAGCAGCGCCTGGAACTGCGCGTTGTCGTCGGCCAGTCGCCCGGTGATCTGCCTGGTCGCCGTGAGCAGCTGGGCCAGTTGGGTGTCCCGGGAGGAGATGGTGCGCGAGAGGTCGGACAGCCCTCGCAACGCCCCCTGCACCGAATCGGGCGTGTTGCGGAAGGTCTGCGCCATCGTGGAGAAGCTGCGGGCCAGCGCGTCCGTGTCGATCTGGCTGACGGTGTCCGACAGCTGCCCGAACGCCGCGGTGACGTCGTACGGCGAGGTCGTCCGGCTGACCGGGATGGTGGTCCGCGGGTCCTGCGATGCCCCGCCGAGCGGGTCGAGGGCGAGCACCTTGTCGCCGAGCAGCGTCTTGATCCGGATGGCCACGGTGCTGGTGTCGCCGACCCAGGTGTCCTTGACCCGGAAGTCGACCCGCACCAGGCCGTCGTGCAGCGCCACGCGCGTGACGGTGCCCACCTTCACGCCGGCGACCCGCACCTCGTTGCCCGTGCGCAGTCCGGCCGCCTCGGTGAAGTCGGCGGTGTACGTGGTGCCACCGCCGACGATCGGGAGGTGATCGGCGTTGAACGCGACCAGCGCGAGCACGGCGGCCAGCACGAGGCCGAGCACGCCGGCGAGGGCGGGATGACGGCTGGGGCGGCTCATCGGCATCTCGTCTCGGTCACCGGAAGCCCGGTCGGCGGCGGGCTGCCGTCCGCGGCGGTGACCCCGCTGACCGTCGCTGAGCAGAGGTAGAAGTTCAGCCAGGAGCCGTACGAGGCGGTCCGACCGATGTTCTCCATCTTCACCGGCAGGCGCTGGAGGAACGTGTCCAGCTCGGAGCCTTCCGACAGGGTGGCCGAGACCTTGCCGAGCGACACGATGTCCCGGCGGAGCGGCTCCCGTCCGCTTCGGAGCAGGCCGGCCGTGGTGGTGGTCAGATCGCCGATCGCATCGATCGCCTGGCCGATGGGTTTCCGGTCCCGGGCCAACCCGGAGACCAGCTCCTGGAGTGTGCCGATCAGCGCGGAGAGCTTGTCGCCGCGCGCGTTGACGGTCGTCAGGACCGCGTTGAGGTTGTCGATGACCTTGCCGATCACCTCGTCCTTGGCGGCCAGGGTGGAGGTCAGTGACGCCGTGTGGGCCAGCAGGCTGTCGACGGTGCCGTCCTCCCCCTGCAGGACCTGAACGACCTCGTTGGCCAGCTGGTTGACGTCCTCGGGGGCCAGCGCCTGGAACAGCGGCTGGAAGCCGTTGAACAGCGCGGTGAGGTCCAGCGCCGGCGTGGTGCGCCCGAGCGGGATGGTCTGTCCGGGCACCAGGACCTGACCGACCGGGCCCACGCCCTGGGCCAGCGTGATGTAGCGCTGCCCCACCAGGTTGCGGTATTTGATGGTGGCGGTCACCGAGCCCGGCAGGGTACGCGCGGCATCGACGGTGAACCTCACCTCGGCCACCCGGCGGTCGACCACCCGGACGCCGGTCACCTGGCCCACCCGCACCCCGGCGATGCGGATGTCATCACCATCGGACAGGCCGGTCACATCGGTGAACTGGGCACGGTAGGTCCGGGTCTCGCCGACGCTGGTGTTGGTGATACTCAGACCGAGAACTGCCGTGGCGACCACGGTCACGACGGCGAACACGGTGCCCTTGACGGCCGGGCCGGCGATACTCCTCGTCATGGCGTCAGCGTCACCTCCTTGCCGCGGAAGACCGGGCCGACCAGCAGGCTGCTCCAGGGCGGCAGCGACCGCGGTGCCACACCGAGCGAGGCTGCCATCAGTTCGTTGAGGTACGCATTCTCCTGCGGCGTATTGGCCAGGCTGTCCGGCGTGGGATAGCAGGCGGGTCCGCTCTTGTCCCGGTACACGGGGTCGTCCTTTCCGGGCCGGTACTCCCCGCGTGAGGGGCTGACGTGCAGCCGCACGTGCAGCCCCGGCTCCGCCGTACCTTTCCCCAGGGCTTTGTCCATGTCGGACGCTGTGTCGGTCAGCTGTTGCAGGACACACGGAAACTCGGGCGCGTACTTGGCCAGCACGGTCAGCGTCGGCCGGCTGTTGGCGGACAGCCGGATGATGGTGTCCCGGTTGTCCAGCAGGAATGAGTTCAGGTCGCCTCCGGCCGAGGTCACCGAGGCGAACAGCGTGCGGAGATTGCTCTGCTGCTCGACCAGGGTCCGGCTGGTCACGCTCAGGTGGGTCAGCGCGTCGGTCAGGTCGGGTGCCGCGTCCGTGTAGCTGTTCACCACCTCCACCAGCCGGCTGATGTCCTCGTTCAGCCGTGGCAGCGACGGTTCCAGCTCCGTCAGATACGCGTTGAGATCACGCAGCGTCGTGCCGAGCTGGGCGCCACGGCCGTCCAGCGCCTGGGCGATGGCGGTGAGCGTCACGGACAACTTGTGCGGTTGCACCGCCTGCAACAGGGGCAGCAGATCCGCGAGGACCCGCTCCAGCTCGATCGCGTTGGCCGAGCGGTCCTGCTGGATGACCGCGTGTTCGGCCAGCCGGGCCGGACCGGGGCGGCGGGGCAGGACCAGGGCGACGTACCGCTCGCCGAACAGGGTGGTCGGCAGCAGCTGGGCCGAGACGTCGGCCGGCAGCAGCCGGAACTGGTCGGGCCGCAGCGCCAGTTCCAGCCGGGCGCCGTCGCCGGTCGACGTGATCCGGCGGACCTCGCCCACCACGACGCCGCGCGCCTTCACCTCGGCACGGGGGTGCAGGTTGTTGCCGGCGTTGTCGGTCTCCACGACGACCATGGCCGCCGGGGTGAACCGCCCCTGGTAGCGGGCGACGACGAACCACACCAGCAGCAGGAGGACCGCGAGGAACGCGAACCCGGCCAGGCGGCGGCTCAGCGTGGCCATCAACCGGTCACCTTCACCGTCGTCGTGGATCCCCAGATCGCCAGGCTGAGCAGGAAGTCGGTCAGGCTGATCAGCACGATGGCATTGCGGACGGCGCGACCCACGGCAACTCCCACGCCGGCCGGGCCGCCGCTGGCCCGGTAGCCGTAGTAGCAGTGGGTCAGGATCACCATGACGCTGAAGACGAGCACCTTGCCGACCGACCACAGGACGTCCTGCGGCGGCAGGAACAGCGCGAAGTAGTGGTCGTAGGTGCCGGCGGACTGCCCGTTGAACAGGATGGTCGTCCACCGGGAGGCGGCATACGAGCTGATCAGCCCCATGGCATACAGCGGGATGATGGCGACGAACCCGGCCAGTACCCGGGTGGTGACCAGGAAGGGCAGGCTGGGCACCCCCATCACCTCCAGCGCGTCCACCTCCTCCGAGATGCGCATCGACCCGAGCTGAGCGGTGAAGCCGGCGCCGACCGTTGCGGACAGGGCCAGGCCGGCCACCAGCGGAGCGATCTCCCGCGTGTTGAAGTACGCCGAGATGAAGCCGGTGAAGGCGGAGGTGCCGATCTGATCCATCGCGGCGTACCCCTGAAGTCCGACGACCGTGCCGGTGAACATGGTCATCGCGACCATCACGCCGACCGTGCCGCCGATCACGCCCAGGCCGCCACTGCCGAAGGCGACCTCGGCCAGCAGCCGCAGGATCTCCCTCGAGTAGCGGAACAGCGCCCGGGGCACCCACAGCGCCACGCGCACGTAGAAGATGAGCGAGTCGCCCAGGGTGTCCACAGGGGAGAGAAGCACCTCAGGCCCCCTTCGGTGGCACGACGCGCAGATAGATGGCCGTGATGATCAGGTTGACGAAGAACAGCAGCAGGAACGCCACCACGACGGACTGGTTCACCGCGTCACCCACCCCCTTGGGGCCGCCCTTGGCGGAGATTCCCCGGTTGGCCGCGACCACCCCGGCGATGAAGCCGAAGATGAGCGCCTTGATCTCGCTGACCCACAGGTCGGGCAGGTGCGCCAGGGCGGAGAAGCTGGCCAGGTACGCCCCCGGCGTGCCGTTCTGCATGATGACGTTGAAGAAGTACCCGCCGACGACACCGACGGTGGAGACCAGCCCGTTGAGCAGCACGGCGACGCCCATAGCGGCGTGCACCCGGGGCACGACCAGGCGCTGGACCGGCGAGATGCCCATCACCTCCATCGCATCCATCTCCTCGCGGATGGTGCGAGCGCCCAGGTCGGCGCAGATGGCCGAGCCGCCGGCGCCGGCCACGAGCAGCGCCGTCACCAGCGGGCTGGCCTGCTGGACGATGGCCAGCACACTGGCCGCCCCGGTGAACGACTCCGCGCCCAGCTGCCGGGTCAGCGAACCGACCTGGAGGGCGATGACCGCGCCGAACGGGATCGAGACCAGCGCCGCCGGCAGGATCGTCACGCTGGCGATGAACCAGAACTGCTCGACGGTCTCGCGGACCTGCGGCCGGGTGCTGAACGACAGGCGGACCACCTGAGCCGCCAGCGTGAAAACCCGGCCGGTGTCGGCGAGTGCGTTCACGGGGACACCTCGTCGAGGCCGGCCAGGATGCCCTGCTGGGCCGCGGGTGGCAGCTGGTGCAGGATCCGCAGCACGCGCTCCCGGCGACGCGCGGCCGCCTGCCGGTGCGGCTGGCCCGGGGTCGGCGTCAGCTGCGGTACGACGCCGCGGACCTCGTCCAGGTCGGTGTTGATCATTCCTTCCGCGGCGGTGGCGGCCTCGTCCTTCTCCTCGGACATCCCGATGGGTCCGCTGCGCCGGCCGTTGAGGAACTGCGCCACCACCGGTTCGTCGCTGGTGAGCAGCACCTCGCGAGGGCCGAAGGAGACCAGTTGCCGGCGGTACAGCATGCCGATGTTGTCCGGCACGGTCCGGGCCATCTGAATGTTGTGGGTGACGATCAGAATGGTCGCGTCGATCTGCGCGTTGAGGTCGATCAGCAGCTGGGACAGGTACGCGGTGCGCACCGGATCCAGCCCGGAGTCGGGTTCGTCGCACAGGATGAACTCGGGATCGAGGACCAGCGCACGGGCCAGGCCGGCGCGCTTGCGCATGCCGCCGGAGATCTCGCCGGGCAGCTTGGACTCGGCTCCGCTCAGGCCGACCATCGCCATCTTCTCCTCGACGATGGACCGGATCTCCCGCTCGTTGCGGCGGGTGTGTTCGCGCAGCGGGAAGGCGATGTTGTCGTACAGGTTCATCGAGCCGAACAGCGCACCGTCCTGGAACATCACGCCCATCAGCCGCCGGGTGCGATAGAGCTGGCGCTCCTGGCAGGAGACGATGTCCACGCCGTTGATCACGACCCGGCCGCGCTCGGGCCGGACCAGGCCGACGAGGGTCTTGAGGAAGACCGTCTTCCCGGTGCCGGAAGGACCGAGCATGACCGAGATCTCGCCGGCCGGCAGGGTCAGGGAGACGTCTCGCCACACCGTGTGCCGGCCGAAGGACTTGGTCAGACCGTCAGCCTCCACTTCGATGCCCATCGTTGTCTCCGGCCTGTCGGGAAAGGAGGTTACTCGGCGGTACGTTGCTGTCCGGCACGTTACTTCCGGCAACATCACGACACAAGAAGTCGACCACCGGACGGCTTTTGCCTGGTCAAAATTGTTAAGTATTGACAAGAGCCAATGGCTTGATTGTCACTCGACGACAAAACCTCATCGTTGCGGCGCCGGTATCTCGGGCGGGCAGCCGTTGGCGCCACCGGTACCCGGGGAGCAGAGGTTTCCCTGGATCATCTTCACGTAGTTGTTCGGCCCGGACAGCGGCGCGGTGAACAGCGGGTTCAGATCCTCCCCGTCGGCGCCCCGGCACCCGGCGAACGCACCGATGGTGGTGGTGCCGGTGAGCGGTCCACCGCGGGCGACGGTGTAGCCGGTCGGCGGGATGGTGCTGTTGTCGCCCGATCCGACGAGGGTGAAGTTGTCGGCCTCCGGCTCGGTCGTGCGGCAGTCCGCGCCGGCCGCGAGCGGCACGCCGTTCACCCTGACGTCGCTGAGCCGGATCGAGATCCGGCCGGACAGCGTGGTCGAGACGAGGGTGTGCCGGCCGTTGGCCTGCGTCGTCTCCGCCGAGCCGGCGATCGGACCGAGCAGCGAGAGGTGCATGGTCGCGCTGACCGGCACGAAGCCGAACGTCAGGAACGTCGCGGTGGCCGGCGGGAACTCCCCCTCGGACAGGCCCGGGGTGCTGCCGTTCGGCTCCAGCATGAATCGGTAGTCGGTCACGGTGTGCCGAACGCCGCCGCGGATGACGCACAGTCCGATCGGGATCGTGGCCGGCACGCAGAAGCTCCGGTTCGCGATGATGACCACGCTGGCCAGAGCCGGGTCGGGCGAGCCGAGCAGAGCCGCGCCACCGAGCTTGGTGACGTTGGAGTACCCGACCACGTACGCGCATCCCAGCGACTGGAGCTGGCCCGGAACCTGGAATGCGCTGCACGCGGCCGGGGTGGCCGGCGCGGCCCGGGCCGCCATGGGCGGACGCGCCGGGGCTGGGCGACCGGTCCGGCGATCGCTGGCCGGTGCGGCCGAGGTCAGCATGCCCGCTGCTGCGAGTAGCACCGCGACTGTGGCCGTGCGGGTCAGCCAGCGGATGCGGTTATCCAGCAAGGAATCCCCTGTCGGTGGGGCCGCGCCCCGGTCGCCGGGCGACCGGGGCGCGGCGGAGCTTCCGATCCGGACTACGGCGCCGTGATCTGCAGGGCAGTGTCGAGCACGTACGGCGTGTCGTTGCCGAACGGGTTCTCGGCGTCAGCGGTGGCGTAGTAGGCGCCGATGTCACCGTTCCGCACCTCACCGAGGCAGCCGCTGACGTTGCTGATCGTCAACGGGCCGTCCGGCAGCGTGACGTCGCCGGTGGTGGAGGTGCCGTACTCCGGCGCGATGTCCGGGGTGACGTTCAACGACTGAGTCGCGTTGTCGTAGTACACCGGCGCGTCGCCCGAGACGGTGAACGAGCAGGCCGGCATGGACACGTTGACGTTCTTGATGTGGATGTAGCCGTCCCCGTTCGCCGGGGTGACGCCGTCGGACTTCACGCCTGGGTAGTTCTGGATGACGATCTCGTACGGCGTGTCCGTCGCGATCGAGGTCACCGATCCGAGCAGGCTGGTGCAGCCGCCCGCGGTGTTGAACAGCAGGCTCTCGATGCCGGTGGCGAACGTGGCGGGCAGGCCGACGCCCGTCTGGCTGGGCAGCACACCGGCGCCCCGAGATCCGTAGTTCTGGCCGCCGCCGCTCGTACAGGTCAGCGAGATGCCGGTGCTGAGATCCAGGAACGAACTGTGCGAGGTGACGGCGCTGTACGAGCCGCCCTCCGACGGACTGCTGACGGTGATGGTGGCCGCGGCGTCCGCAGCGCGGACACCGCCGGCGCCGATCAGGACCGCCGCGCTGGTCGCGGCGGCACACGAGAACAGGATGCGGGTCACGCGGGTGCGCGTACTCATCGTTGCCTCCTCAGTGGGGGATGCATTGCCGGCTCAGCCGAGGACAGCCGGGCCGAGGGTCAGGGTGAGCGTGTTGCCCGGCCCCGGGATGGTCAGGTTGATCAACCCGGTGTTCAGCAGGCAGTGCTCGAACGGGGGGATGGTGTACGTCCCGGAGACGTCACCACCGCGAAGCACGCTGAACCCGGGCTGCGAGGTCAAGGGGATCTCGGCCGGGCGGACGGTCTGGCAGCGGCTGCCGACCGGAGCGGGTAGGCCGGCGATGGTGAGGCGAGTCAGCCGCAGGGTCATGTGCGACGTGCTCTGCATCGCGCCGGTGTTGAGGTTCAGCGACCCCGTGGTCGGCTCCGCCTCGGTGAGCTCGACCGTCGCGGTAACCGGGATGAAGCCGAGTTCCTTGAAGTTCCCGGTGGCCGGTGGCAGGGAGACACTGGCCGTGAGGGCTCCGCTGGCCAGGTTGACCGTCGCGTGCAGGCTGCCCGGACCCAGCGGCAGGTCGGAGTCGTTGGAGTTGATGTGGCTGACGCCGTTGATCGGATAGGTGGCACTGAGGTCGGCCGCGGCGGCGGCTGGTGAGGCGGTGACGCCGACTGCCGTCGCGGCCATCGCCGCGATGAGAACACTTGCTGTCCGTACGCGCATTGACACTCTCCTGTGGGAAAACCCGCGACCGGATGGCCGCCGGGCCCGGCTGTAGCCCGCTCCGCTGGTCCCTTCCCGAGCCTGCCGGCGCCGTACGCAGGACCTGGGATCGATGGCCGTCAGTCGCTCGGAGTCGGCCTCGGCGGTATGTTACTGACGGGTTACATACGGCCACAAGAAGAGACGTCGATGAATTGCTTCGGCGCCCGGCAGGCCGTAATTTCTTATCATTTACCGCAGAACGCGCCGGGGCCGATTGTCACGACTCGCGAAATTCGGCCCCGGGACCGGCCCGCCGCCGCATGTCGGATTTGTCGGCTCTGGCCGGCCCGGAGCCCACCCTGGGCCAAGTCGGTCGACATGGACTATGTTCGATGCCACGTCGAACCGGCCGCAGGGCTGTCAGGAAGGGGCAGACCTCGATGACCCGTCCACCGCAGGTCGACAGCAACGCCACGAGGAACGGCCGGGCGAAGCCGGCAGAGGTGTTCCCCCGCCACATGGCCGTCATCATGCGGGCCGAACTGCCCAGCCTGGCTGCCGAGATCATCACCGAGATCCGCGAGACCATCCCCGAGTACGCCCGCCCCATGGACGGCCCGTACGGCCAGGCCATCCGGCTGGGCGTCGAGCACGCGCTCGAGTCCTTCATCGACCAGATCGCGGACCCGTCCGCGTCCCACGACGGCTGGGACGGGGTGTTCCGGCGGCTCGGCCGGTACGAGGCGAACGAGGATCGCAGCCTGGACAGCCTCCAGGCGGCATACCGGGTCGGCGCCCGGGTGTCCTGGCAACGGGCCGTGAAGGTGGGACGGCGAGAAGGTCTGCTGTCCTCGACCATGTTCCAGCTCGCCGACACGTTGCTCGGCTACATCGACCAGTTGGCCACGCTGTCCGTCGAGGGGTACATGGAGGCGAAGGCACACACCGCCGACGCGCTGAACCAATGGCGCCGCCGGCTGCTGCGGCTGATTCTGGAGTCCCCGCCCGCCCCCGAGAGCGCGGTGAAGGACCTGGCCAACCTGGCCGGCTGGACCGTGCCCGACGAGGTGACCATGATCGCCATGGGCCACGGCACCCCGGATGCGCGGCCGCCCCTGGATGACGTGTTGTCCGATCTGGACACCGTCGAGCCATGCCTGCTGGTGCCCGGCCGGCTTTCGGCGGACCGCCGGACCCGCCTGGCCGCCGTGTTCCCCGGCAGTCGCTTGGCGGTCGGTCCCACCGTGCGGGTGAACGCGGCAGCGGACTCGCTGCGCTGGGCCCGGCAGGCGCTTGCCCTGGCCGAGTCCGGCGCGATCGAAACCGGACCGGTGATTCTGTGCGAGCAGTACCTCTGCGAGATGCTGCTGTTCTCCGACCGGGCGCTCGTCGAGCAACTCGCCGACCGCGAGTTCGCCGCGGTGCGGGAGATGACCCCCCACCGGCGGAACCGGCTGATCGAGACGCTCGAGGCCTGGCTGGAGGCGCGCGGCTCGGCGGCCAAGATCGCCGAGCGACTGCGCGTGCATCCGCAGACCGTCCGCTACCGCATGCGTCAGCTCGAGCAGAGTCTCGGCGAGCAACTCGACGATCCGGACTCCCGCTTCGCCATGGAGCTGGTGCTGCGGGCCCGGCGGCTGCACGAGCGGTCCGGCGGAGCTGCCCGATGACCCGGGCCCGCCGCCTGCTGGTTCTGTCGGCTCTCGTGCTCGCTCTGGTCGCCGCCGGCGCCGCGGGGTGGACCGGCTGGTCGTGGTGGTCGGCCGCGCACGACGACTCGCTGCGGTATTCGCAGACCCGCGACGAGGTCATGCGCACCGCCGGGCAGGCGATTCAGAATCTCAACACCCTGGACTACCGTACGGCCGAGAGCGGCATCGATCTGTGGATCGAGTCCACCACCGGCACTCTGCGCGACCAGCTCAACCAGGGCCGCCAGAACTTCCTCACGCAGATCCAGAAGGCGAAGACCAGCACCACGGCGAAGATCCTCGACGGCGCGGTGACCGAGCTGGACGATCGCGCCGGCAAGGCGAGCGTCATCGTGGCCATCGAGCTGACGGTGACTCCGGCGACCGGCCGGCCGACCACCAAGCGGGAACGGCTGGCGGGCCAGCTCACCCGCACCGGGTCGACCTGGAAGCTCAGCTCCATCGGACAGGTACCGGTATCCGCGGCCTGAGCCCGCGCACGGAAGGAACCAGCGCGCATGCCGACACCCACCCGCCCAACCCGCCGAACCTTTACCCGGCGCATGGTGCGGCGCCGGACGCTCACCAATGCCACCCCGCCGGAACCCCCGGTTGCCGGGCCTTCCCTCCGGCGGCCCGTGGCGCTTGTCCTGTCCGCCGTGGTCCTGAGTGGACTGGCCGCGTGGTTCGCTCAGCAGGCAGACCAGGTGCGCGCCGCGGCGGGCACCAACATCGCACTGACCGACAACGCCGCCACCAGCGAGGCGAACGGTCAGGTCGCCAACGCGGTCAACACGCTCTTCTCATACCGCTACAACGACCTCGACAAGACCCAGCACGCCGCCCGGAGCCTGCTGACCGGCAAGGCCGTCTGCCAGTACGACCAACTGTTCGCGGTGGTCCGGCAACATGCGCCCCGGCAACGTCTGGTCGTCACGGTCACGGTCACCAACAGCGGGGTGCAGATGTTGACCGGCAATCGCGCGCGGGTGCTCGTCTTCGCCACCCAGAGCGACACCAGCACCGCCACGAAACAGACAGCCACCGCGGGCGCGATGTTCGCCGTCAACGCGGTGCGCCAGGACGGATCCTGGAAGGTGGAGAACATCGACACCTTCAACGGGGAGGCACGCACCTCCAGCTGCGGTTGACCCCGCCGGGCGGGTCAGCGCTCCAGGATGGCGACCAGGCCCTGGCCGCCGGCGGCGCAGATGGAGATGAGGCCACGGCCGGAACCCTTCTCGGCGAGCAGCTTGGCCAGGTTCGCCACGATCCGGCCGCCGGTCGCGGCGAACGGGTGGCCGGCCGCCAGCGAGGATCCGTTGACGTTGAGCCGGTCCCGGTCGATCGCGCCGAGCTTGTCGAACTCGGGCGACTCCCAGGCCGCCAGGGTCGCCAGCACCTGTGCGGCGAATGCCTCGTGGATCTCGTAGAAGTCGAAGTCCTGCAACGTCAGGCCACGACGGGCGAGCATCCGGGGTACGGCGTACGCGGGCGCCATCAGCAGGCCCTCGTCGCCGTGCACGAAGTCGACGGCGGCGGTCTCGCAGTCGGTGAACCAGGCCAGGACCGGCAGCGAGTGCGCCCGCGCCCATTCCTCGGAGGCCAGCAGCACGGTGGACGCGCCGTCGGTCAGCGGCGACGAGTTGCCCGCGGTCATGGTGGCCCGTCCGGCGTCCCGGCCGCGGGTGCCGAAGACCGGCTTGAGCGCGGCAAGGCGGTCCAGGCTGGTGTCGGGGCGCAGGTTCTCGTCCCGGGTCAACCCCAGGTACGGCGTGACCAGGTCGTCGAAGAAGCCCCGGTCGTACGCGGCGGCGAGGCGCTGGTGCGAGGCGAGGGCCAGGGCGTCCTGCGACTCGCGATCGACGTGCCAGCGCTCGGCGGTGACGGCGGCATGCTCGCCCATCGACAGCCCGGTGCGCGGCTCGGCGTTGCGCGGAATCTCCGGGCGGAAGGCCTGCTGGGGACGGAGTTTGGCGACGGCCCGGAGCCGGGCGCCGAGGCTGCGGGCCCGGTTGAGCTCCAGCAACGCCCGCCGCATGTCCTCGTTGAGCTGCAGCGGCGCGTCCGAGGTGGTGTCCACCCCGCCGGCGATACCGACCTCCAGCTGACCCAGCGCGATCTTGTTGGCGACCAGGATGACGGCTTCCAGCCCGGTGCCGCAGGCCTGCTGGATGTCGTACGCCGGGGTGTGCGGGTCCAGCCGGGAGCCGAGGACGGCCTCGCGGGTGAGGTTGAAGTCGCGGGAGTGCTTGAGCACCGCGCCGGCGACCACCTCGCCGATCCGCTGCCCGGCAAGCCCGTACCGGGCGACCAGCCCGTCCAGGGCGGCGGTCAGCATGTCCTGATTGGTGGCGAGGGCATACCGGCTGCCGGACCGGGCGAACGGGATCCGGTTCCCGCCCAGGACGGCCACGCGGCGCGTGTTCTGCACGGCATTCCTCCAGGAGCTTCATCGGTAACCTACTGGCGAGTAGGTTACTCGCATGGGTGACAGATACGCGAGTTTCGCGAATACCGATCTTGGCCGAACCGTGGTGCGGCGGCTGGGGCTTCCCGATCCGCCCCGGTTGCGCCGCCACGAACCGGGTGCGCCACTCGCGCCCGGACTGGTGCTGCTGGGTGCGGCGCCCGGCGGGCGGCTGGGCTGCCCGGTCCGCGATCTGCTCGACCGGATCGGCGTCGACGTGAGCGGCGCCGTCGAGGGCGGCACCCGCTACGGCGCGCTGATCTTCGACGCCACCGGGATCCTCGACTCGACCGGGTTGCGGGCGCTCTACGACTTCTTCCACCCGACGGCCCGCTCGGTACTCGGCTCCGGCCGGGTGGTGGTGCTGGGCACCGCGCCCGAGATGTGCGGCTCGGCGCGGGAGGCGACCGCGCAGCGTGCGCTGGAAGGGCTGGTCCGCAGCATCGGCAAGGAGTTCGGCCGCGGTATCACCGCGCAACTCGTCTACGTGGCGCCGGGCGGCGAGGACGCCATCGAGTCGACGCTGCGCTTCCTGCTCAGCGGTCGTTCGGCGTACGTCTCGGGCCAGGTGATCCGGGTCGGCACCGGCTCGGCGACCGCGCCGGCCGACTGGGACCGGCCACTGGCCGGCAAGGTCGCGCTGATCACGGGTGCGGCGCGGGGCATCGGAGCGGCCACCGCCCGGGTCCTCGCCCGCGACGGCGCCGAGGTGATCGCGCTGGACGTGCCGGACGCCGGCGACGCTCTCGCCGGGGTGGCCAACGAGGTACGCGGCCGGGCGCTGCAACTGAACCTGACCGCGCCGGACGCCGGCGAGCGACTGGCCGCCTATCTGCCCGGCGGAGTGGACGTGGTGGTGCACAACGCGGGGATCACCCGCGACAAGACGATCGCCCGGATGGACGTCACCCGGTGGAACTCGGTGCTCGACGTGAACCTGTCCAGCCAGGAGCGGATCAACGACGTCCTGGTGGAGCGCGGGGTGCTCGGCGACGGCGGCCGGATCGTCGGCGTGGCCTCGATCGCCGGTATCGCCGGCAACCGGGGGCAGACCAACTACGCCACGTCCAAGGCGGGCGTGATCGGCCTGGTGCAGTCGTGCGCCCCGGACCTGGCCGGTCGTGGGATCACCATCAACGCGGTCGCGCCGGGCTTCATCGAGACCGCGATGACCGCCCGGATGCCGGTCCTGCTGCGCGAGGCCGGCCGGCGGATGAACAGCATGGCGCAGGGTGGCCTGCCGATCGACGTGGCGGAGACCATCGCCTGGTACGCCTCGCCCGGCTCCGGCACGGTCACCGGCACCGTGGTCAGAGTCTGCGGCCAGAGCCTGGTGGGGGCCTGAGATGGCGGTCGACCTGACGGGACGGCCCGGCCCCTCGTACGCCCGGATCGCGCTCGGCCTGCTTTCCCGCCGGCGCGGCACCTCGCTGCCCGACCGGACGGTGATCCGCCGGGCGGCGGTCATCGACCGCGAGCACCTCGCCCGCTACGACCGGGTCTGCGGCTTCCGGCTCGCCGACGCGCTGCCGGCCACCTATCCGCACGTGCTGGCCGCGCCGCTCGCGATGCGGCTGATGTCCACCCCGGACTTCCCGTTCCCGCTCGCCGGGCTGGTGCACGTCGCGAACCGCATCACGGTGCGCCGGCCGATCGACGCCGGCAGCCGGCTCGACCTGTCCGTGCGGGCGGCCGGCCTGCGCCCGCACGACCGGGGACAGCAGTTCGACGTCATCAGCTCGGCGGCTGTCGACGGGGAGGAGGCGTGGCGTGGCGTCTCCACGTACCTCCGCAAGGACCGTCCGGGCGCCGCCCGGGGCGACCGACCGCCCGGGCCGGCCGCCACCGCGCGTTGGCGGGTCCCGGTCCGGGTGGGTCGCGACTACGCCGCCGTCTCCGGCGACCACAACCCGATCCACACCTCGCGGCTGGGCGCGTACCTGTTCGGCTTCTCCCGCCCGATCGCGCACGGGATGTGGAGCAAGGCACACTGCCTGGCCGCCCTCAACGGGCGGCTGCCGGCGGCCTACCGCGTGGATGTCGCCTTCAAGCTGCCCGTCCTGCTGCCGGCGACCGTCTCCTTCGCCGCGGCGCGGGCCACCGACGGCTGGGCCTTCACCCTGCACGCGGCGGGCTCCGGGCGCCCCCACCTGGCCGGCTCGGTCACCGGGGTCACGCCGCGTCCCGGGACGTGACCGGTGGTTCGGCGCCGCCCGGGACCCAGACGTCGCCGCGGAGCAGCTGCGCGGCGCCCAGCCAGGCGACGTTCATCAGCCGTCCGGCGGTCCGGTCCGGGTCCGCGTCCGGGTGCTCGGCCAGCCAGTCGGCAAGCGATTCCCCGGCGCCGACCAGGGCGTACGCGCTGACCTCGAGATCGGTGCCGGAGATCTGGCGGCCCTCGGCCCGTACGGCCCGGTCGAGCATGCCGGCGATCACGTCGACGATGCGCCGGCGCATGGCGGCCAGTTCGGCGGCGAACGGCTCCTGCCCGCGGGCCTGCCGGTAGAGCACGGACCAGCCGTCGCGGTGTGCGCCGACGAAGGTGAAGAACGCCCGCAGGCCCGACCACAGCTGATCGCTCAGGCCGAGGGCCGGGTCGACCACGTCGGCGATCGCCGCCAGCAGCCGGGCGGCCTCGCGGCGCAGGCAGGCGATGAACAGCTCCTCCTTGGTGCCCAGGTAGGCGTAGACCATGGGCTTGGAGACGCCGGCGACCTCGGCGATCTCGTCCATCGACGCGGCGTGGAAGCCGTGCTGGGAGAAGACCCGCACCGCGGCGTCGAGCACCTGCTGCTCACGGACCTCACGGGGCAGTCGCTTGAAGGTGCGATTGGTCGACACCCTTGGCAGACTACCCATCCTCCCCGTAACTTAACGCGTGAGTAGGTTTCTCCGAGGAAAGGCTGGCTCTACCGTGGAGTTCTGGCTCGATCTGAACGAGGAACAGCGTGACCTGCGCGAGTGGGTGCACGGCTTCGCCGAAGGAGTCGTCCGCCCGGCCGCTGCCGAGTGGGACGAGCGCGAGGAGACGCCGTGGCCGGTGATCCAGGAGGCGGCGAAGATCGGCCTCTACGGATTCGAGTTCCTCGCCAACACCTGGTCCGACCCGACCGGGCTGTCGCTGCCGCTGGCCAACGAGGAGCTGTTCTGGGGCGACGGCGGGATCGCCATGGCGATCTCCGGCACCTCCCTCGCGGTCGCCGCGATCTACGGCTCCGGCACTCCCGAGCAACTCGTCGAGTGGGTCCCGCAGTGCTTCGGCGACGCCGCTGATCCCAAGATCGGCGCGTTCTGCACCAGCGAGCCGGAGGCCGGCTCGGACGTCGCCGCGATGCGCACCCGGGCCGGCTACGACCAGGCGAAGGACGAGTGGGTCCTCAACGGGCAGAAGGCGTACGCCACCAACGGCGGCATCGCCAACGTGCACGTGGTCACCGCCTCGATCGACCCGGAACTCGGCGCGCGCGGCCAGGCCGCCTTCATCGTCCCGCCCGGCACCCCCGGCCTGGCGAGCACCCGGAAACTCAGGAAACTCGGCCTGCGGGCCTCGCACACCGCGGACATCTTCCTCGACGACGTACGGGTGCCCGGCAGCTGCCTGCTCGGCGGCAAGGAGGCGCTCGACGAACGACTGGCCCGCGCCCGCTCGGGACAGCGCGCCAGCCGCCAGGCCGCCATGCGCACGTTCGAACTGTCCCGCCCGGCCGTCGGCGCCCAGGCCATCGGCATCGCCCGCGCCGCCTACGAATACGCCCTCGACTACGCCAAGACCCGGGTGCAGTTCGGCCGGCCGATCATCGAGAACCAGGCGATCGCGTTCGCCCTGGCCGACATGCGCACCGAGATCGACGCCGCCCGGCTGCTGGTCTGGCGGGCCGCCTGGATGGGCCGCAACGACCGGCCGTTCACCGCCGGCGAGGGCTCCATGTCGAAACTCAAAGCCGGCGAGGTGGCCGTGGCCGCCACCGAGAAGGCGGTGCAGATCCTCGGCGGCGCCGGCTACCTGCGCGACCACCCGGTCGAGCGGATGTACCGGGACGCCAAGATCTACACCATCTTCGAGGGCACCTCCGAGATCCAGCGGCTGGTCATCTCCCGGGCGATCTCCGGGATGCCGATCCGCTGATTCTCTCCCCCTGGAGACACACCACCGCCATCAAGATCACGCCGTTCGCCACGCCGCTACGGCCGACGCAGCCCAAGGCGTTGCGGGGCGTCACGAAGGGCACAGGTGCCACGCCGACGTGGCCTACCTGGCGGAGTTCGGCTGCAACGTCTCCCTCGACGCGGCCGACAACGTCTCCGGCGTGATCGACCGCGGCCGGTTCGACGGCCAGTTCCTGTCGACCACGACGCCGCAGAGCTACAGGCAGACCTACTACGGGACGACCCAGGGTGGCGTCCGCATCCCCGGCGAGTTGCTCGACGGCGGCCGCTCCGTCGAGACCGTGTTCGAGCTCTATCTGCTGGCACCGGCCGGTGCCTACTGGCGTGGCTGCCTCCAGATCCCCGGTCTGCGCTACCTGGCATGAGAGGGGCTCGGCACAAACCTGGTGCACATCGTGATGATCCGGTACGCCGCTCTGGGTGACTCATCGTCGGCCTCGACGCCCCGACCTCCGGCGACGTGCTGGTCAACGGCAAGCCGTACGCCTCATCGAAAGCCCCGTTTGCGCGAGATCGGCGTGCTGCTCCAGGCCAAGGCCATGCACCCTGGCCGCGCCACGGTCAGCCACCTGCTCGCCCTACCGGTACCTCAGGACGGCCGGGTGCACCGCTACCAACCCACCGGCCTGCTCATCTGCGGGCGACGCCCGTAGGGCCACTGGGTCAACCAGCGCCCGGGATACCGCTGCCGGCACGGACACGCCACCGCCCACCCGGCCGACCCCGACAGGTGTACTGGTCGCAGACACGCATCGTCGAGCAAATCTTCGACATCGCGAACTCCGAGTTGACCCGATGCGCCGACGCCGGACAACACGCCGCTTGTCTGCGCGCCCGGGACGCACTGATCGTCTCCAGTCCCGACACGGTCGCGGTCGAAGACACCATCCATGACGACACCGAACCGACGCGCGACCAGCAAACGAGATGCTGGCCAACGGCCAGCTCATCCTGCCGATAGCGACCACAACGCATCAGCCGGCCTCACCACGCCGGAAGTCCGTCAGCGCGTCAAAGGCCGAGCCTCGACAGCAAAGAACCCCCATCGAGATCCATGCATAACATGAATGATCTTTTGGGGGTCAACGTGTCCGGACGAGGACCTATTTCTGCCTTGACCCCAACCGCGGAAAGCCCCATCTGCGCACGGAGAATCAAATCGTAGCCCGGCACCCGGCAATGTGATAATTACTTGGGACTCGAACCCCGGTGAGGTCCGGCGAGACTCGAACGCCACGAGGCCGAGCCAGCACCTTATGAAAGACGGAGGCCATCAGCGATGGCCGAGATTCGGCGGACGATCCCCTCGCCCTGATGGTCGATCCGGGAAGGGTGCCCCGGGCCCCCTGCCGCGTGAGAGCTTGGGGCTGGTTCAAAACGGCGTTCGACAACCTCTTAACCTCCGTGAACAACTGCACGCTGCCGAACCAGCCCACACCCACCGAAATCAGGCGGCTCCACCATCATCCCAGTCCCACCCCGAACAATCACACCAGGAACAAAACCGATCGCGCGCGATCGGCGACTCCCGCACGCCCAATGGATCACCCAATACCGAAATGGTCAACGGCGACCGACACCGACTACGTCGGCGGATCAACGCTCAACACACCGCAGGTCACAGGTACTGAGCAAATTCACTTCGATACGCCTGGAAGCGATCCTTGTCCGTGTCAAGCTCTTCCAGGATATCTATCAGAAAATCAGCATTGAATTTTGACAGTCGCGCGTAAAGAACCCAAATACCGTCACGGGCGCGTTCTATGCAACGGTCCACCAGGTCATGGTTTCCCAACTCCGTCTCGGATTCGTGCGGTTCGCCGAGAATGATGCTGTGCAACGCATTGAGTAACTCGCTCTCCACCCAGACCGGAGGATTCTCCGCATATGCGGCCAGAATCACATCCAATGCGGGAAGGGCCACCTCGTAGACCATTGACTGCACTTCAAGGCGATCCTCCAGGCTGACACCCACAGACTCGGCGGCATCCTCCGCGTCAAGCAGCCGCGTGAACACGTCCGCGATACCAAGGCCGCCGGATTCTGGCGCCCGGTAGGCAGACCAGTCATGTCTGCGCACCTCAAGTCTAGCGGCCCGCGCTTTCATAGCGGTCATCCGTCCTGCTAGTGGGAGAACAATGCTCTGGGAACGATGTTTTCCTCAGGAATCATACTTGAGCACCTCCGGCAGATCGCCTTCTCCTCCCACACCTTCTTGCCCCCGGGAGTTCTCTGGTATGCAGCAGCCCGGTTAAAAAGGACGTCTTTCATGTCCCAGCCGGTTTGCTGCAAGATATTTCCTTCAGCGCACTTACCCCGCCCCGAACACCCGACGGCGATGTCTCCCGTCTTGATGTTGATCGCACTCGTCCAGGTCCGCGTCTTGCCCGTACGCAAAGGCTCGCCTGCCTCATCCCGCAGAGCGTTTCCGTCACTCACCCGCGATTCCACGGTCCATGGACCCTTGGGAGAGTGCACCTTCACGGTCGGCTTGAAGTCGGCGCCGGCGCTCTTCGGACCGGCGTTCTTGCCGGCGCCCGGAGAACCACCACCGTTAGCCGGGCTCTCGGGTTTGGCAGGGGAGGTGTCCTTGGCTCCGGAGGGAGCGTCCTTCGGAGCCGCCGGCGGGTCCGGCTTCGGCGGAGTCGCCGCCTTCGGGACTGCCGGAGGAACGACGTCGTCCGCGGCTTTGGCCGCATCCTTGGCCTTGTCGGCGGTCTTGGCGGTGTCAACGGCAACATCGATGGCATCGACGGCCTCGTCGGCGTACTTCACGCCCTTTGCCGCGGAGGCGCCGTATCCGGCGATCGGGATCGCTGAGGCGAAGGAGAGCTTCGAGTCCACGTAGTTGCCCTCGGCGGCATACCAGACGCCGTTGATGAGGTCGGCAGCCTCACCGAACGCGGGCACCAGGCCGATGACGTCCAAGGCCAGGTGACCGGACTTGCTCCAGCCCCACCACATACCGGAAGGGTCGGGGAACGCGAACGGATTGTTTCGACCGTAGGCGAACGCGTTCAGCTGCTGCGGGTCGGCGAAGTCGATCACCGGGTCAGGCGAGAGGAAACGACCGGTTGCCGGGTCGTACTCGCGAGCTCCCACGTGAGTTAGACCCGTGACGGCGTCGTTCGTGCCGCCGACGAATCCCCTCTCCCCCGCCCAGGCTCCGGTGCTGCCGCGCACACCGCCGAACGGCAGCGTACGGCGCTGCACCACCTTCGAATCCGCCGCGTTGATGGACAGCTCGCTGGTGCCGTTCTGCCCACCTGCCAGCCACATCACGCCGGCCTTGATGCGCATCGCCACGGTCATGCCGGCGTAGCTGTAGTAGCGGGTCGCCGTGACCTTCTGGGTCCTGACGTCGGTGGTCGACGTGTCGAGCTTGAGCTCCATGCCGCCGAGGTAGAGCGTCACCGCCTTGCCGGTGATGTCCCGGCGGATCAGGCGGTTGCCGGAGGCGTCGTAGAGAAACGAGGCCACCACCACGCCGGCCTTGAGGATCTCGGAGACCCGGCCCTCAGCGTCCCAGCGGTACTCCTCGCCCGGCTTGCCGGCCAGGTTGCGCTTTCGGGTGTTACCGATCTCGTCGTACTCGTAGGTGTCAGCAGTCGTCACCACCTTGCCCGCGGTCGTGCTGGTGATGTCGGTGCGCTTGACCGCGTGTGCCGGCTGCGCGCCCTTGCCGAACGGGGTGTAGACCTTCTTGACGTCCGTGCCGGTGGAGACCGTCTTGTGGGTGGTCTCTTCGGTGCGGTTGCCGGAAACGTCGTACTTGAAGCTCTGCCAGTACGGGGCCGCGCCGCCGAGCACCGATTCGACCGGCGTGGCTGCGCAGGCGGTCGTCGCCTGGGCCCAGGCTTCGGTCAGCCGGCGCAGGTAGTCGTACTGGAAGCACTGGACGTCGGCCTTGGTGCCGGTCTGGCTCGGCTGGTCAGTGCGCGGCCGTCGCGGAAACGCAGCAACGGATCGGTAGGACGCACAGCACCGCGCATGGTGGCGTGCTCGTCGAGCTTCGCGGCGAGTTCCAGGGTGACCGGCTGCCAGCGAAGGGTCTCGCCTTTCTCCCGCAGCCGCACCAGACCCCGTCCACGATCAAGGTCCATGACCCGTAGTCCGAGGGCACCGCCGCGTCGGCATGCGGTCTCGGTGTGCAGGCGCAGCAGCAGGGCATCGAGCACGGCATCGTTGCCGCAGGTCCGGGCGACCCGGTTGATCTCGCTGAGCTCGCCCGGTGTCAACGCGCGCCGGCAACTGGGCAGCCGACGCGGCATAGCGACCCGGTGTGGCCGGGCTGGCGCCCACGGCGACAAATCCATCGGCGATCGCCCGGGTGAACAGCGCCCGGGCCGCGCTGATCGCGTTCTCGCCCGCGTGCCGCCCGCCTCGGCCATTGCGTCGCTGGCGGGCGGTGCGGGTGATGAGTGTCTGATCGTGGTCATGGGCGTCACCGGGCGGATCGGGCGGTACTTGGTCGCGGCGGTTCGGGTGGCTGGGCGCCAGACGGTCCCCACCGCGCTCTCGACCGGCACGGACGTGTTCTCCGGTGCTGGGCTCGACGCGGCGCTGGAGGGTGCCGACGTCGTGGTGGACGCGACGAACTCACCGCGTTCGGACGAAGTTGCGGCCACCCGGTTCTTCCTGACCGGGATGGGCCGGTCGCTGTACCACTTCTCATGGAACTCTGCACCGCCGACGAGGTCCTACGGTTGCTGCCGACGCAGTTGCAGGCGCTCACGCTGCCCGACCTGGCCACGGTCCTGACCGAGGTAACCCTGCTCATACCAAGGATGGGCCACGTAGACGGTGGCCCTCGCCTACATCGGAGAGTCTCCGGCTCGACCTTTCCCGCAGCACTCGAATCTGGCAACCTAGCCTTTAGTGACCGAACAGTTACTACAAGTGGCGGTGGTCTGGTTGACGCAAATGTCGTTGTTCGGGCCGCCCGAAGGTGGGCCGGAGCCGAAGCCGCCGATCGGCCAACTCGTGCGGCTCAACGTACT
The DNA here is from genome assembly GCF_044465625.1 of Actinoplanes sp. NPDC049599. Classification (NCBI taxonomy): domain Bacteria; kingdom Bacillati; phylum Actinomycetota; class Actinomycetes; order Micromonosporales; family Micromonosporaceae; genus Actinoplanes; species Actinoplanes sp. NPDC049599. The sequence continues at coordinate 59,923 of NZ_JBITLX010000019.1, forward strand.
GATCACCGTGAAGGCAGCATCGAACCCGTCAGAGCGCTACGGCGAGACCGTCTGCGTTGCCGGGCTGAGCACAGATCTGCAGCGGCGCGGCTGGATCCGGCTGTACCCGATCAACTTCCGGGAGTTGGCCAGCGACGACCGGTTCCGCAAGTACGACGTGGTCACGGTGAACGCGAAGCCGAACCCGCAGGATCAACGGCGGGAGAGCTTCCGGCCGATCATGGAAACGATGGTGACCGATCGGCACCTCGAACCATGGAAGCCGCGCCGCGCGCTGCTCGACGAGTACGTCGAAGACTCGATGTGTCGCCTCAACCGTGCGGCCCAAGCCAACGCGAATGCCCAGTCCCTGGCCCTGGTCCGACCGCGGACGGTCGACGGCCTGGTCGTGGAGGCACACCCAGGCTGGACCCCGGACGAGCAACGCAAGATCGACGTCTACATAACCAGCCCGACCTGTTCAGCAGCTCCGACCGCACGGCGCTCGAGCCACCCAGGTTCCGTGCGAGCTACCGGTATCACTGCCATGAACCTGGCTGCGGCGGCCACCGGCAAGGCGTCCTGGACTGGGAATTGGTGGCTTTCCAGCGGCGTCTGGTCAGCGCGGGCGACGATGAGCTGCGCCGCCTGATTTCGGCGAAGTTCCTGGACGAACTGTGCGCTCCGAGCCGGGACGTCGCGTTCTACGTAGGCAATCAGGCCAAGCGGTCGCACGTATTCAGCGTGATGGGCGTCTACTGGCCGCCTAATCGGCCCCCGCCGCGTCAGATGCGCCGCTGAACTTCCTGGATCACGACTTGGCGGTGGCAACGGCTCTCGTCCGCCTCGAAACACAGGACCGCGACGCGCTCCCGCCGGCCAGCCTCGGCGACCGCGTCCAGTGCCGTTCGGGACTCCGGCCGACGCAATAGTTCCGCGAACAGCGTCCGCGCGTCCTCACGGGCCGCATCGGAGCCGGCGAAACCCGGGCGGTTCTGCTTCGGGTTTCCGAGCTCCCGCCGATGCTCGTAGAGGCCCCGCTTGCGCGACAGCGGGGTCAACCGGACGTCGACCAGCCGGGAGACGCCCATCGCTCGCAGCTTCGCGATGAGCTTTTCCGCGGTCTGCCCCTCATAGCCCACGCCGACCAGGCCATGCGGAGGACGCCGACTCGTTGTCACATGTTCCACCCTTTCACAACGCGGAACCGCGATCGCGCGGTGCGGGTCGTCCGCTCGCCGCCTTCCGGGCGGACCAAGAGGTGGATTTTCGATCCGTATACGCAACGTTTACACTAGGCTCGTGGAGGAGAACTACGAGTTCAGCGACGATAGCTACACCGCTCTGGGCGCCGCGGGCGTGGCATGGCAGGACGCGGTGTTCGTGCTGCGTCAGAGCCGGCCCGTCGTGCGCAGGCACATCGGGGCGGTGCTCAACGTGGCGGGCAGGGACCGGCAAGGGCGCTGGCTGGCCGTGGCGTTGATCGAACTCGATTCACACCGTGACGACCAGTACACCGTCGCGGGGGCGCGATACCTCGATGACGCGGAGATCGCCTCGATCGAGCGGATGCTGAAGGGATGACCATGACCGACAACAGCGATATCCAAGCCGCACTCGACAACCACGACTGGACCGGTGCCGAGATCGTCACCGACCGCCCCCGCGCGAAGATCGTGCACTCCGTACGCCTTCCCGCCGAATGGTCCGAGGCCCTCGAGGCCGAAGCTGATCGACGCGGCACCACCCCGTCACGACTCATGCAGGACTACATCGTCGCCGGGCTTCAGCACGACGCGGCCGCACCTGAAGGCATCGTCACGATCAGCAGGGCAGCGCTGCACCAGGCCATCGACGCGGCGCTGACCAACGCCGCCTGAGGATGCCGATGGGGTTCCGCGCCGATGGTCGCGATTCGATCGACGACTCCGCTCGCGGAACCCCCGGCCACCACGATCGGTCAAGTTTGGAGCTAACTCCGCGCTTCGGCCCAGAAGGGCGTCCGGCCGGGAATGACCAGCGGATGAGTGCCACCGAAAACCTCGGTGAACGCCCACGCGACGTCGGCCAGTCTGTATGAGGCGATGTAGGTGGGTGTCGCGCCTATCCCGCTGAGGGTGTGCCCGGCGAACGCTGCGGCCAGCGCGTAGGACCAGGTCGTGCGCTCGACGTTGGTGATCGTGGTGTGCCGGAACCAGTGGGTACTGAGGCCGATCTCGTCGGCCCACGCAAGCCGGTGGCGTACCCGCAGCCAGAGGCTGTCGAGCCGACGCCGGGTCCAGCAGTAGAGCGGGCAGGCGGGCTGCTGGAGATACTCCATCATCACGACAGAAACTGGTTGCTCTCGGACGCGGCTGCCTTTCTCGTCGAGCAGGATGGCTTGACGTGCTGGGCGCAGCTTGTCGGGTGTCAGGTTGAGCAGTCCCTCTCGGCGGCAGCCGGTTTCGAGCAGAAAAGTCAACAGTCCAGTTTCGTTGTCGCTGACGACGGCGTAGACGTCGGCGATCTGCTGGTCGGTGAGCGCGGTTCGCCGGCTCTCCGGCCGGCAGGGCTTCCGAACGGCTTTGGCAGGGTTGTGTCGTAGGTGACCGTCGGCCACGGCAATGTCGAAGAGCCTGCGGCAGGCACTGATGGCATGTTCCCGGGCGCTGGAGCCATTGACGGAGGTTCGCCGGCGCACAGCCATGGCTTGGGCCCACACACCCAGCTCGGTGACATCCGAGGTGACGACTTGGTCGATTTTACGGTTACCGTGCCGCTCGGCCAGCAGCTGCAGATACGAGGCGTAGAGGTCGCGGGTATTGGGTGCCAAGCCGACGAGTGACCGCGGAATCATCTCCGCAACGGTCGGCATACGCCTAGGCATCTTGGTCTCCGGCGGCACAGACTCGAACAACAGTGCCCGCCGGCCAGGGCAACGGTGTCTCGAGCTGACCGCCCTCGACGACGGCACGGCGAACGGACATCCCACGGACAGCCGGCAACAGCCGGGGCCGACTCTCGAGATGCAGCGACGTGATGTCGACGCAAGCGGCGGACGCAGCCGGGATCATCGGTGGTTGAAAGCATGTCATAACGGCCAGATCGGCCGCAAAGCTCCCCAACTTATGACCGTGCTTCGCCTCACGTGAGGCCGGAAAACGGGTTCACCGCTGGCCTGGCGAGGAAGACCCACTCGCCGGCCACCGCATGGCTTCGACATCGACTGCCTGAGATAGACGACAGTTGCAGATCGGTTGCCGAATGTCGCCGCAACCCACTCTGACACCAGATAGACGCATTGCTGAGGCAACGACGTGTCACGATGACCGTTCTACACGCGAAATCGGGTCTATGTATCCACTTAAACCCGACATATACTGAAATTGTGTCCGGAGATCGACACAAACCAATACCCTATCGGTGCCGATCATTGACCTTGAGCTGACTGTAGCCTGACTGCTTGATTGCTGGACGCATTGCCCGCCAGACCGCAACGCCAAGCAGAAGTGAGATCAGAAGGCCAGTGAGGTGATCTCAACAAGGAATGGCAGCTGATCTGGTACGACACGGGCAGATCGGTCCGTATCGGATGGTGCTGGAGACAGGCGTGGAGCCATCGATAGACAAGTCCTTGCGACAGAAACCAGTCTTCGAGAGGGCTCCACGTGATCGTCTATCCTGCCATGCTCGACGTGCCCAGGGAACCAGGGCTATTGCGTTGTCGGACGGCAGGGCTCAGAACTGGGGATTCGTGGTGTGAGTGGCCTCTGTGGCCACCCTCGAACCAACCCACGGGACACCCATGGGTGTCGACGAATTTTCTATGGTCCTCGAGGGATCATACAAGGCTCGCGCGCGACGGGTTCAAATAGTCGAGACTATGACTCTCAAACAGCGTTTCGAGAGCCTCGACCCCGTTCTCCTTCTTGTAGTCCCGTTCGGCCGACGTGATAGGAATCAACCATGCGACGGCCGTTCGCCCACTTTCGCATTCGAATGAGCTGAACTCGGCCGCCTCCACATAGGGAAACGAGAGGAAACCATGATCCAGGCTCGACCCGTCCCAGAGCTCCTTGCCGAAGTTCACTGTATGTCCGAGTCCCAAACGCGTACTGGTCAGGTGAAAGTGGGTTAGCGAATAAAGGAACTCAACTGCCCGAAGGTTTCTGTCGGGCGTGACTATAAACGCCTCGATACCATCTGGCTCGCCGCCGCTCATGCCGTTAGTGGCGTAGCACCAGGTCTGCTCACGTTGGAACTCCAGCACACTGAACCAGGACGGCAATTCAGAGAACCTGCCGGCGCTCAGTTGATGCCGCCGCGGGACGACCTTCCAGTGATCAACGAAGTGCGCCTTCGCGCACTGATCAAAACTCACAACCCTCACCCCCGAAGAACTCGCCGCGCATCTCCATTGAGTACTTTTGCATATCACGGCCTTGCCGATTGGAGTCCGAGCGATCCTGGAGCCCCATTCTGGATCTGTCGCTTCCGCTCGCTCGAAGCTCGGCCTCTGTCATCTCGATTCCCGGCTTCTCACCGATACTCGGATCACCCTCGTAGTATCGCTTGACAAGAGGCGGATCATGGTCAACAACCTGCCCCGATCCGGCCCCAAAAGCCTTACGATCAGCTCGAGTTGGAGTCCTACCGTAATGTCCGCGCCTGCTGTAAGGCGCGCCGCCAGCCTCGTCGTTATGGACCAGCACCGGGGTGTTCCCGGCCATCACATAGTACGTGTGGAGGTCCGCAACGGTGAAGTTGTACATCCAGCGGGTGCCTGTGTACGAACGTACCGCCAGCACGGACTTCGGAGAGCCGTCTTCGGAACGAAGTTCATTACCGGTCGTCAGCGCACTGGCGTCGACCCATGCGTAGGCAGACTCGTCCCAGAACGGGTGTTCGTCGGTAGTGCGGATCAGTGCCTGGTCGCCCGCTGCGGTGCGCACGGTGAGGTCGGTGAGCTCGCGGTCGTCGTTGACGAATGTGGCGGTGACTACGCGGGATTCCGTGCGGCCGATCTCCGGGTCGGTGGCGAGAACCTCGTCGCCGACCTTGATATCAGCGATCTTCTTGGTGCTGCCGTCTGCCATCAGAACGAGCGTCTCTGGCGCAAAGCTGTTGGTCTTGCACGAAGTGCGCTGCGGTGGTTCGGGCTTGAGTTCTTTCGGCGTTGCGCCGGACTTCGCCGCGGTTTTGGCTTTGTAGTTGGCGGCGCCGTCGCTGCAGGCCACTTCTAGGCACATAGCTACGGAGCGGTAAAACTGGACTTCGGCCAGGAACTTGCCGGAACATTCCTCTGAGCCTGTCGCGCATGCGAGGAAGACGTAGTTATAGGCCTCCCAGGCGCAGGATGCCGCGCAGCCGTAGTCTCCCAGCATGTCGGTCTGGGCGTACTCGTCCATCCGCGGCAGCAGCTTGTTCAGGTCGGGGCCGCCCTTGGGCATCACGATGTTGTTGACGGATTGGCGGCCGTCGTCCCGGGTGGTGACCTTGACGCCGTGCCGGCTGTGCCGGTTGCTGAAGCCGGCGGGCCGGTTCTTGGTGTTGTTGTCGGACCAGCCTTGCGGCCGTCCCTTCTTTCTGGCCTTCGGGGCGACCGGAACGGCGTTGTTGCAGGAGCTGATGCCCCCGCCATTGCCGCAGTCCGGGCGCAGGCCGGAGGGGTCGGACAGGGTGATCGGATTATTGTTGGCGTAGGAGTAGCCGTTCCACTGCTGCGGATCCATCAGGTCCTGGACCGGGTCGACCGAGAGGAACCGGCCCAGGACCGGGTCGTAGACGCGGGCGCCGACGTTGACCAGGCCGCTGGCGTCGATGTCGCCGCCGACGAAGCCCTTGACCGTCGGCCACTGCACGGCCTCGCCGCGACTCTCGCCGTAGGGCTGCTGCCGGCGGAGGGTGACCTTCTGCGTGGACGCATTCACGGTGACCGACTGGGTGCCCTGGTGGTCGCCGAACAACCAGCTCAGCGACTGGGCCGCCGGCGTCCGGGTAGCCACGGTCTTGCCGCTGAAGGAGTAGTAGCGGGTAGCGGTGGCCGTACCGCCGGTCGGCACCTTCAGCTCGGTGCCGGGCAGGTAGAGCGTGGTGCCGGTCTTGTCGCGGTGGACCAGGCGACCGCCGTCGGGATCGTAGAGGTTCGACGTCGTCGTGACGCCATTTTCCGCGATCGTGGCTTGCTTGCCCTCGCTGTCCCAGGTCAAGGTCTGTCCCGGGCGGGTCCACGCATTGCCGGAGTCGTCGTAGGTGAACGCTGCCGTGTTGGTTGTGCTCTGTCCCGGCAGCGTCGTGATCGTCGCGGTTACCGCGTGCGGGCGAACAACGCCGGCACCCGGAGTCGGCACCGTGTAGTCGGTGGTCTTGTCGCCTGTACTGGTGTGCTCGACCTGCTTGGTGCGGTTGCCGAGCGTGTCGATCGTCCAGTCGGTCCAGTAGGGCGCGGCACCACCGAGATTCGCCGCCGACGGCTCGACTGAGCACTCCACGCCGTTCTTAGGTGTCCAGGCGGAGGTAAGCCTCTGCAAGACGTCGTAGCCGAAGCACTGGTTGTCGGACGCGCCGACCTCAGGGGTGTCCGCGATGGCGAGCAGGTTGCCGTTGTGCTCCCAGTCGTAGCGTCGGCTGGACACCGTGCCGGTCGAGGTCTCAGGCTTGACCTTGACTTCTTTGACGCGGCGGGTGTCGTGCTCGTAGCTGACCGATTCCCGGGTGTAGACGCTACTGGCGGTCTTGAGGGTGGTCATGGTCGGTTCGGCGAACGCGCTGTAGTCCTGCAAAGCGACGTACGACCCGACGAGCGACAGGTTGGTGTCGAGGCTGGTGGGCAGACCAGAGGCGTCGTTGAACTGGGTCGTGACGGTCTCGGTGACCAGGCCGCCGGTCGCCGGGTAGGTCATGCCTGCGGGGGCGCCTGTGTAGGCCGAGTAGGAGTATCCGTAGACGTAGGTGCCAGCTAATCCGTTCTCTGCGGCCGGGATCACGTATTGCTCGCCGGAGATGTCATACCGCTGGGTGAAGCCGCGTGCCTGCCACTTGTAGGCGTTGCCGTTGTCGTACCGGATCGACTCGGTCATCTCGCCCTTGAGCGGGACACCGGTGTAGAGCTTGTCGTAGGTCCACGACGTGCGCTTGTTGGCTGCGGTGACGGCGGTGTCGTAGACCGCGGTCGGGCGGCCCATCCAGTCGTAGGTGTAGACGAGCTTCATACTGCGCGCGTCGGTGGTCGACTCGATCTCGTCGTATTGGGTGTAGGTCGAGGTGGTCTTGCCCTTGTCGGGGTCGACGCTTTCGATCTGACGTCCCAACAGGTCGTACTTCATCGTCCAGATGTTCTGTGACGAGTCCTGGACTGACGTCAGTTGGTCCTTGGCGTCGTAGCCGTAGGTGGTGGTCAGGTGGGGCCCGGAGGAAGCGCCTGGTGTGGTGTACTGCCAGGCCTCGGTGGTCCGGCCGAGGGCGTCGGTCACCGTCGTGGTGGAGGTGCCGCCCTTGGGCGGGACGACGGTCGTGCGGTCGCCCTCGTAGATGTTTGTGGTCCGCCAGCGCTCCACGACGTTTGCCACGCCGTCGCCGGCTCGGTAGGCCACAGCCGTCGCCCGGTCGGCCCGATCGAAGTAGGTCAGGTTCTGGCTGGGAATCGACCATTCTGGCGTCGAGTACAACGTCCCCGACGCGTCACCCTCCTCGGCGTGCGCACCGAATGTCGTCTCTGCACGGCCATGCGCGTCGTAGATGGTGTCCGTGACCACTCGGCCACCCCCGACGGCTTCGCCCTGGGTCTGCCGGGGACGTAGGAGGGCGTCGAAGATGTCGTAGACAACATCGGTGGTGCCGCCCGAGTTGAGGATCTCGGTCCTCACGTAAGGGTATGCCACCCGTGCGGGGTCGTAGTGATAGCTGTACTTCGAGGACGGCAGTGACTCGTGACCCGAACGGGTCCAGCCGATGTCCCACACCTGGGTGGTGCGGCCGAGGGCGTCGTACGCGGCCTCCGTCACGCGCCCGTTCGGGTCGGTGACCTTGGTCGGACGTCCCGCTGCGGCGTTGAACGTCGTGGTGGTCGCCCAGCCGAGCTGATTGGTGTCGGTACGTGTGGTGACCAGGCTCTTGGCCGGGGTCAGCACCGTGGTGACGGTGTTTCCGCGGTCGTCGGTGGAGGACTCCTGGCGGCCGAACTCGTCGAACGCCGCCTTGCTGGTGGTCTTCCACTCGGTGCCGCCGGCGGCTGTCCAGTTCTTCATCGTGTCGGCGCGGGTCAGCGCTCCGTACACCGGTGCCGTCGAGGAGGCGTCTGCGCCGTCGTAGAAGCTGATGCCGTCAGAAAGCATCTGGTCTGCCCGGGTCGGCGCGGTCGCGCAGGGCAGCGCCTTGACCGTCACCTGCTTGACCGTGGCCAGTAGGTGCTTCGTAGTGCTGCGGTTGTACGTCGTGGTCGTGCACTTCTCGTCGCCGGACGTCGAGACGTCGCCGTTGTCTTGGATCGTCGTCGGCATGCCGTAGTCGTCGTACGACGTCGTCGTGCTCGTTGTGCTCCAGCCGCGGGCACCGTTCACACCCAGGGCCGTCGCGGAGTACTGTACGCGAGGCGCGACGTATCGTGCGGTGACCGTGTCACCGTTGATGGTGCGGGAGGCAGTCGGGTCGGAGCGCCACGGGACGCTGACCGTCTTGCTGACGGGTTTGTCCTCGGTGCCGTTGTAGACGACCGACTCACGGACCATGCCTGCGAACTGGTCCTCGTCGTAGACGGTTTCGGATCCCAACGAGGCATCGACCGTCACAGTGCGCGTACCGCCGCTCGGGGCGGCCTTGTCGCCGTGCATGCCCCGCAGGTAGGTGGTCTTGGACAGTGACTGGTCCGCGTTACCGACCTTGGTGGTGACCGTGGCGAAGCCGCGGAACTGGTTCCACGTCTTGCGCTTAGGGTTGATCAAGCCGTCGTCGTCGGCGTAATGCCAGGCCGGGGTGCCCTCGTAGGCGTAGAAGGTGTTGACGGTCGGCGCCTGGTGACCGTCCTGCAGCTGGGTGTCGCCCTCCGAGACCCTGGTGACGACGTACTTGTGCCACCACTCGGTGATGTCCGCCCCGTCCGGGTCGTACGGGTCGGGCCCGATCACCGGATAGCAGAGCTTGGTGTTGTTCTGCGGCGTCGACGGCAGGTTGCCGGTCTTGCATTCCGGCAGCGAGTATTCGACCTGGATCTGCGCGCCGGTCTCGGTGAAAATGTTGCTCAGCCGCTGCCAGTTGTTCGTCGTGTTGGTCTTGGTCAGTACCCGGTTCGGCAGCGCAACCGGGTCGAAGGTCACCGGCGGCAGCGTCACCGTGCCGCCGACATGGCCCGCATGAACGATCGACTTGAGCCACAGGCCGCCCTTCTGGCCGTCGCCCGGCGACGGGAAGGAGTGCTCGAACGTGTACGAGTCGATGTTCTGCCAGTCCGCTGGTGCCTTGGTGGTGTCCCAGACCCGGGTCGTGACCTTCTTGAGGCGCTGGGTCGACCAGAACGTGGGGGTCATGTCGTCGCACTCGGTCGCCGAGGCCTTGCACTCCTGGTCCCACGGGGTGTCCGGCCAATGCGAACCGTCGTGCTCGGTGCAGTCCGACAAGCACCGGTCGGCGGTGTCAAAGATGACTTGGGCCAGCGGCTTCACGGAGCGATCGGCGCTCCCCCGGTCCCACGTGCCGTAGTCGATCCGTGCCAGCGTGCCGCCACGGACGTAGGAGACGTTCGTCGTCTCTTTAGCCTCGGCGCCGTACTGGTTCGTCTCCTTGTTGTACCAGAATGACGTGGTGTTGCCGCGGACGTCGATCGCGTAGTCCAGGTTCCAACGCCACGCCTGGGTGACCAGGGAGTCATGGAACGAGGTGGCGTGTCCGGGCTCGCCGGCGTGGTTGCTGTAGACCGGGACGGTCCAGGCCGAGTTCGTGTCGGTGCTCTGCCCGGTCAGTTTGTTCTGTCCGAAGAAGTACTGGGTGCCATCGGTGGAGGTAACCTTCCAGTGCTCGCCGTCGTTGTCGTCGTTGGCCGCCCCGGTCAGCCGTTCGATCTTCGAGCCGTCCTCGGACCGGGCGTGCCAGCCCTTTCCTGCCTCGTACACCAGCTCGGCGCTGCTGCCTCCCAGCGACATGGTGGCATTCTGGGAACGCCAGCACAGGTCGCCGGTGTACTCCGGGTTGTTGTCCCCGCCTTTCTCGTCTTCCGAGCACGGTACGTAGCGGCGCTCGATGAAGCCGGGCGAGTAGTCGAAGCCCTCACCGATCCAGGACGGCTGGTTGTTCGTCGCCGACGACCGGCCGTCCACGCTTGCCGAGGAGTACGACAGGCCCACCTCGGGCTGCGGGCCGCCCATCGCGACCGGGACCTTGATCGGGTACGACCAGTTGAAATCACCCGTGGAGCCGCCGGCTGACCAGGTCGACGACGGGGACAAGGATGTCGCCCCGAAGTCACCGGAGTCACCGGCGGAGGCAGCCGCGACGGCCACCAGCGATGTAGCGGCAGTGGAGGCTGTCACCGTCTTCTTCGCCGCGTCGTTTTTCGACGGCAGCGGTGTCGCTACACAACTTTCCTTGTCCGGTGTGGTGAGCGCACACTCGGGCAACGACCACATTCGCAGACGCGACGACCAGTTGCCGCCGTACGCGTGCTGGAACTTCGCATAGTCCACGGTTAGCTCGGCTGCCCCGGACACCCGGGCCACCACACCGGCTCGCCAGCGCTGCGGCACCTTGGCGCGGTCCACCACCACAGCGGACGGCGCGGCATTGGTCGTGGTGCTGCGGGCGGCGTTGTTCTTGTGCGGCGTGGCCACCACCGGGGTTCCCGCGGCCGGCCAGACCGGCGGCGGAAGCCGCAGGTCTGGAACATCCTTGTGTTTCCGGGCTACGCCGCGAACCTCTTTACCGTCGTCGCCGAGCGGTACGGACTGGGCGGTCAACGGGCCACTGGGCTGGGGCGGTTTCGCCTGAGCAGCGGGGACCATCATCGTGGACGCCACCAGGATGCCCGTTGCCGAAGCGGCGATCAGTCGTCTGACGCGATTCATCATCGTCCTATCGCCGCTCATGCGGTCTGCTCGTCATAGAGTGTCTCGATCTGAGCGCTGGTGAGCGCGCCCTGGTACGTCTGGACGTCATCGACGCCGCCGTACCAGGGGTCGGTGAACCTGCCCGCCGCGTTGTCCGAGGAGTACCACGCGCCGCCCACGATCAAGGGTCCGTTGGCCTGCCAGGCCGACGCCCAGGTATCCGTGTCCTGCAGGGCACCGTTGACGTAGAGCCGCATCTGCTTGGTCCCGGCGTCGTAGACCACAGCGAGATGGGCGAACGAGCCCTCGTCGTCGATGTCGAGGGCGCGTGGCGCGATCGTGTGGACCCATGTCTCGCCCAGGTCCGAGTCGATCGTCGAGGTCATGACCTCGAAGCGCTGCGCGGTAACACCATCCACCGTGGATTGGCGGGTTCCCAGATAGAACGCCGATTGCTTGGTGCCCTTGGGCGCCAGGGCAGTCATCGACGTGGTCACCGAGTCCACGTGGACCCAGGCCGACACGGTGAACGACTGGTCCGTCCGCAGTACCGGAACATCGGCGGCGTTCTTCTGCGTCACGCCGTACTCGCGGGTCGCGATGCCGTAGAACGGGTCCGCCGGGTCGTCGTACAGCAACTGCCGGGTGTCGAGGCCCAGGTAGCTGCCCCGTGAACCGCTCGAGATCTCCGCACCCTGGGTCAGCCGAACGTCCCGGCTCCAGGCCGCACCATCAGGAGCCGAGCAGGTATCGGCGATGGACGGGTCGTAACACGGCACCGCCGTCTCGAAGTCCCATCGGCCTACCTCGACCGGCTGAAGAATACCGGGCTCGTTGACACCGCCCGAACCCGGCTCGGCGGCGCGCTGACCGGTGAAGTCATGCTGAACCAGTGCCCGATCGAAAACCTGCACGTCCGCCACACCACCGACCAGGTAGTCGGTCCAGACGCTGCTCGACTGCTTGCGGTTACCGATGCGCAGCTTGCCGGTGCCGGCCCACGCGGCCGTCGCGTTGGCCTCCGCCTTCTGCACCCCGTTCACCCAGAGCCGCAGCTTCTTCTCCGCGGCGTCGTAAACCCCGGCCACGTGAGTCCAGCGGCCGGCGACGGCGGTGTTGATACCGCAGACGACCGTACTGGCCGCCTCCGTAGCATCGGAGACCCGCGTCGTGATGCAGAACGACTTGTCGGCCACGCCGTCGCTGTTGCGGTCGTCCGGACGGTACTGCAACTGGAAGTTGGCCACTTGGTCGCCGTCCTGCGAGACGATCGTGCGGTAGCCGCTCGTGTCGTCCACCCGGACCCACGCCGCTACCGCGAAACTCTTCGTCGTGTCAACCACTCCGGTCGCGGTGGTCATCGACCCGTTGCCGCTGAAGGTGGCATTTTGGCCGCCAATCAGACGCTGCTTGTCGGTCCACGTCACAGCGACCGGTGTCTCCAGCGAGGCGTCGGCCTGCTGGAAGGGCGCGGGATTGACGGGCAGCGCGGGCTGGGCGTCTGTCAACTCGGAGCCGGCTTCGGTGCCCGGATACGTCTCCAGCCCCCACCGCGCGATCGGCGGTGACGGGCGATCGACCGTGAACGTCAACGACCCGTCACCCTCGTTGAGGGTGCCATCGATGGCCTGCAGATACAGGACGTTCTCGCCGTACCGAGGCGCGGTCACTGTGACATCCACGGCCTTGCCGGTCACACCCGCGATGGTGCCGGCGGCGGCCTCGGTCAGCACCGCCTCGTTCCATCCGTAGCGGAACTTCGTGACGTCGGTGGCCGGCGAGCTGATTCGGACGGTGCCCTCCTGCCCCGGCCCTGCCGGGGTCGACAGCATGGTGGCGCTCACCGCCGGATCAGAGGTGTCCACCTTGAAATAGCAGTAGGCGGAAAAGGAACTGTTGATCGAATACGGTGCCGAGTCGGTCCCCATGACCCGGAACGCGTATGTCCTGCCGTCGACGGCTCCGGCCACCCGGTTGCTCATGTCCCGGGTGTTGGCCATCGTGGTGGTCGTCACCGGCGAGGTCTTCTTCACCAGGGTGGTACCGGAGACCTCGTACCACTCCCAAGTGCTCTTGATCGCCTGGCTGACGTCCGCGTCCGGCATGACCGCCGAGAAGTACGGGTTCGTGAGGCCGATGCTGATCGTCGTGCTCCGACAAGCGATACCGTTGACCTGCAGAGAGTTCGGGACACCGGGCTTGGCGTCGATATCGGCGATGAGCTTGGCATCACCGGGGAAGAACTTCTTCCACCGATCGGTGGCGCTCTCGTAGCCCTGGGTCTCGTTGCCCGCGCTGAACGCGATCGTGACCGTCGAGGCGCCCTTGCTCGCTACTCCGCTCAGCAGCGTGGTGACATTCCCGCCGGTGAAGTTGACGGTCATGTCGGGCTGCGGCGAATCGGAGCAGCCGCTGCCCTCGTTGGCGTGCGACTCCGCCGCCGACAGGTGCTGCAGGAAGGGTTTCGACGACTTCCAGGCCGTTCGCGGAGTCGCCGAGATCGGGTTCGAGCTGTACATGTGGGTCCATGTGTTGTCGCAGGACCAGGTGTGGTCGAGCGTCATCTGCACGTACGCGGACTCGATGTGTTTGCTCTTCAGGGTCGAGGTCGAGAACTCGAAGTACGACCGGTAGATCCGTCCGTCCGGGTCCTTGCCGACCCGTGCCCGCGACACATCACTGTTGTTCGTGTTGTTGTTCGTCGAGTACGCCCAACGGTTCTTGCCCTTGCTCCACGCCGGGTCGATGAAGACCGGGAATGTGGCATTCCCGCCGAGTAACGCCTCGTCCGGGCGCAGCACCAGGTCCCCGGAGGCGGTCACCTCGGTCTGCACGGGGGCCGTGCGCGCCGTATCGCCGGGCGCTCCCGCGGTTGACGGATCACCGGCGGCGCCCTGCACCGCAGCTGCTGCCTTGGCGGAGCTCTTCGCCGTTGTCACTGCGGTGCGTGAATCCCACATCGCCGGCGCCGGCGCCGATGCCAGCACGGCTCGACCCACCACAGCCTGCAGCGACCCGTCCCGCAGCCGCGAAACCTTCGCGTCCCCACCGAGTTCGAAGGTGATCTTCCGCAGTTCCGTATTCGTCGCAGCAGCAGCCGACTTGACCGCCAACACGTGGGAGAAGCCCAACTCCGTTGGTCGCACGATCAGGTCCACGCCCGGCATGACCTCGGCGTAGGTGGCCGTGGTACCGGCCAGCTTCGGTGCGTGCAGCGGACCGCCTGGCCAGCTCAACGTGAGCGTCTTTCTGCCATCGACCAAGGTGACCAGGGGACCTTTGCCATCGGCCGAGAAGCGCACATCCGCAACCGAAGCCCGAGGACGCACCGTACCGTCGGCGGCGTGCTCCAACGACAGATCCACGTCGGCCCACGAGCCATCGGAACGCTCGACTCGCTGCGGCACGGCCGTCGTCTCGTACGTCAGCCGCCCATCCGGCTCGGCAAACAGCTGCTCGTACTCCGTGCGATCGGCCATCACCTCAACCCGCGCGCCGGACTCTTCCGCGAGTTTCATCGCCGACTTCTCATCCGGTGCGGTCGCCGCAGCAGGCAGCCGCAGCGGCCCCAAAGCCGGCGGCACAGCAGCCGCCGCCACCGGTGATGCGACTACGGCAGCGACCAGGATCAGCGGTGCGCAAACCCATACCGTCGAACGCTTGAGAACCTTCGAGCAGGCATGAGCCCACACATCGACCACCACAGTGAATCCCCCGTTACGTGGAGCAGCGAGCGAACTCTAGAGGCATCGACGAACCCCTGTAAAACAAGATCACAAACAGCAACCATAAAACGGACACCCAGGCAGGAAAGCGCTGCGCCCGGTCACCCACGGCAAGGACCTACACGTCACTCCAATGACGAAACGCGCACCGCACCAAACCTACGACGCAATTCGACCACTATGGACATCGACCGCAGTTCACAGGCGAAATCACTACCGCTCACACCACTTCTTGGCACTCGATTCACCGTGACCGACGCTACGGTCCTCAGCACGGACCGGACCCCGCGACGATCAGACAGGGACAGCGGTACCCGGGCAAGGCAGACGCCGTAGCCCTCCATGCCCGGGCCGTTACACGCCGACGCATCGGTAGTCACGAGAACGTCCGGGGCCAACTCGGCCACGCCCGCACTCACTGTTCGTGGTAGAACTTCGCCCATGACGCCACGCGACACCGATGCCCCCGCGTCGCCTGAAACCTCGGCGCCAGCTTCGGCCGGGACCCGGTCCCTCCGACGTCGCTGGATAGTGGCCGCCGCTGCGGCGACCGCCGTGATCCTGGTCGGCGGCGGCGTCGGCATCGCCTACGCCCTCAGCACCGAATCGAATCGTCCCGACAACCTTTACGCCATCACCGTCATGCTGGACCCCGACGTCACCGCGGATCAGCAAGCAGCCGTGGAAGAAGAACTGAAGGGCTGGAACCCGACCATCGGGCCGGTGTTCAGAGGTTCCGGCGCCATCGCATCCATGGCCGCCGACGTGTACCAGGACGATCCCGAAACACTCGAGCGCGCCGCGGACATGCCGCTGCCGGCCATGATCGTCATGACCGTCGAGAGCCCCACCTTCAACTGCGAACCCGTACCCGCACTGCGCGAGCTACCCGGCGTGCAAAGCATCATGATCGACGGTGCCGCCAAGACCGGCGGCCGGCACGGCCGAATCGAATGCCCGTAGCACACACCAGTTCGGCAGACCCGCGAGAGCCAATGCGGGATTCGACTCGACAGCCGACACCACCACCCCATGAGGCATGACCTCGGTCCTGTGGGCAGAATCCGGTACCCCAGAGCACGGGAGCGTGTCCTCCGTCATCGCGTCCCCTCGGCCACTTGCGTCACGACCCGAGGGAAGACGCCTCCCCGTTTGTCAGCTCTGTTCAGCCATGCCGCATACCGCCAGCACAACCCTGCAGGCCCAAGAGCACGGTCCCGTCTCGAAAGGTTCTCCAGGGCGGGTGGTGTACGCCGAGCACCTTCGATCATGATGACCGCATGAACACAGGGAAGCGGCTGCTGGCGATCGGACTCCTGCTTGCGCTCGAGGGCTGCACCTCGCACGCCCCGGACGAAGCGCCGGAGACCTCCGCCCCGGCCGTGCCGCCCGTGGCCGTCGATGTACCCGCGGAATTCGTGGGCTGGTGGGACGGTCCCGGACCGGACGACTCCGGCGCAGACCCGGGGCAGGCGCCGAACAATCTGATCGGTCCGCACTACGGCGTACGGGTGTCCCAGGTCAAAGCCCTGCCACTGCTGCCCCTCGACGCTGCAAGGCGCGCCGCACTTCGGCAACCCGCCGGTGCGTCACCGCTGCAGCCGCCCACCACGACACCGATGACACTTCGGGCGGCTCCAGGACAGCAATTCGTCCTCGCCTGGCTAGCTAGCCAGGCAGGACTCGACGGCCAGGTCGCGACCGGGCTGGGCGCCGTGAACACCACCGTGAGCATCGGCGGCAGGTCCGTCGCGCTCGGGAAGCTTCCCACCGAGACGGTCCTCATGGTGTCCGCCCCCCAGGGCGCCGAGGTGCGGCTGGTGACCGGGGACCCAGGCCACCTGCAGTCGCTGGACCTGCGTACGGGCAAACGCCGCACGGGACCACCCGCGGTGTACGCCGACTTCCCCTCGTACCTCGGCGGCACCAGCAGCGGGTCACCCGGATACGCCCGGCTCCGCGCGAAGGGCCAGAACTATTCCACCACGCTTTTCCAGTGGGAAGCCGTGCGCAAACCCTGGGCCGGCGGCCTCGGCTACGCTCCGCGCGGCAAGGCATGGCTCGCGGTCGTAGTCAAGCTCGCCACTCAGCGGGACGTCACCGACAGCGGTGAACTCTCCCTCTCCCTGGACCCCGCCACCGCATTCCGGGTTGGCGGATCCAAGCCGGTACCCGGTTCCGTCAAACGCGTGGCCGACGAGGAGAACGAGGAGGCGGACTACAGCTTCGTCGTCGCCGTTGACGACGACTTCGGCAAGGGCACGCTGCACATCTCCCTGGACGGTGGAGAACTCCTAGTTGGCGGCAAACCGCGACAGTTCAGCGTCGTCGAAACCAAGGGCCTGTCCGTACCCTTCACCCTCCGGTGACGCCTCACCAACCGGACACCAAGCGAGCTTCTCCGCCTTGATGCAGCGGGTTACAGCCTTGGGTCTGCCGGCTTCAGGTAGCGCTGGCCCTCGTAACCGGCCGCGATGCCGTCCATCATCGTGTCGAGCGCCCGGCCCGGCCGCTTAACCTCGTCCCGGCCGCGGCCCGGACGGATCCGGTGGCCGAGGTTCTGCGGGCCGACCTGGGCGATGATCGGCAGCGCCCGGCGCACCGGCGCCATCACCCACCACACCAGCAGCGGCGCGAACAGCGCCGACGCCGCCAGCCTCGCCCGGGAACGTGTACCGCCGGCCCCACTGGCGCTGGGCGATGCTGAACTGCACCGGGCTGCCCAGCTCGACCAGGCAGTAGAGGCTGTAGTCGGCCACCCCCAGCGGCACCAGGGCCAGCCTCAGCACGTCCGACCGGATCCGGCGCAGCCGCCAGCCGACCTGGCGCAGGTACTCGACGACCAGCGGAGCGATCAGCAGAACACTGAACAGCCGGGTGAAGTTCACCAGGAACACGGTGATCGACCGCCGATCAGGCCGGGGTAGAGCTCTCAGCGCCTCCAAGGGATCATGAGGGTGCCGTGCGAGCTGCCGACGCGATCAGAGCCTTGGCCACCGTTCCGATGACGACCGGACGGAGCAGTGCGAGTTCGCCGATGACCCCGGTCCAGGCGTCGTTCTGCGGGACTCGGCTATCAGCAGGTCGGCCCGGGCGGGAAGGCCTCGGCGGCTATGGCCATCAGGGCCGCCGAGCGGATGTGCACCCGGGTGGTGCGCCGGGCAACCTCTACGGCCAGGTCGAGGTAACCCTGGGGGTGCCGAAACTCGTCCGGGACCCTGGCCAGGCCGTTCGTCTCGCGCCATGATCGAGTTGTGCGCATCCTTTGCACGCATTCAGGGATCGCAGCTCGATAGTTTGAACGGGCTCGACTCCGGAACGCCTGTGCTCTGCGACCGACTGACCTCAGCAGGTGCAGGGTTGTTGTCCGCGCGGGGTGGCTGTAGTCCGTAGGCGTGACAGTTCAGCGGTGCTGAGCGTGGCGACGGTGAACCGTCCTGGTCGGGGTATCGCCAGACCTGTCTGGCGAGTGGTAGCGGTGGGAGGAGCACATCTTCTCGAATCGCGGTGATCGCTATGCCGTCTCCCGCTTCCTCGTCTCCCGCTTCCTTCGATTCGTGGTTGGAGGCGCCGGTCACCGTGCGGCGGCGCGACCGGTCGACCGGCCCACGGCGTGGTTCGGGTGGGCTGCGGTTCGCGTTCTACGGGCGGATCTCGACGCTCGAGTATCAGGATCCGGTGTCCTCACGGGCGTGGCAGGTGGAGGCGGCCGAGCGGGTGGTCGCCGGGCGAGGGCGGATCGTGGCCGAGTTCTTCGACGTCGGCAGGTCCCGGAGCCTGCCGTGGCCGCGGCGTCCGCAGGCGGCTGCCCTGCTGGCCGCAGCGCAGAATCCGGATCGTAGGTTCGACGTGGTGGTGGTCGGGGAGTTCGAGCGGGCGTTCGCCGGCGGTGACGCGCCCGTGGTGATCGCCTTGCTGGCCTCGTTCGGGATACCGGTGTGGCTGCCCGAGGCACGCGGCCCGGTGGACTTGGCAAAGCCTGAGCATCAGGCGTTGTTGTTGATGTTGGGGCATCAGTCGGAGCGGGAAGTCCTGCGCAACAGGTTCCGCACCACGGCGGCGATGGCGGCGCAGGTCCGCGAACAGGGCCGCCATCTCGGTGGGCGGCCGCCGTACGGCTACCGACTCGTCGATGCCGGCCCGCATCCGAAGGCGATGCACGCCGGTTGGGGACGTCGTCAGCATCGTCTCGATGTGGATCCGGTGACCGCGCCGACAGTGCGATGGATGTTCGCGTGCCGCCTCGAGGGAATGAGCGCGGCGGGAATCGCGCGGCTGCTCAACGAGCGCGGTGTTCCGTCGCCCGGAGTGTATGACCAGGGCCGCAACCCGCATCGCAGCACCGCGGTGTGGACGCTGCGGACGGTGGCCGCGATCCTGGCTAACCCGCGGTACACCGGCCGGCAGGTCTGGAACCGGCAGTTCACCGATCATCGGGAGGCCGTGCCCGGGAATCGCCGGTCCAGCCGAGGCCCGGTGCGGGTGTGGAACCCCCGCTCCGATTGGGTGATCTCCGACGACCACACCCATCCCGCACTGGTCAGTGACGCCGACTTCCTGGCCGCGCAGCAGATCACCGCCCTCGCGGTACCAGCGGACGGCCGGGTGCACCGGTATCAGCTGACCGGCCTGCTCGTCTGCGCGCTCTGCGGG
Source organism: Actinoplanes sp. NPDC049599 (assembly GCF_044465625.1). Classification (NCBI taxonomy): domain Bacteria; kingdom Bacillati; phylum Actinomycetota; class Actinomycetes; order Micromonosporales; family Micromonosporaceae; genus Actinoplanes; species Actinoplanes sp. NPDC049599. Next base: position 79,292 of record NZ_JBITLX010000019.1, read on the forward strand.
CGGCGCCTGGAAGGCCACTGGGTGAACCGGCGGCCGGGCTACCGATGCCGACACGGCCACACCACCGCCCAGGTAGCCGAGATGGAAGAGCCGGGCTGGGTGTACTGGTCGCAAACCCGCATCGTCGAGCACCTCGTTGCCACCGGCAACAAGGACCTGGCAGGTGTCGTTGACGCCGGCGACCTGGCCGCTCGTCTGCGGGCCCGGGACGCGCTGATCGTGTGCGGCCCGGACACGATCGCGGTCGACGAACCCCTTCCCGACGACACGGAAGCCGAAGTCGCATCCGCGGATGACGTTCAAACCACCGGCCAGCTCACCTTGCCGATGCCAACCCGGTCGCTCCGGCCGTCAGCCGAGAGAAATCCACGACCAGATCAGTGGATACCGAGGCCGAGACGGGAAAACGCACAGCCCCCATCGAGATCTATCCAGAATGTGAATGATCTCTTTGGGGGTTAACGTGTCCGGAGGGGGACTTGAACCCCCACGTCCGATAAAGGACACTAGCACCTCAAGCTAGCGCGTCTGCCATTCCGCCACCCGGACAAGGTGAGCACAGCATAACCGGGCCGACCTGCGGCTTGCATCCGCAACCCGCTGCCCGGGTGGGCTGCACAGGAGAGAAATATACACGCCCCCTCCCCCGCCCTCACACCACCCCTGACCCCGGACATACCCGGGCATCCCGGCCGCCCGTACTGGCGTAGGCGCAGTGTTGCGGGCAGCATGGCCTGCGTGTCCCAGCCGTCCCCGCTTCTCGCCGCCCGGCAGCGTGCCCTTGCCCTTGCCGATTCCGGTGATCTGGGGCAGGCGCGCGCTGTGCTCGAGCATGCCGTCGACCTGGGCCGGGCCAATCTCGGTGAGGACGATCCCGACGTTCTGCTGACCGCGCAGCAGCTCGCCGCCGTGCATCAGCTGGCCGGTGATCCGTCCGGGGCGCGGCGGGTGCTCGAGGAGGCTTATGCGGCCGGGCAGTGGCGGCTCGGGGATGCCGATCCGGTCATGCTTCTGATCTCGTTCGATCTCGGTGTGGTCGCCGAGGAGATGGAGAACCGGCATGAGGCCCGGCGGGCGTTCGGCCGGGTGGCCGCGCACGGGCCGGCCGTGCTCGGCGCGGAGCACTGGGCCGTTGTCCGCGCGCGCTCCTACCTCGGCGAGGACCCTCCGACGGTCCGCATGGAGCTGCCGGCCGAGCAGCTGCAGCGCTTCCAGGTTCCCACGCAGCGCGCGGCACCCCAAGACCAACAAGCACCGGTACGCCCGCAGCGCCCGGTGGCGGAGCCCTCGCCCCGTTACTTCCCCGCGCCACAAGAGGCCAGCGCTCCGCAGCCCGCACCCCCGGCCCCAATCTCGGAGCCCACTCCCCACTGGTTCCCCGCGCCGCAAGACGCCAACGCGCCTCAGCCCCTCACGGCGGAGCCGCCTCCCCACTACTTCCCCGCGCCACATGAGGCCAGCGCGCCCCAGTCCTCCACGTCAGAGCCGCCTCCCCACTACTTCCCCACCCCGCAGTCGGCGCCGCCGGGCTATCAGCAGGCCGCCGCCAGTCCGGTCCCGGCCGGATTCCAGCCAGGGCTGCCGGTGCCCCAGTCCGGTGGCCCCTACTTCCAGCAGTCCGTGCCACAGGTCACCTCCACAGCCCCGATCACCGATAGACCCGGCGATTCGTCGTACTCGCGGAAGGCGCCTGCCCTTTTCGCGGCTATTGCCGCGGTTTTCGGGGTGATCATCGCGGTGGTCGCGTTGGTTGTTGTTCTTGCCGATCGGGGTGACGATCCGGCCTCTGATGTGCCAACTCTCAGCGGGCCCGCCCCTAGCGATGTGCGCATGCGTGACTACGGATCGTCGGTGAAGCTCTTCTGGGCCGATCCCGCCAACGGGCGGGCCTCCTTTGTCATCACCGGTGGGCGGCCCGGTGAACAACTACGCCCCATGGGTCAGGTCGGGCCGACCACGACGACCTTCGATCTCAACGGGCTCAACGCTGACCTGGACTATTGCTTCGCGATCGTGGCCGTCTACACCACCAGCCAGTTCTCCACCTCGCCGCAGACCTGCACCAGCCGCTCGCCACGAACGAGCAAACCTTCGCCCGGCAAATGATGATCACTCTGGGCGATCACCACTGTCCACAACCGTGACTCACCGGGTGTCCACACCAGCCGCCATCCCCCTATGATGGCCTGCGTCCTGAACGGGGCGCCGCCGGCAAACGGGGAGGTAGGCACGCCGTGGCCAGTGCAGATGACGTGATCGGCCAGCGCAAGCGCCGCTGGCGCAGTCGTGGTGGCCTCGTCACCATGGGCACTGTCCTGAGCCTCGTCGCGGGCCTGGGACTCACCGTGCTCGGCCTCGGCGCCGCCGATCAGGCCGTCGCCAGCTACGACGCCGCCTCCTGGGTCTGGAGCAAGACCAAGGGCGAGGTGGCGCGGATCAACGGTGTCACCGCCCGGGTCGACACCCGGGTCAACGTGCCCAAGGCACGCGGCCACCAGATCGAGGTCGCGCAGAACGACCGCTTCGTGATCATGCGGGATCTGCAGACCGGCGTCGTCAGCTCGATGGATCTCTCCTCCCTGCAGATCTTCGTCAGCCCCGCGCCCGCTACCGGCGGCATCGGGGTCAGCGTCGCGCTGCGCGAGGACGCCGCCTTTGTCATCGACGCCGTTCAGGGTGAGGTGCGCCAGCTCGATCCGCGCACGCTGACCCCGATCGGCGAGCCGCTGCGCTACCCGCCCGGCATCACCGGCGGCGTCTTCGACGGTGCGGGCCGCTTGTGGATCGCCGTGCCCAGCGAGGGCACCGTGTCGGCCATCACCGCCGCCCCGCTGCCCGACAACTCCGCGACCGGTGGCGCCGGCGGTGGCCGGACCGCGGTCGGCCCCGCCCAGATCCGCACCGAGTCGGTGGCCGAGTCCAGCCACGACCTGGCGCTGTCCACCCTGGAGGACGGCGTCGCGGTGCTCGACCGCACCACCAACCAGCTGACCACGTTCCGCGGTGACGCCGAGGGCGTCTCGACCGTGCTGCCGCTGACCGGGCCGGGCATTCTGCCCGAGCACACCGACGGCGCGGTCGTGCCGGTCACGGTCCCTGACACCCGCCAGGTGTACGCGGTGCCCGAGCGCGGCGGTGTCGCGCAGTTCGCGGTGCCCGGCGACGGCAGTGAGCTGCAACCCGCGGTCGCCTGGGAGGGCTTCTTCTACGTCGCCGACGAGTCCACCGGCACCGTGCACGTCTTCGACGCCGCCGGCCGTGAGCAGCAGGACATCGGCTTCAAGAACGCCGGTGGCCCGCTGGAGCTCGAGGTCCGGGAGAACTACCTGTTCATCAATGCGCCCGGTTCGTCGACCGCCCGCGTCGTCGACAACGCCCACCAGGTGCGCGTGGTCGACAAGTACGCCGACGACGTGCTCGGTGGCGACCCGCCGCCCACCCCGCCGGACCCGCCGCCGCCCCCGCAGAAGCCCAAGAAGCCGCCGGTCGCCAAGCCGGGTGCGCCGCGCAACGTGCGCGCCGCCGCCGGCAACGCCGAGGTGCGGGTCACCTGGCGGGCCGCCGCCGCCAACGGCGCCGAGATCAGCAAGTACGTGGTCGAGGGCGCGGACAAGACCTTCCAGGTGGGCGCCAACCAGCGTTCGCTCAACGTCACCGGGCTGACCAACGGCGAGACGTACCGGTTCGCCGTACACGCGGTCAACAAGAAGGGCGACGGCCCGGCGCGCACCAGCAACGCGGTGCGGCCGACCGCCGAGGTCCCCGACGCGCCCACGGCCGCGAGCGCCGAGGCCAGACCCGACGGCACGGTCGTGGTCGACTGGCCGGCCGCGAACGGCCAGGGCCTGGAGATCGAGCGGTACGCGGTGACGGCGGTCAGCGACGGCACGTCCGCGCCGCTCGGCGAGGCCAAGGGCGAGACCAGCCTGACCATCAAGGACGGCGAGCTGGAGTACGGCAAGCAGTACGCGTTCACGGTCGTGGCCGTCAACGAGCGTGGCGCCGGCTCCAAGGCGTCCCCGATCAGCAACAGCGTCGTGCCGTTCACCAGGCCGGACCGGCCCGGGAACATCGACGCCGCCACCGTCAGCGACCAGGCCGGCGCCATCCGGGTCACCTGGACCGCCCCGGCAGAGAACGGCCGCCCGATCACCCACTACGCCGTGACGGCCGGCGGCAGGACCACCGACGTCACCGACGGCACCGGCGTCACGCTCAACGGCTTCGACACCGGCGCGACGGTGTCGGTCGAGGTGCGCGCGGTCAACGAGGCCGGCGACAGCGAGGCGGCGACAGCCACCGCCAAGACCCTGCCCCAGCCGGTCGTGACGATCACCGGCTCGTCGGCGACCTTCAACACCGCGACCGTGACCTTCAGCGTCAACGCCGGTGGCGCCCAGGCCACCTGCACGGTCAAGGCGAACAACGGCGGCGGCGACGCCTCCGGCGGCTGCTCCAGCCTCAAGGTGACCGGCCTCAAGCCGAGCACCAGCTACACCTTCACGGTGACCGCCAAGACCGCCGCCGGCACCAGCGACGCGCGCACCCGCACGCAGGAGACCGACGCCCTCTACGGCACGGCCACCTGCAACAACGGCGAGAACGGCGACACCGCCACGTACTGCAACGAGGATCGTGACGGGCGCAACGGCAACGAGATCTTCGCCAGCACGTCGCAGGAGAGCAAGCAGGTCGGCTGGGCCAAGCCCGGCACCCGGCTGCAGGCGTACTGCAAGGAGAAGGGCACCAGCATCGACTCCTACATCTACAACAACCACAAGGAGTCGAGCTGGTGGGTGCAGGTGAACTACTCCGGTAAGAACTACATCCCGTTCGCCTGGCTCAACCTCGACGGTGGCGACGACATCAACGACCTGCCCACCTGCTGAGGACCCCACCTGTGAGCAACGAACCCCTGCCGCCCCAGCACATCCAGGGCTTCGCCGCCGTGGCCGCCCAGCTCGCCGACCGGATCGGCGCCGTCGTGCTGGGCAAGCCCGAGGTCATCCGGCTCGCGCTCACCGCCATGTTCGCGCAGGGGCACGTGCTGCTCGAGGACGTGCCCGGCGTCGGCAAGACCACGCTGGCCCGGGCCATGGCCGCGGCGGTCCGGGGCCAGTGGCGGCGCATCCAGTTCACGCCCGACCTGCTGCCCTCCGACGTCTCCGGCGTGACGATCTTCAACCAGGCCAGCCGCGGCTTCGAGTTCCACCCCGGCCCGGTGTTCGCCAACATCGTCATCGCCGACGAGATCAACCGGGCGTCGCCGAAGACCCAGTCGGCGCTGCTGGAGGTCATGGAGGAGCGCCGGGTCACCGTCGACGGCGTGCCGCACCCGGTGCCGCAGCCGTTCCTGGTGGTGGCGACGCAGAACCCGGTCGAGATGGACGGCACCTACCGGCTGCCCGAGGCCCAGCTCGACCGGTTCCTGGTCAAGCTGTCGGTGGGCTACCCGGCCGAGGAGGTCGAGGTCGAGGTGCTGCGCGGGGCGGCGCTGCGCTCGCCCGACGCGCTGGAGCCGGTCACCGACACGGTCACGGTCGGCGAGATGGTCAAGATGGCGCTGCGGGTGCACATCGCCGATCCGCTCTACACCTACGCGGTCCGGCTGGCGGCTGCGACCCGCGACCACCCGCAGGTCCGGGTCGGGGTCAGCCCCCGCGGGGTGATCGCGCTGACCCGGGCGGCCTCGGCGTTCGCGCTGATCAACGGCCGCGGGTACGTGCTGCCGGAGGACTTCAAGGCGCTGATCGGGCCGGTGTTCGCCCACCGGGTGCTGCTGTCGCCGGACGCCCAGCTGCGCGGGGTGACCGCGGACGAGGTGCTGGAGGACGCGATCCGCTCGGTGCCGGTGCCCCTGCCGGACAATCAGCGCGTCGGGGCATGACCGCCTGCTCCCCGCACCTGCGGCAGAGCCGGCCGGCCCGGCCCGGCGGCAACCACCACGCGCCGCAGAGCCCAGCGGACCGGCCCGGCGGCAACCACCACGCGCCGCAGAGCCCAGCGGACCGGCCCGGCGGCGACCGCCGTGCGCGGCTGAGCTGGGCGGGTTGCGCGTGAGGCGGCTCGGGGGTTTCACCGTGCGCGGGGCCGGTGTTCTTCTTGCCGCGGTTGCCCTGCTGCTGGGCGGGTTTCGTTACGGCTACCCGGATCTGGCGTTGCTCGGGGCCGCCGCGACGGTTGCCGTGCTCTGTGGGGTTGTCTTCGCGGTGTGGCGGCCGGGGCTCGGTGTCGAGCGGGTCGCCAGCCCGGATCGGGTTGCTCGGGGTGAGCCGGCCACCATGACGCTCACCGTGCACAACACCAGCAAGCTGCGGGCCGCCAACCTGGTCGCCGCGGATCGGTGCGGGTCGTCGACCGTTCCCGTTCCTTTGTTGCGGTTGCGGCCCGGGCGGGACACCACCGTGCAGTATCCCGTGCCCACCCAGCGGCGCGGGGTGGTGCCGGTCGGGCCGTTGCGGGTCACCCGGACCGATCCGCTCGGGCTCCTGACGTTGTCGCGTACCTATGGTGGGGTCGCCACCGTCTGGGTGCATCCGCGGATTCATCTGTTGCGAGCGGTTCCGGCCGGGATGGCGCGCAGTCTGGACGGGCGGATCGACAAAGTGCCGCAGGGCACCATCACGTTCGACTCGCTGCGGGAGTACGTCATCGGGGACGAGCTGCGGCGGGTGCACTGGCGCAGTTCCGCCAAGGTCGGTGAGCTCATGGTGCGGGAGCAGCTCGACACCAGCGAGCCGACCATTGTCGTGCTGCTCGACGACCGGGGCGGGGCGCATCCGGAGGTGCGGGACGGCACCGCCGACTCGTTCGAGGCTTGTTGTGAAGCGGCTGCCTCCATTGTGGCCGCCGCCGTGCGTGAGGACCTTCCGGTGGCGCTGCATCTGGTGTCCGGGCCGGCGCCGGGGCCCTTCCTCGATGTGTTGACCGAGGCTGAGCTGCGGGCCGGCGACCTGACCCAGACGTTGCGGAGCCTGCGGCAGAACCGGATCGCTGACACGCTGGTCTACCTGACCGGGCCCGGTGGGCGGGCCGACCTGGGCGCGGTCAGCGCGTTGCGGGGCGCCTATCCGGTGGTCATCGCGGGGCTGTTCGGGGATCGGGACGCTGCGCCGGTGTCGGCCGGGGGCGGGCTCATCGTCATCGAGGCCGAGGACGGCGCACAGTTCGCCGGCGCCTGGGACGGGGTGCGCGGGTGGTGAGGTGGGCGCGGGCTGCGGTCGTACCGGTGGCTTTGGTGTTGGTGGTCGGTCTTTCCGGTGTGGTGCTCGGGCGGATCTATGCCGATGCGCTGCTCATGCAGCTCGTCGCGGGCGCGGCGCTGGGCTCGGTCGGGGTGAGTGTCGCCGCGCGGCGGCTGCCGTCGTGGACGGTTGCGCCGCTGTCGGTGCTGCTGCTCGCCGGTTACACGCTCGCGGCGCTGCGGGTGGCCGCCGACCGGGCCGAGCTGGCCGGGGCGCTGCCGGCGATCGCCGCCGACGCGCTGACCAACGGGATTCCGCGGCTGCTCACCGCGATGATCCCGGTCGAGTCGACGCCCGACACGGTGGTCGTGCCGGTGGTGGCGGCGTGGCTGGCCGGGCTGGCCGGCGCCGAGGTCGCGGTGCGGTCGGGGCGGGTGCTGCTCGGGTGCGCGCCGGCCGCGGCGCTCTACGCCGGCGCGCTGTACGTCGTCGGGCCCAACGCCGGGGCCGCCGGGTGGCCGACGCTGCTGTTCGCGGGGCTGGTCGCGGTGGCGCTCGCGGTCAGCGCCCGGCCGCCGGCCGGACCGTCGCTGTCCGGCGTACCCCCGAAGACCCGCGCGGCCGTGCGCGGCCGTGCGCTGGCCGGTGCGGCCGCCGGCCTGGTGGTCCTGATCGGCCTGATCGTCGCGGTCGGCCCGTGGGTCGGCGGCCGGGTCACCGCGACCCCGGTCGACCCCCGGCGGTACGTCGAACCGCCGCAGGTGGACAGCCTGGACGAGAGCCCGTTGAACCGGATCTCGGGCTGGGCGCTGACCCCGGAGCAGCGGCTGCTCGAGATCGGCCCGGCCGCCCCCGGCACCGGCCCGGTGCGGCTGCGGCTCGCGGTCCTGCCCGACTACGACGGGGTGACCTGGCGGGTCGGGGCCACCTACCGCAACGCCGGGCGGGTGCTGCCGAGCGCGCCCGCGCTGCCGGACGTGCCGGTGCGCCAGGTCACCCAGGACATCACCGTCGACGAGCTCACCGGGCGGCTGCTCCCGGTGGTGCCCACCCCGACCGGCGTCAACGGGGTACGCGTCGCCTACGACCCGGCCACCGGCACGCTGATCAGCCCCGAGGGGCTCAAACCCGGGGTGCGCTACACGGTCACGTCGCAGACCCAGGAGCCCGACCTCAACCTGCTGCCGTCCGCGGACTCCCCGACCGGCGACGAGGTGGCCCGCTTCCTCACCATCGGCGCCGGGGTGCCGGAGCCGATCAGCCGCCTCGCCGAGCAGCTCTCCGACGGCAACGCGGGCGCGTTCGACCGGGCTGCGGCCATCGAGGAGTTCCTGGCCGAGCACTACCGCAAGGTCGCCGACGCGCCGAGCGGGCACGCGTACCCGAACCTGGAGTTCTTCCTGTTCGGGCCGCGCGACCAGGGCGGGCAGCGGGGCACGTCCGAGCAGTTCGCGGCGTCGTTCGCGCTGCTCGCGCGGCTGACCGGGCTGCCGACCCGGGTGGTGGTCGGCTTCGACGCGCCCAAGGCCGGCGGCACGGTCACCGGCGGCGACGCGCTCGCCTGGCCGGAGGTGCTCTTCGACGAGCTGGGCTGGGTGGCGTTCGACCCGCTGCCGAAGAGCGACCAGCCCCGGCCGGTCGAGGAGGACTTCACCCCGAAGCCGTCCCCGCCGCCGACCTCCGACCCACCGCCGGCGTCGGAACAGGCGAGCGCCTCGGCGCCGCCGGCGGCGGTGGCTGCGCCGCCGGTGGCCAGGGACGGCGGGCCGGCGGGGGTGGTGGTGGCTGCCGGGGCTTCGGGGTCGGTGTTGTTGGTGCTGGTCGCGGCGGGGTTGACCGTGGTGGTGTTGCGGCGGGGGTTGCGGCAGCGGCGGCTGGGGGCCGGGGCGGCCGAGGAGCGGATAACCGGGGCATGGCTGGAGTTCACGGACGCGTTGCGGTTGGACGGGCGGCCGGTGCCGGTTCATCTGGCGGCCGGTGAGGCGGCGGCGTTCGCGGCGCGGCCGCCTGAGGTGCGGCCTGGCAGGGCGCGGAGGTGGAGATCCGGGCGGGGAACGGGTGCTGTTCCGGACGCGGTCGGGACTGTGCACGGCTCCGCGGAGGAGGCTCGCACGGGCACGGGCACGGGCACGGGCACGGGCACGGGCACGGGCACGGGCACGGGCGCAGGCGTCGTCGGCTCGGGCACGGGCGTCGTCGGCTCGGGCACGGGCGTCGTCGGCTCGGGCACGGGCGTCGTCGGCTCGGAGGATCCGGATCCGGACGCGGGGTCGGTGGGTTGGCGGCCGGAGGATGCGCCGGTTCGGCGTGACGCGGTGCCGGTGCGGGCTGCTGTCCCGCCGGAGGGTTTTGAGATGCCGCCGCTGGACGAGCTGGTGTCGGCCGTGAACACGGTGGGGTTTGCGCCCGGCGCGGCCGATGGGCGGCAGGCCGAGCGGGCGGGGCAGCAGGCGGTTGCCTATGCCGCGGCGCTGCGGGGGAAGAAGTCCTGGTGGAGACGGTTGTGGTGGAGTCTGCATCCCGGCCCGCTGCGCTGGCACCGCGACCGACACCCGGCGGGCCGCTGACACCCGACCCCGCGACCGTGCGCAGCCAATGGGTGATCCTGCTCCGCGAACGGGTGGCGCCGGCGGCCCGGAGGATTTCCAGCCCGTGGGCGGGTGGTGCCGGCGGCCCAGGTGATTTCCGGCGTCTTGGGCGGGTGGTGCCGGCGGCCCGGGTGATTTCCGGCCTCGTGGGCGGGTCGGTGGTCCAGTCGAAGCCGTAGCTCGCCCACGTGGCGCGTAGGGTCGACGGGTGAACCTGCGGGACTGGCTTGTCGGGCTCGGTGTCGCCCTCGGGTGTCTCGTGGCGAGCTGGGCGCTGCTGCTCGTGCTCGCCCGGCGCCTGCCACCCGGCATTCTGCGGGATCTGGCCGCGTTCATTCCCGATTGCGTCACCACCGTGCGGCGGTTGCGGAAGCATCCGCAGGTGCCGCGGCGGGCCCGGATCGCGATCATCATTGCCGGGATCTGGGTGGCCAGCCCGATCGATCTGATCCCCGAGTTCATCCCGGTGATCGGTCCGCTGGACGACATCGTGGTGGTCGCGCTGGCCCTCCGGTACGCCGGACGGCAGGTCCCGCGGGAGGTGCTGATGGCGGCGTGGCCCGGCGAACCACGGCTGCTGGAGCGGCTGCTCGGCCCGGCGCCCAGCCGGCCCGGCTGACCGGCGCCACCGCCGGGCAAGCAGGCCGGGGCAACGCCAAGCGACCAGGCCGGACAACCGCCAGGCGACCAGACAGGGCCAGCAGGCCGGGCGAGCAGACCGGGCCAGCAGAGCAGGCCAGCAGACCGGGCCAGCAGACCGGGCCAGCAGACCAGGCCAGCAGACCGGGCCAGCAGACCAGGCCAGCAGACCGGGACGCTGCCGCGGCGCTGTCGGTTCAGCCGTGGTCGGGATCGGGGTCTGGCGCTGCTGAGATGACTGCGCGCAGCTCGGCAGCTACCTCGGTGATCAGGTCGGTGAGTGAGGTGTCGCTGCCGGGCGCCACCCAGCGGGCGAACGCCAGCCGGAAGACCGTCACCCCGGACTCCGTGGCCAGGGTCGCCGTGGTCTCCCCGGTGCCCTTGGCGCGCAGCGCCGCCGCGATCGCGGCGGACAGTGAGCGCATCTTGTGCAGTTCGCGTTCCTGCAGCTCGGGGCTGCTGTCGATGATGGATTGACGCACCCGGACCAGGTCGAGGCGGTCGGCGAAGAGCTCCTTCGCCAGCCGGTGGAAGGCCGTGATGACCGCCTCGAACGGGGCGGCGTCCGTCTCGGTCACCGCCCGCACCGCCACCTCCTCCAGCAGCCTGCCACCGTCGAAGAGCGCCTCGCGTTTGTCGCCGAAGAGCCGGTAGAAGGTGCGTTTGTCGAGGCCGGCGCGGGCGGCGATGTCGGTGACCGTGGTGTTGTCGAAGCCGCGCTCGCGGAACAGTTCCATGGCGGCCGCCGCCAGGCGGCCGCGTGCGTCCGGTTGCCAGCGGGCCATGCCGGCGATGGTATCCGATGTCACATTGTGACATCTTCCCGCTCAGCCATGTCACAGTGCGACATCGCGGTGTACGGTCATGTCACGTTGTGACATCACCTTCGGGAAGGATCCACCATGCGCGTCTTCGTCACCGGGGCCTCCGGCCATCTCGGTTCCGCCGTCCTGCCGGAGCTGCTCCGCGCCGGGCACCAGGTTGTCGGCCTGGCCCGGTCCGACGCTGCGGCCGCCGCCATCGAGAAGCTCGGCGCCCGGGCGCGCCGCGGCGACCTGTCCGACCTTGACGTGCTGCGAGAGGAGGCCGCCGCCTCCGACGGGGTCGTGCACCTGGCGTTCCGCCACGACCTCATGCTCAGCGGCGACCTGGCCGGCGCCGCCACGGTCGACCTGCGGGCCCTCGCGGCACTGGCCGACGGCCTGGACGGCTCCGGCAAACCCCTGGTCGGCACGAGCGGGACGGCCATGCTCGCGATGGGTGGAGTCGTCGGCCGTCCCGGCACCGAGCGCGACGTCTTCCCGGGCGGCGGTTACCGGATCGACGCGGAGAACTTCGTGGCCGGGCTCGCCTCCCGCGGGGTGCGTTCCAGCATCGTGCGGCTCGCGCCCACGGTGCACAGCTCGCTCGACCACCACGGCTTCATCACCGTCATCGTTGCCGCCGCGCGGCAGCACGGCTACGCCGCCTACGTCGGCGAGGGCGCCAACCGCTGGCCGGCCGTGCACACTCTCGACGCCGCGGATCTCTACCGGCTCGCCCTGGAGAAGGCACCGGCCGGGTCGCGCCTGCACGCCGCCGCCGACGAGGGTGTCCCGTTCCGGGAGATCGCCACCGCGGTCGGCCGTAACCTCGGCATCCCGGTCCGGGGCATCCGCCCCGAGGAGGCCGAGGGGTACTTCGGTTTCCTCGGGTCGTTCGCGCAGATGGACAATCCGGCCTCGTCCGCGATCACCCGCGAGTTGCTCGGCTGGCACCCGAGCCGCCCCGGCCTGATCGCCGATCTGGACGCGGGACACTACTTCCAGCCATGACCGGTCCCGGGTTCGGTGGCTCACGTCACTGACCCGGGCACCCCGGGCGCGCCGCGCGGTGGCTTCCCGCAGGCTTCGGCGGGAGGACTTTCTGACATGTGTGCCGCCTGCGGAGTTCCCGCACACGCGCCGGTGACTGCCGTCGTACCCCGGAAGTTTGCCGCGCTGCGGAACAAGGACTGCCGTCCTTACCTCTTCGGGGCCGCGCTCGCGATGATGGCCGACAACATCGAGCACGTCATCACGTACTGGGTGCTCTGGGAGAGGTTCCATTCGCCCGCGCTGGCGGGCTTCCAGGTGATCAGCCACTGGCTGCCTTTTCTGTTCTTCTCCGTGTATTTCGGTGGGCTGGCCGACCGGTTCGACTGCCGCCGGGTCATCCAGGCCGCACAGGCGCTGTTCGCGCTCGTCTCGGTCGCCTGGGGTGTGCTGTTCCTGACCGGCTCGCTGCAGGTCTGGTCGGCGTGTGTGCTGCTGGTGCTGCACGGGCTCGCCGGGTCGCTGTGGGGGCCCGCCGAGCAGTTGATGCTGCACGACTTCGTCGGCGGCGACGAGGTGCCCAGCGCCGTGCGGCTCAATGCCACCTTCAAGAGCCTGGGTGTGCTGTTCGGGCCGGTGATCGGCTCCGCGCTGCTGCTCGGGCTCGGGCCGACCGCCGGCATCTTCGCCAACGTCGCGTTCTACCTGCCGCTGACCGTCTTCCTGTTCCGGACCCGGTTCACCGGGCACAGCCGTGCCGACGGGGCGCCGCGGCGGCGGATGGGCGTTGTCGACTCCGTGCGGGTGCTGCGTCAGGTCAGCGCCAACCGGACGCTGGTCAGCATGATCATTCTGGGTGGGCTGGGGTCGTTCTTCGTGGGCGCCTCGATGCAGTCGTCGATGCCGATCTTCGCCGGGGATCTGGGGGCGGGCAGCGCCGGCACGGCGTACGGGATCCTGCTTTTTGCCAACGGCGCGGGCGGGGTGATCGGCGGCATCCTGCTGGAGGCCACCGGCCGGTTGCGGCCGACCGTGCCGGCCGCCGTGGTCAGCACCGGCGTCTACGGGCTCAGCACGCTGCTGTTCGCGGTGTCGGCCAGCTATCCGCTGTCGGTGTTGTTGCTGGTGGTCGGCGGGGTCGCGAACCTGGCCTCGATGTCGATCGGGCAGACGCTGGTGCAGCTGCTCGCCCCGCCCGCGGACCGGGGGCGGGTGATCGGCGTGTACGGGATGTCGACCAACGGGCTGCGCTTCGGCAGCGGGATCACCGTGGGGTTGTTCGGGGCGGTGGTCGGGATCCACTGGTCGCTGGCGGTGAGCGCCGCCGCGTTGTGCCTGGGCACGGTGCTGGCCGGCGTCTCGGCCCGGCGCGCCTGAGCACCCACGTACCGGGAGCGTTGCGGGGCACGCCTACGGTGGACCGGGGGTGCGTGGAGATGTCGGACGTGCGTAAACCGTGGCTGCCGCCGCGCTGGTTCATCCGGCTCGCCTGGTCGGTGCACCGCGGGCTGTACCGCTTCTCCGGCGGCCGGGTCGGGCTGTGGCGCCCGAAACCCGGCAAGTGGGGCGCCATGCGGCTCACCACCAGCGGGCGCCGCACCGGCCAACCGCGCAGCGTGATCCTCGGCTACCTCGAGGACGGGCCGAACCTGGTCACGATGGCCATGAACGGCTGGGGTGACGGCGAGCCGGCCTGGTGGCTCAACCTGCTGGCGCACCCGGACGCGAGCGTGCAGCTCGCCGGCGGGTCGCACCCGGTGCGCGCCCGGGCCGCCGTGGACACCGAGCGCGACCGGCTGTGGCAGCGCTGGCGCGAGATCGACAAGGACCTCGACGCGTACGCCGCGCTGCGCTCGTCCCCGACCGCGGTGGTGGTGCTGGAGCCGCGCGCCGGGCAGGGGTGACCCGGCTCAGTTGCCCACGCCGAGGGTGGCCATGAACGCCGACGGATAGCGGTCGCCGCGGGCCGCGCCGGGCGGCACGGCCTTTTCGATCGCGGCGAGGTCGTCCGCGGCCAGGTCGACCGCCGCCGCCGGCAGCGCCTCGGCCAGCCTTTCCCGGGTACGGGCACCGACCAGCGGCACGATGTCCGGGCCCTGCGCGGCCACCCAGGCAATCGCCAGCTGGGCGACCGTGCAGCCGGTGGCGGTGGCGATCCGGCGCAGCGCCTCCACCAGGGCGAGGTTGTGTTCCACGTTCCCACCGGCGAACCGGGGGCTGAAGCCGCGGCTGTCGCCGGGGGTGGCGGCCCGGTCGGTGGACCAGTGCCCGGAGATGAGCCCGCGGGCCAGCACCCCGTACGCGGTCAGCCCGATGCCCAGCTCCCGCAGCGTGGGCAGCACCTCGGCCTCCACCGCCCGGGACAGCAGCGAGTACTCGATCTGCAGGTCGGAGACGGGGTGTACGGCGTGCGCCCGGCGGACCGTGGCCGCGTCGACCTCCGACAGGCCCAGGTGGCGCACGTACCCGGCGTTGATCATGTCCTTGATCGCGCCGACCGTCTCCTCGATCGGCACCGCCGGGTCCAGCCGGGCGGGACGGTAGATGTCGATGTGGTCGACGCCCAGCCGGGTCAGCGAGTACGCGAGGAAGTTCTTCACCGCCTCAGGGCGGCCGTCGACGCCGCCGAACTCGGGTCCGGGGCCCCGCAGCATGCCGAACTTGACGCTCAGCCGGTAGCTGTCCCGGTCCCGGCCGCGCAGCGCCTCGGCGACCAGCAGCTCGTTGTGGCCCATGGCGTAGAAGTCGGCGGTGTCGATCAGGGTGACGCCGGCGTCCAGCGCGGCGTGCACGGTGGCGATACTTTCCGCCCGGTCGGCCGGGCCGTACGCGCCCGACATGCCCATCGCTCCCAGGCCCAGCGCGGAGACGGCCGGCCCGGTGCGTCCCAAGGTTCGTGTCTGCATCATGGCCCCACCCTGCGCCGGGGCCGGCACCGGCGGGAGCGGAGCGTTCATCGTGGGAGCGCCGCTCCCTGGCTGCGCCGGCGCCGGGCGGGGCACGATGGGCTCATGCACCGTGCCGAGCTCGCCGACTTCCTGCGCCGCCGCCGCGAGGCGATCCGCCCGGCCGAGGCCGGCATCGCCGACGGGCCCCGCCGGCGCACCACCGGCCTGCGCCGCGAGGAGGTGGCGATGCTGGCCGGCATGTCGGTGGACTACGTCGTCCGGCTTGAGCAGGGCCGCAGCAGCCAGCCCTCGACCCAGCTGCTCGGCGCGCTGGCCCGGGCGCTGCGGCTGTCCGACGACGAGCGCGACCACCTGTTCCACCTGGCCGGCCACCGGCCCGCGCCCGGCGACGGGGTGGCGCGCCTGGCCCGCGCCGGGCTGATGCGCATGCTCGACCTGCTCGGTGACACGCCCGCCCTGGTGCTGTCCGACCTCGGTGAGGTGCTCGCGCAGAACCGGACCTCGCTGCTGCTGATGGGCGATCTCACCCGGTTCACCGGCGACCGGCGCTTTGTCACGTACCGCTGGTTCACCGACCCGGCCGCGCGGGCCGTGCAGCCGGGCGAGGAGCAGGAGCAGCACGCCCGGCGGCTCGTGGCCGACCTGCGGGCGGCCGCCGGTCGGCGGTCCGGCGATCCCGCCGTCGCCGGGCTCATCGACCGGCTGCAGGTTGCGAGCGCGGACTTCCGCCGGCTCTGGGCCGAACACGAGGTGGCGGTGCGGCGCGCCGACCGCAAGACCCTGCTGCACCCGCGGGTGGGCCCGATCGTGCTGGACTGCGAGACCCTGGTCACGCCCGACCAGCATCAGCAGCTGCTGGTGCTCAGCCCGGCCGACGAGCGGTCCCGGGAGCGGCTGGAGCTGCTGCGGGTGCTCGGCGTGCAGGAATTCGCCGCGGACGTCAGCTCTGGGCCTTGACCGCGACCAGGTAGCCGTCGGCCTCCGGGCTCCACTTCAGGTCGACCGCGCCGCTGGTCGCGGCGGCCTTGCAGAACTGCAGGAAGCTGCGGTAGCCGAGCTTCTTCTCGCTGAACTCCGGCGCCACCTTGCGGACCTGGTTCTTCAGCCCGGACAGCGCGGTCGACCCGTCGCCACCGGCAAGATCAAATACGACGGTACGGAGCAGCGCGAACGCCGCCTCCCGCCCGCCGTGCTCGGGCAGCGTGACCTCGGGATCACCCTTGGCCGACCCGCCGATCAGCTCGACCACGGTGTTGCCGGCGAGGTGGCGCAGCAGCTCCCCGAAGGCGCGGAAGCCGTAGTCGGCCTCGTTGAAGGTGGGATCCTTGCGCAGCAGCGTGCGCTTGAGCGTCGAGGCGGTCACCGTGCCGCTGGAGCTGCGCTGGAGCCCGGCCACGGTCTGCGCGACCAGCGCGGAGAGCGAGTCGATGTCGCGGACGGGCTCGTCCGGGACCGGCTGCGGCTCCGGCTCGGGCACCACCACCGGCTGCGGCGGGCTGACCGGACGGGTGGTCCGCGACCGCGGCGGCGGCGCCTCGACGCCCTCGAGCCGGTCGTAGTAGAGGAACTCGTCGCACGCCGGCGGCAGCAGCGCGGAGGTCGACTTCTCGACGCCGACGCCGATGACCCGCTTGTTGAGCTCGCGCAGCTTGTGCACCAGCGGGGTGAAGTCGCTGTCGCCGGTGCACAGCACGAACGTCGAGATGTACGACCGCTCGAACGCCACCTCCAGCGCGTCCACCACCATCTTGATGTCGGCGGCGTTCTTGCGCGAGGCGCCCATCCGCTGCGGGATGTCGATGAGCTCCACATGCGAACGGGTGAGCATCCGCCGGTCCTCGTCGAAGTACGACCAGTCGGCGTAGGCGCGCCGGACCACCACCCGCCCCCGCTCAGCGAGCGCGTCGGCGACCGGCCGCAACTCGAAGGACTGGCCGCCGAGGTGGTCACGCGCGCTGATCGCCAGATTCTCGTAGTCCAGGAACAATGCGATGCGCTCTTCGTGATCCACCCGGTCAGCGTACGCGTGGTGAGCGGCCGGCAGGTTCGACAATGGGGTGGTGGTCAAGATGCGGGTGACGCTGATCGTGGTGCTGCTGGCGATCACGCTGGTGGTCACGCTGGCGTGGTCGCTGCAACGGCGGCTGATCTACTTCCCCGACCGGACGGCGCCGCCACCGGCGGACCGGGCCCTCGCCGGGGCCCGCGACGTCACCCTGCGCACCACGGACGGGCTCAGCCTGGGCGCCTGGCTGGTCACTCCCCCACCGGGCACCCCCGACCGGCACCGGGCGGTCCTGGTCGCCCACGGCAACGCGGGCAACCGGTACGGCCGGGCTCCGCTCGCCACCGCCCTGGCCGCCCACGGGCTGACCGTGCTGCTCGTGGACTACCGCGGCTACGGCGGCAACCCCGGCAGCCCGACCGAGGACGGCCTGGCCCGCGACGTCCAGGCGGCCCGGGCGTACCTCATCGACCAGGCCGGCTTCCCCGCCGAGCAGCTGATCTACTACGGCGAGAGCCTGGGCGCAGCGGTGGTGACCGCGCTGGCCACGAGGCACCCGCCGGCCGCCCTGGTGCTGCGGTCGCCGTTCACCGACCTGCCGGCGGCGGGCCGGGAGCACTACCCGTTCCTGCCGGTACGGCTGCTGCTGCGGGACCGGTTCCCGGTCGCCGACCTGATCGCCGGGGTCACCGTGCCCACGCTGGTCGTCTACGGCACCGCGGACACGATCGTGCCCGCGGCGCAGAGCCTGGCCGTGGCCGAGCGCGCCGGGGGTCCGGTGCGGGTTGTCGCGGTCGAGGGGGCGGACCACAACGACGCGGTGCTGCTCAACGGGCGCCAGCTCATCACCGCGATCGTGGAGCTCACGCTCTGACCGATCAAGGCGCTATCGAGCGGACGGCCGCCGGCAGGGTGAAGTGCATCCGGGTGCCGCCGCCCGGGTTGTCGTCGGCGCGGATCCGGCCGCCGTGGCGTTCGACGATCCGGGCGCAGATCGCCAACCCGAGCCCGGTGCCGCCGTAGGCGCCGGATGCGTGCGCGCGGTGCAGGTTGGCGAAGATCGCGGTGTGCTGACCGTCGGGAATACCGATGCCGCGGTCGCGGACCTGTATCTCGACCCGGGGGTCGGCGCCCGGTTCCGGATCGGGCAGCTGCGCGGTGACCTCGATGCTGGCCGGATGCCCCGGCGGGGTGTACTTCAGAGCGTTCCCGATCAGGTTGTCAAAGACCTGGGAGATGCGGGCCCGGTCGCCGTGCACCCACGGCAGTTCCCCGACGATGAACGTCCCCGCGGTCGAGTCCGCGTCGAGGTGCTCGGTGCGGGCCGCCACGACCTCGTCGACCAGCGCCCTCAGATCAAAGTCCTCGTGTTTCTGCTCAGCCTCGACGGCGGCGTAGCTCAGCAGGTCGTCGATGAGCCGGCTCATCCGGGCCGCGCTTCCGCCGGCACGCCGGAGGACGTCGATGACGGTGGGGGCGGTGTCGTCGGTCAGCTGCGGAACGACGAGGTCGGCGATCACTTCCAGGTAGCCGATGACGATCGCCAGCGGTGCGCTCAGGTCGTGCGCGGCGACCGCGGCGAACATCTCCAGCTCGGTGCGCTGCGCGCGTTCGTCGGTGACGTCACGGTAGACGGCCACCGCCCCGGGGTTGCCGGACTCGGCGCTCAGCGGCCGGCCGCTGACGGTCAGCAGGACGCCGCGGGGGTGGGCGGCACTGCGCACGAGGATCTCGACGCCGTCACAGCTCTCCCCGGCCAGCGCCCGGGCCAACGGCGTCTCGTGGGCCGGGAACTCGGTGCGGCCATCGGGCCGGAACAGCCCGAAGGGCGGCCCCGCGACGGCGCCCCCGGAACGCTGCCGGACCCCCAGGTCCTCGGCCGCGCGGTTGCACATCACCAACGAGCCGTCCTGGGCGACGACCTCCACGCCGTCGCTGATGCTGTCGACCACGGCGTGCAACAGCTCGGCCTGGCCGCGGGCGTACGCCTCTTGGCGTGCCCTTTCGAAGTCCCGTTCGGCGGCCGCGTCGGCGGCGGTGGCCGCCGCGGTGACCATCAGTTCGGCGGTCGAGGATGCCTCCTCCAGGAGGTCCGACACCGCCTGCGCGGCGACCTGAGCGGCGGCCTCGGTGTCGCGGCGGGCCCGGTCGGCGGCCCGCACCGCCGCGGTCGCCGCGCTCACCACCATCGCCTCCGCGGTTGAGGCAGCGTGGGCGGCGAGCTCCTCGACCAGGTCGGTGCGGCGCGCGCCGGCGTGGCTGCGGCTGGCGGCCAGCAGCTTCTCGGCGGCAACGGTGGCAGCGGCGACCATCGCCGCGGCGGTCGCGGCGGCTTCGCTGACCACCTCCTCCACGTTACGAGCGGCAACCTCGGCGGCGGCGAGCGCCGTCTGCTGCGCCGACCGCGCCGCCTTGTCCGCGGCCGACCTCGCGGCGATAACCATCAACGCGGCGGTCTTGTCGGCCTCCTGGACGATCTCGGCGGCCACCCGCGCGGCCGTCGTCTCCGCCGCGAGCACCTCCGCGGCGACGGACTCCACCGCGACCGCGACCGCCTCCGCGGCACTGACATCCGCGAGCGGGGCCCTTTCCCTGATCACGAGCTCGTACGGATGCTGCGCGGAGGTCATGACTTCTTCTTTCGAAGGCGGAACCTCAGCTCGGCCCTGGTCGGCCGAGCTTGGGACGCGGGGGGTGTCACCAGCGTACTGTCCGGCCCGACCGAGCGTGCCGAACCGGCCACGTTTGTGGTCCGGATCTGGAGACGGGCGACTCACCGGCCGCGGCGGCCCGGATCGCTGTCAGCGGTTCGGCCGGGCCGGCGTCCTTGACCAGATTCCGGACGCCCCGGCGCGCAGGGCGGCGACGAGACGGGACGAGCACAGCCTGCAAGGACGCGGTTGGGCCGGATCAACAGCGCCTGTATCGAAGCCGCCGCCACGACATCGTGAGGCTGGATCGGTGTGCCGCGGCCGGACCGCCCTCGCCGCACCCGGCCAGGAGTTTCGGCGGCACCACGCTTGCTGCTGCAGATCAGCCTCTCCATCAAAGCGAGGGAAGTTCTGTGACAATTCCCCTGACCGGAGGACGGCGGCGCGAAACCGGGCGAATCGGCGATGGCGCGACTGCCCGGCGGGCGGAAAGATCGCCGATCGTGACAAGACGCAGCGGCCGGCCGTGGTTCCTCGGTGGAGCCGCTGTCGCGGTGATCGCCCTGGCTGTGTGGGCGCTGCGCCGATCCGAGATCGGCGATGTTGACCCGGTGAGTGCCGCGATCGGGCTCACCGGCCTGCCGTTGACGGTCGCAGGGCTGGTTCTGGCGTGGCAGGACCGCCGACGGCAGCAGACCGACACGGACGGCCTGGCCGTGCACTTGGCGCGGGCGGTCCGCCGCCGTGAGGAAATGGCCCGTCGGCAGCTGCTCGGCCGGTCCGCACACGCGATCGACCTGCAGTTCGACCTGCGGCAGGCGCCCGGACACGACGTGACGGGCGCCCGTCGTCAGGGCCGGCTCACGGAGCTGGCCGGCTACTACGACGATCTTCGACCACATCGCATGGTCATCACCGGCGCGGCGGGTGCGGGCAAGACGCTGCTCGCCATCGAGCTGATGCTGAAGCTGCTCACCGACCCGCCGGGGGCCGGCCCGGTGCCGGTACGCATCTCGGCCGCGACATGGGAGCTGAGCGACGAGCCGGGTGCCAAGCGGGAGGCCGACGCCGATCTCGTCCGCCGCTGGCTGGTCGATCACCTGGCCGGCGTCTACCGGATTCCCCGGCGGAGTGCGCAAGCGCTCGTCGATGAGGGCCGGCTGCTGCCGGTCGTCGATGGCCTGGACGAGCTGGACGCCACCGACCAGCCCGGATACGCCTCCCGGGCGGGTCGCGCCGTTCGCGCGCTCAACGCCTATCTTCAGGTTCACCCGCAGGCCCCGCTGGTCGTCACCTGCCGCAGCACGCACTACGGGGCGCTGACCGCCGATCACCTGCGGATCGAGGATGCTGCTCGGGTCGAGGTGCGTGCGGTCAGCGTGGCTCAGGCCCGCACGTTTCTCACCGCCCGGGCCGCAGATCTGCGGCGCTGGCGGCCGGTGCTGGACCGGATAGCCCGCGATCGGCACGGCCCCCTTGCGGTCGCACTGGCCACCCCGTGGCGGCTGACGCTGGCCGCGGTCGTCTACGAGCAACGCAGACGAACCAGCGAATTCGTCCGTGATCCTGCCGAGTTGCTCGATCCGTCCCTGGCCACCGCTGAGCAGGTCCGCGACCACCTGCTCGAGCTGTTCATCCCAGCCGCATCGGGCAACACCGGTGACGCGGCTCGCACCCGCCACAGGCTCGCGGTCCTGGCCTCCTACCTGCACGAGAACATCCGCCAGGGCCGTCGCCTCGGCGACCGGCCACTGTCGGGCACCGATTTGGTGCCCCACGAGCTGTGGCCGCTGGCCGGCGTCCGGCGTGTGCACGCGGTGACCTTGGCCCTGCTCGCCGCGCCCTGGCTAGTGCTGCTCGGGATCGCCACGCGCCGGTTGATGGATTTCTCGGACATCAACCTGCTGGCAGCCGGGGCACTGATCGCCCTGGTCCTCGCCGGGGTCGCCCGCGCGCTGCTGGTGCCGTGGCCGGAGCCGCAACGCCTGAGCATCAGCCGGCTGCGCACCCGGCGCTCGGCCGGTTTCCTGGCGGCACTGATCGGGTTCGGCGCGGTGATCGGCTTCCTCCTCGGCGCGGTCGCCGTGCCGGAGATGGAATCCGACTACCCCCTGGTGATCGGCGGCCTGGCGGCGGGGGTTGCCGGTCATCCGCGGCAGGCGTTGGCGGTCGGGATCGTGGCCGGCCTGACGGTCGGCGTCGCGTTCGGCGTCGCCCGCCCCCTCGGGGTCCGGGTGCCGAATCCCCGCACGATCGTACGAGACGATCTCATCGCATGGTTGGCATGCGGCCTGGCGTTCGGCGTGGTCGGCGCCTTGGCGGGCGGCATCGCGGTGGCGGTCACCTCCGCGTTCACGTTCGGTTTTCACATCTCCCGCCGGGGCGGCATCGCCATGTTCTTCACGATCGCGGTCGCTGCAGGCTTGTCCGCCACTCCCGTGACCGCCGCGGTAGGCGGCCTGGCGTTCGGACTCGCCGGCGGCCTGGCGTTCGGCCGGTTGAGCACGTTCTCCGAGGATTCCGACGTCCTGGCAGTCGGCCTCGTCGGTCTGCGCTACCTGGCGTTTCTGCTCTGCACCCGCTTTGCCCCGCACCGGCTACCGTGGCAACTCGGTCGCTTCCTCGAACGCTGCCACAGCGCGGGCTTGCTCCGAATGGCCGGCAACGGCTACCAGTTCCGCCACCGCGAACTTCAGGATCATCTGGTGCCGGCTGAGTGAGTCTCTGGTAGATGACTTACGACCACCTGACCGACGGTCAGTATGCGCCGTGAGGCGCTGTTGATTCGAGCGGAGGTGGGAGACCTTCGCCGTTGGTCCTGTCGCAGTAGGACAGCGGAGCCGAGGGCAGCCTGATCCGGGTGGTGCCGGGGAATTCCTTGGGTTTCTTGTTGCGGTCTCCGCAGGGCGGCATCATTTCGCCTCTGCTTGCCATCCACCCGAACAGATCCGCCCGAGGGCGTCGTGCTGGATCACCACAGTTTGAGCTGATCCGGATTGTCGTTCAGCCACTGCAGCGGCTGCGGCCAGACGTTGAGAGGCGGACGATTCGGGGTCTGGAGCAGCTTGACGTACTCCTGCGCCGGCACGGGTAGGTCGCAGGCAGGGCGTTCTTGAACGATCATGTGGTGACAAACGAGGTTCTCGATCCAGTAACGGTAGATGAACTGCTCGAAGTCCGGTGCCGCCCAGGTCGCGGACCGCAGGAAATCAATGGGCGAAAAGGCGGAGGCCTCTTCCGGGTCGTCGTCCGCATCTGGGGTGAAGAGCTCGGCGCTGCCGAGAACGGGGCACGAGCCGTCCGCGGCCAGGTAAAGGTAGTAGAACCAGCATCCCTGCTGATCGTGCATGAACCGCAGAAGGAAGCCGTGCTCCTCGACCGGGCTCGGAGCGAGATCCGACATCTTCCAGCCGTTGCCGGTGACGGACGGGACCCTTCGTTGCAGCTCGGCGCTACTCATGAAGGTGACGAACGAGGCCGGAAGCGCCAGGCCGGACCGCGCCAATCGGCGATCGACCTGGTGCAGCGCATGTTTCGGCACCGGGACCGGCTCCATGAAATGCGCGTCCGTCCCGGCCGGCCGGGCGGTCAGCCAGTCGAAACGGCCGGTGAACATGTGCTCGGGAAGCGGCGGCAGTCGGTCATAAGTCTCGTCATCGCAGAACCCGTCGGGTGTGAACTCGTAGTCGAGCGCCGCCCACCACTGCCGTTTGAACCGAACCACCGACATATTATGAGCTGCGGTGATCGGCGAGAACCCACCCGCCTGGTGGAGACGGTGTTGCGGCAGATCTCGGCCAGCTTCGAACTCGCGGTGCCCGGCGCCGCTCTCCGGCACCTGAGGCATCGGGCGGCGGTGCCCACAACGCACACCGCTTCCGCGCGCGCCGGCAAGAAACAGCCAGCCAACGAGACGGACCTGCCTGAGGCCGGTGCACCCGCCGCGCGTCAGGAACGTGGCAGCGTGCCCATGATTGCCGTGATGATGGCGAGCCGCAGTGACGTGTGCAGGTCGACGTGGAGCACGGCCAGGGCGGGTTCGGCCTTGTAGACGGCGAGCACGCTGGGCGGCGGCGAGCAGTACGTGGACAGTGCACCGGCCATGATCAAGGCGTGCAGGCAGACCGTCTGGGTGCCGTCTCCCAGCTCCGGCACGTGCTGCCGGATGAGGTCGACCATGCGAGCGAGGCTGTCCAGAGAGGCGCGCTTGTGGCGCATCACGACCTCGACCGAGACGTTGTGCTCCAGGACGCCGCCCTGCGCGCCGAACAGGTCGCACAGCACCACCCGGTCGGCGAGTGAACGGCTGAGGACCTCCGCCAGCTGCTCCGCCCGGTCCGCCGCGGGGAGCCCCGCGGTGATGCCGGCGGCCAGCTCGTCGGTCAGCTCCGGCAGCCAGTTCTGCAGGAAGTAGTCCAGGAGCTCGAGCAGCACCGCCTCGCGGGACTCGAAGTAGCGCAGCACGTTCGACTTGGCCAGGCCGACGCGCCGGCTCAGCTCGTTGAGGCTCACGTCGGCCACCGGCATCTCGTGGAGCATCGCCGCGGCCGTGTCCAGGATCGCCCGGCGCCGCATCTCGCGCTGCTCGTCGCTGCGGGCCCGCTGGAACGTCATGATCGCCATCCTAGCTTACAGACCGACGGTCTCTTGACAACAGACCGACGGTCTCTTAACGTTGCCCCTAACAGACCACCGGTTCTTTAGGAGACGACATGAGCGGCAAATGGACTGAGCGCGACATCCCCGACCAGCGCGGGCGGGTGGCGATCGTGACCGGCGCCAACACCGGCCTCGGCTTCGAGACGGCCCGGGCGCTGGCCGAGCGGGGCGCCTCGGTGGTGCTGGCCGTGCGGGACGTCGAGAAGGGCAAACGGGCCGCCGCCCGGATCAGCGGCGACGTCGCCGTACAGGAATTGGATCTGACCTCGCTGGAGTCCGTCCGTGCCGCGGCGGCCGACCTGCGCGCCGCCCACCAGCGGATCGACCTGCTGATCAACAACGCCGGCGTGATGTACACCCCGAAGCAGACCACCCGCGACGGCTTCGAGATGCAGTTCGGCACCAACCATCTCGGGCACTTCGCGCTCACCGGGCTGCTCCTCGACCGGCTCCTGCCCGTGCCCGGATCCCGGGTGACCACGGTCAGCAGCGTCGGCCACCGCATCCGGGCCGCGATCCACTTCGACGACCTGCAATGGGAACGCTCGTACGGGCGGGCCGCCGCGTACGGGCAGTCCAAGCTCGCCAACCTCATGTTCACCTACGAGCTGCAGCGGCGGCTCACAGCCCACGGCACCACCGCCGCGGTGGCCGCACACCCCGGCGTGTCCAACACCGAACTCGCCCGCAACTCCCCGGCGTTGCTCCGGTTGCCGCTGACCTGGCTCGCGCCGGTGATCACCCAGAACCCGGCGATGGGCGCGCTGCCGACGCTGCGCGCCGCCACCGACCCGGCCGTGCTGGGCGGGCAGTACTACGGACCCGACGGGATGGGCGAGGTCCGCGGTCATCCCCGGCTGGTCACCTCCAGCCCCGAGTCGTACGACGTGGGCGTCCAGCAGCGCCTGTGGGCCGTCTCCGAGAAGCTCACCGGGGTGGAGTTCCCCGTCTGACCGGCTCGTCCGCGGTCGGAGCACTAGCACCACGGGAGGAGGCGGCGCGGGGAGCCGGCCCCCGGATCTCCGATCGTGGGTGGATGGCAGGGGGCGGGCACGAGCCGACACTGGGCGGACCCCTTACCGAAAGCAGGTCCGTCCGTGCTCGCCACGCTCTCCGATCGCACCGCGTCGATCGTCTTCGTCCTGGTGACCCTCGGGGTCTCGCTGGGCACCGCCGGCCTCGCCGGAGGGCTGATCCTGGCCTTCTCCCCGCTGCTCGTGGTGCTGGTGATGCTGCTGGTCGTCACCCGCGAGGGCTACGGGCGGGCCGGCTGGCGCCGGCTCGGGACGGGCCGGCTCGGGCTGCGCTTCTGGCCGCTGACGATCGCCGCCACCGCCGGGGTCAGCCTGCTCGCGACCGCCGGGGTCGTCACGTTCGGCTTCGCCCGGTTCGCCGCCCCGCAGCAGCCGTGGCTGCCCGACGTGCTCGCGCTGTGCGTAGCCGGCCCGATCCTGGCGTTCGCGGAGGAGATCGGCTGGCGCGGTTATCTGCAGCCGCGGCTTGCCTTCCTGGGCGAACGGGCGGCGATGCTCACCGTCGGTGTCGTCTGGATCGGCTGGCACCTTCCGTACATCCTGTTCACGCCGCACTACCACAGCGACGGGAACCGGGCCCTGGTGCTCACGCTGTTCTGCGGCTCCGTGATCGCCTTCTCGTTCCTGATCGGCTACCTGCGGACCCTGTCCGCCAGCGTGTGGCCGGCCGTGCTGGCCCACTTCGCGCACAACGCCACCTTCGCCGCGCTGACCATCCCGATCGCCACCGAGCGGCCGGTGCTGGTCAACGAATACCTCAGCGGCGACACGGGACTGTTCGTGCTGCTCGGCACCGCCGCATGCGCTGCCGCGATCGGCGTCAGCCGGGCGCGGGCGAACCGTCTGCCGGTCCCAGTGTCTGGGCGAGGATGACGGCCTGCACCCGGTCGCGCACCTCCAGCTTGCGCAGCACCGAGCCGATGTGGGTCTTGACGGTGGACTCCGCCACGTGCAGCCGCGCGGCGATCTCGGCGTTGGTCAGCCCCAGCCCGATCGCCGCGAGGATCTCGCGCTCCCGGGCGGTGAGCCGCGCCAGGGTGGACGGCGCGGCGGCCGGGCGGCCGGCGGTGGGCGCGGCCGGCGCCACGAGGACGAACGAGTCGATCAGACGGCGGACCAGCCGGGGCGAGACGGGCGACTCGCCGGCCGCCGCGGCCCGGATCGCTGCCAGCAGTTCGGCCGGGCCGGCGTCCTTGACCAGATATCCGGACGCCCCGGCGCGCAGGGCGGCAACGAGCAGGTCATCGGAGTCGAACGTCGTCAGCATGACGACCCGCGGCGGGTCCGCGGCGGCCAGCAGCCGCCTGGTGGTCTCCACGCCGTCGAGGCCGGGCATCCGGACGTCCATCAGCACGATGTCGGCGCGGTGCTCGGGTCGCCGCAGCGCGTCGAGTGCCGTCTGCCCGTCGCCGGCGGACCCGACCACCAGCAGGTCCGGCGTCGCATTCAGGATCATCGCGAAACCGGCGCGGACGAGTTCCTGATCGTCGACGAGAAAGACCCGGATCGGTGCGGCCGGGCTCATCGCCGCACACCCCCGGCCGCGACCGGGATGGTCGCCTCCACACCGAATCCGCCGCCCGGGCGCGGACCGGCGGCCAGCGCACCGTCCAGGGCGCGGAGCCGTTCCCGCATCCCGCCGATCCCGTGACCCGGTGCGGCGACCAGGTCGAGGACACGACCGGCGCCGTCGTCCTCGACGCGTACCCGCACGGCCTGCGGCGTCCGCTCGACGGCGACCCGCGCCGTGGCCCGGGCTCCGGCATGTTTGAGCACGTTGGTCAGCGACTCCCGGACCACCCGGAGCACGGCGAAGCCCACCGCGGCGGGCAGCTGCTCGAACACGGCGGGGTCGGCGTGCACCTCCACCGGCAGCCCGGCCGCCCGCACCGCCGCGACCAGTTGCCCCAGGTCGCTGCGGCCCACCGACAGCCCGGCCGGCTCGTCCGCCGCCTCGGGATCACGGAGCACGTCGATGACGCCGCGCACCTCGGTCAGGGCGGTCCGCGCGGTCCGCGCGATGGTGGCAAGGGCCGCCCCGGCATCGGCGCGGTCCCACGGCTGCGCGTGCTCGGCGGCGTACTCGGCCCCGTCGGCCTGCACGATGACCACGGTGAGCGAGTGGGCGACGATGTCGTGGATCTCCCGGGCGGCCGCGACCCGCCCCCGCTGCGCCAGGAACCGCTCACGCTGCGAGCGGCTCTCCGCCAGCCGCGCGTGGGCCTCGGCCAGCGCCCGCATGTTGGCCTCGCGACCCCGCACCACGTTGCCGATCAGCCAGATCAACCCGGCGAAGACCGCGAGAAACACGCCGATGACCAGGGCGTTACGGGTGTAGTCCGGCTCGGTGCTCCACCGGAAGCCGGCCGCCAGGCACCCGGCCAGCGCCGCACCCAGCGCACCCAGCCGCACCGGCAGCGACGCCACATGCGCGGCGACCGTGTAGATCACGAGTGCCTGAGCGATGTTGGCCGGCAACGGAATCGGCAGCACCACGAGCTGAACCACGAAGATCCCGGCCGACCCGGCCAGCACAGCGACCGGCCGGCGACGCCGCAGGGCCAGCGGGAGAATGGTCGCGGTGGCGACGACCAGACCGGCCGGACCGGCGAGCAGGCTCAGCAGTCCGAAGACCGACCAGATCACGCCGGCGAGGAGTCCGTCGACCAGGAGCGGACGGGTTCGGGCCCAGCGGTCGGCTCGGGCTGCGAGCACCGTGCTCTGTTCCACAGCCCTCCCACCCCGTGCCGCCCTGGCCGGCCCCAGCTTAACCACGACCGGTGCGGTCACCAGGGGGCACCGACCGCGGACAACCGCGAACTCGTCCCTGCTGGGCGGCGGCGGAGTCGACGGCGTGATCCACCGCAAGGGCGGCCGCCGGGCCGACCACAGTGGAGGTGGTGCGCCTCGTGCTCTTCGACGAGCAGACCCGCCAGCTCGCCGGCCCCGTCTATCGGGGCTACCTCCGGGACCGGCCCGCGCGGTTCAGATCTCGTCGAGCCGGAAGCCGACCTTCATGGTGACCTGCACGTGCTCGACCTCGCCGTGCGCCAGATGACCACGGATCTCGGTCACTTCGAACCAGTCGAGGTTGTGCAAGGTCTGCGACGCCCGCTTGACGGCGTTACGGATCGCCTGGTCGACGCCGTCGGGGGAACTCCCGACGATCTCGGTCACGCGGTAGGTGTGCTCGCTCATGCCGTTCCCTTCGCAGCCACTGCCCTGGGATGGTGAAGTCCCGCTCATTATGGCGGTGAGCCTCGCCGGGCGCGGCCATGTCGGCGCACGGCTCCTCAGGAGACGCCGAACTCGTCCTTCATGACCTTGGCGACCGGCGACTCGGGCCGCTGCCGGGGCACGCCGTCGACGGTCACGTCGACCACCTCGTCGAAGAACGCGACCAGGCCGGCGAGCGGCGACGCGTCGGGCAGCGGGTCCGGGTAGGTCCAGGCCAGGTTCTCCCCCACCGCGAACGACAGGTACGTGGCACGCCCCTTGTACGGGCAGGCCGTCACCATGTCGCTGGGCAGAACCGCCGCCTTGACGTCCTCGCGCGGCAGGTAGAACCGCGGGTGCAGCTTCGTCTCGAACACGAGTGTCGGGGTGTGCGACTCGGCGAGCAGCACGCCGTCCCGTTCGATGCGCACGTGCCGGCTGCTGCGCCGCGCGTCGACGCGGGAGAACGGGTCACGCGGGTGGGAGAACACGGGCTCGTCCTCCTCCGTCCAGTCGAACGCGTCGAAATCGAACACGATGTGACCGGTGAGGTCCGTGTCGTCAGGCCGGAACGCGGCGCGCTCGCGAACCTCGTCCCCCACCCGGACGTCGTACGTCTGCCCGGGCGTGGAGTGCGCGGCGAACGGGATGCCGGGATGCAGCACCGGCGCGTCGCTCTCCGGAGCCGGCTCGACGGGTACGAGGTCGGCTCGGACATCCTTGTCCGGCACGGCGTAGGTGGGCACGATGCGGCGCGGTTCCCACAGCAGCAGCGCGGCACGGCTGTCGACGACGAGCCGGCCGCCGAGCCGGGCGCGGACCCATTTGTCCGTCGGTTCGTGCCGCAGCACCCCGAGCAGCCTCATCATCTCGTCACCGACGTTCCGACTCATGCCGGCAAGTCTTGCCGCTGCACCCACGCCCGGGCGCCTTTCATCGGATTCTCGACTTCCCGGGTGACGGGCTGACGCACAGTGATTCAGGCTACGAGCAGACGAAGGCCCAGCTCCGCCGCGTCGAGGGCAACGAGGTCCCGGTTGCGTTCGGCCCACCGGCCCGAGGCAAGATCCTCACGGAGTGCGCTCACCGCCCGCTGCTCGGCCTGCGGGCCGACTCTGGTCCAGACCGATACCGCGCGGCGCACATGCTCTTCCAGGTACGCCTCGGGCCGGCGCCAGTGCGCCTCGAAGAAGCCGTCCTCGCAGTCCCACGGGATGAGCACCGGCTCCGCACGTCCGCCGATCGCGCGGGTCAAATCGGCCAGCGACGGCCGGCCGGCGAGCAGGTCGGCGAACTCAGGCAGGTAGTCGCGGGTGAGCCAGAACCGCTGACGCCAGCCGGTGTCATCGGCGTCGTAGGTGAACACCACCACTCGGCGGGCCACTCGCCGCATCTCGCGCAACCCGGCGACCGGGTCCGGCCAGTGATGAACGGTGCTGACCGCCATCGCGACGTCGAAGGACTGATCCCCGAACGGCAAGTTGTCCGCGCCGGCGGCCACGCACGGCGCCGCACCCACAGGGCGCTGCGCCCGCATGACCGCCGAGGGTTCCACCGCCGTGACGTCACGGTCATGCGGTTCGTACGAGCCGGTTCCAGCCCCGACATTCAGTACTGTCCGTGCGTCCCCGAGCGCCTCCCAGATGCGCGCGGCGATCCGCGGCTCGGTGCGCCGCGTCGCCGGGTATGCGGATCCGATGGCGTCGTACAACTGCGCGCCGAACACCCTCAGTTGTTCCGCCGGCGTCGTCCTGATCCCCATCGCCCGTGCCTCCAGCTCTCGGTCTATAGCAGTCACCATGACCGCGGCGCGGTCGCGCTGTTCCACCAGCAGACCGCGCAGGAGGCGCAGGTGCGCAACCGCGTCGGCGGCCGGGTCGTCGATCAGTTCAGCGATCTCGCCCAACCCGAAACCCAGCCGCCGGTAGGCGAGGACCTCCTGCAGCCGCTCCACATCGCCTGCGGAGTAGACCCGATATCCCGCCGCGGTTCGCATGGAAGGCCGCATGAGCCCGATCTCGTCGTAGTGATGCAGCGTGCGCACGGTTACGCCGGCCAGCTCGGCCACGCGTCCCACAGTCAGGTGCTCCTCCACACCAGCGACTATGTGGCATGACGCCACGTGAGGGACAACCCCGTCGCTCCGAAGGCACGATTCCAGGGCACCGATCTTCGACCGCGGATGCTCAGATGGGTGCATGCAGAGACTGAACAGACAGACGAGCCCGGCCGGCGTGTCGACCGGCCCCTCGGGCGGCCGCGTCGGGCTGTGGATCAGCGGTTTGGTGGTGGTCGCGCTGGTCCTGCTGGGCACCGCGATCGCGCTCTTCTCCGGTTTTGACAAGACCACGGGCGGCCAGGTCGGCGTGGTGCGCAACGGCGGCGCCTTCGACAACAACCGCATCCGCCAGGTCATCACGCCCGGATCGGGCCTGACCTGGACGGGCATCGCGTCGGACACCCACAAGTACCCGGCGCAGCAGCGCTTCTACACGATCACCGCGGACACCTCCCGCGGCGACACCAGCGGCGTCGACGTGGTCACCACGCCGTCCAGCGACGGCGTCGACATGGGCATCGAGGGCACCATCTACTTCACGCTCAAGCTCGACGAGGCCAGCATCAAGGGCTTCGACGAGAAGTTCGGCACCCGCCAGTTCCGCGGCATCGACGGCGAGTTGCGCCACGCCTACGACGACGAGGCCGGCTGGGGCACGTTCCTCGACTCGATCGTCCGGCCGGTGATCGAGAACGACCTGCGCATCCAGGTCAACAAGTTCCGGTGCGCCGAGCTCGTGTCCAGCTGCGCGCTGG
Source organism: Actinoplanes sp. NPDC049599 (assembly GCF_044465625.1). NCBI lineage: Bacteria > Bacillati > Actinomycetota > Actinomycetes > Micromonosporales > Micromonosporaceae > Actinoplanes > Actinoplanes sp. NPDC049599. The sequence goes on from NZ_JBITLX010000019.1 coordinate 110,784, forward strand.
TGCAGAACACAACGCCTGGGACGGCCCGGCCCGCGCCGGTCAACCCGGCCGGCACGCAGAACAACACCAACATCGCCAAGATGCAGGACGCGGTGAACGAGAGCCTGCCCAAGGATCTCGACGACATGCTCGGCGGCGACTTCTTCGAGGGGATCCGCTTCAATCTCGCCCGGGTCACGCTGCCGAAGAACGTGCAGGACGCGGTCAACAAGGCACAGGCGGCGTATGCGGCGGTCAGCGAGGCACAGGCGCGGGTGGCCCAGGCGCAGGCCGACGCAGACGCGAACAAGAAGCGCCAGGAGGGCTACAACGCCTGCCCGGCCTGTGCTCAGATCGACATCATCAAGGCGTTCCCGCCCGGCCTGACCACGTACGCCCCGGGCGGCGCGGCGGCCGTACCGCTGAAGTGAGGTCCTGATGCGTGCCGTCGCCCTGCTGATCGGCGTGCTCGCGGTCGCTCTGCTGGTGGTGGCCGTCGCCGCCGCGGCCGGCGCGGCCGCACGGCGGCGGCAGGCCCGGCTGGCGGTGGCGGCCCGGTGGCGCATGCGCCACTACGCCGATCGGGGCAAGACGGTGGTGACGGTGGCGCTGACCCCACCGGACGGGCGGGTGATCGAGGAACACGTGGTCGACCGTTTCCCCGACGGCGACGCGAGCTGGGAACAGCGGTTCCTCACCGCGCGCGAGGAGGCGGAGCTGCGGGCGTTCCACCTCAACGCCGACCGCCCGGAGATCGGCGGCTGACCGGAGGCGTTCGGCTGGAAAACCTGAGTCCGGCCCGGCCGGCACCGCCCCGAGGCGGTGTCGCCCGTTCGGGTGTCACCCCTCGCTCCGCGGCGACATGCGCGTCACCCCGCCGAACGCTGGTTACGCTGCGTCAGCCCGATCCGCCATCGGCAGGGAGAGACCGGCAATGCAGCACCTGTACGCGCGGCGCCTGACGGGCATGCTGGCGGTCGCCGGCGTTCTCCTCGCCATCGGGGCGGGCCCGGCCCGGGCCGACGGGATCCACCGGGGTGACCCGATCTCGGTCGCCTTCCCGGACATCGAGGTGCCCGCGGGCGGCACCGCCATCGATCTGCTGGGACCGAACCTCTGGTCGACGGGCCCCACGAAGCTGACGAAGGCGAAGGTCGCCTACGACCTGCGCGGGGCCGCCGGGGTGCGGCTCACCCCGGGCGAGAGCGGCGGCAGATGTGTGCAGCCTTCACCGACCCGGGTCGTCTGCTCCGATCCGAGAGTGCTCTCGTTCGAGGGCGAGACGATCGAGCAGTACCTGCCCGTGGTGGTGAGAGCAGCCAGGACCGCCAAGGCCGGCGACACGGGGACGGTGACCATCACCTTCTCCGCCGAGGGACTGGCGCCGATCACCGGCACCAGCAAGGTGCGCGTCGTTGACGGCCGGGAAGACCTGGCTGCCACCGGCCCGTCGGCCGGGTCGATCGGCGGGATCGGCCTGCTGGTGCTCGGGGCCGGCGCGGTGAGCGTGCTGGCCGCGCGGCGCCGCCGAGCCCGCTTGCTCGCCTAGCGGGAGCGGCGGCAGCGATCGTCCCGGCGACCACGGTGGCCAGCCCTGCCAAGAAGGCCGACCACCTGCCCGGAACGGGAGGCCGCCCCGATCAGAAAGGCGCAGGCCCCCGTCCAGCCAGCGACATCAGAACCTGAGTAGCAAGCAACCGCCGAACCCCCGTGACCGCGACCTCTCCGATCTGGTCGTACGGCAGCTCCAACTGCAATCCGTCGCTGGCCTCGCGGATCTCCGCACTGACCTGGTCCGGGCGGAACGTCCCGCTCCACCCGTCGAGATTGCCGCGGTTGTTGGTCCCGAGCGAGGCCATTCCCTCCACGCGTGCGCCGTCGGCGAGGATCAGCGTCGCCGGGCCCGAATACGTCGTCATAGTGCTCAACCGTAACGGTTCGGCCGGTGCCGTGGCGCGACGCACACGGCACACGCCCCTCGCGCTCAGCGCTTGTCGTGGATCGTGACCGCGTACCCGTCCGGGTCGGTGAAGGTGAACGTGCGGCCGAACGGGCTGTCGAACGGCGGGGTCACGATCGGCACGCCGGCGGCGGCGAGCGCGTCGTGCAGGGCCTGCGCGTCCGTGCTGTGCAGCCACAATGCCACCCCGAGGCCGGGCCCGCCGGGCGCGTCCAGGTCGACGCCGGGCAGCGGGGCGCGGACCGCGAACGGGATCGGCGTGGTGGCGAACACGACCGCGCCGGGCGGGCTCGCCGGGGCCCGGTCCAGGCCGAGGTGGTGCTCGTAGAAGGCGGCGGCGCGGTCCAGGTCGCGAACCTGCAGGGCGATGAAGTCGGGTCCGGTGACGGTCATGGCACTCTCCTCGGTATGTCAAAGTCCTGACATGGCCCAGCGTATGTCAGGATACTGACATGACGCAACCAGAGCTGGTCGGCCCGGTCGAGAACGCGGTCGGCTACGTCCTCAAGGAAGCGGCGGTGGCGCTGCGGGCCGCCCTGGACGCGGTGCTGCGGCCGCTGGATCTCACCGTGTCGCAGTACGCCTGCCTGGAGCTGCTCGGGCAGCGGCCCGGGCTGTCGAACGCCGACCTGGCCCGCGGCACCTTCGTCACCCGGCAGTCGATGAACGTGGTGCTCCAGGGCCTGCAGGCCCGCGGGCTGGTCACCCGGCCGGCGACCGCCGCCCGGGGCCGCGAGCTGCCCGCCGTGCTCACCGAGGAGGGCCGCCGGCAGCTGCTCGCGACCAGCGCGGCCGTGCGCAGCGTCGAGAAGCGGATGTGCGCCGGGCTGAGCGCCGACCAGCAGCAGGTGCTGCTGGAGACCCTCGCGGCCTGCGTGCGGAACCTGACCGCCGGGGTTCAGCCCAGCAGCGACGGCACCGCCGAGGCGAACGCGTTGCCCGGGTCGTAGCGGCGCTTGGCGGCCAGCACCCGGTCGAGGTTGGCGCCGTAGGATTCCCGGGCGCGGTCCTCGTGCTCCGGGCCCAGCAGGTTGGGGTAGCCGCCGGGCAGCGCGACCGGGTCCAGCGCCGTGACCACCGAGTCGGCCCAGGCGCGGTGCCGGTCGGCCGAATCACCCGGCTGCCACGCCGCGATCACCTCGACCGCCTGGTGCGGGGCCCGCTGGGCGAAGGCGGTCGCACCCGGGTCGACCCGGGACGCGGCGCCGTGGAACCGGTTGACGATCAGCGCCGAGTACGGCGAGGACACCTCCGCGGCCCCGGTGACCAGCGCCTCCGCCGCAGCCGGGGACACCTCCGGGATCCAGCGGCTGCGCAGCAGGTAGTGGCTGCCGTCGAACATGCTCGCGTCGAACATGCTCAGCGCGGCCGAGTACGGCATCACCCCGATCTGATCGACCACCGGGTGCCCGAGCGAGCGCAGCCGGGCGACCAGCCGCTCCCCCACGGCCAGGTCGTCACCGCTGAAGAACGGGCACAGGAACGCCATCGGTCCCCGCGGCCCGGGCAGGAAGCCGGTCATGATCGTCAGCTCGTCCGGGGCGCCGTCGGTGATCTCGGCGTAGCCGGCCAGCACCGCGGCGCCCTCGGCGAACGGGAACATGAGCATGCCGGCGAGCACGGCCGGCTGGTGGTGCAGCCGGTACCGCAGCTCGGTGACGACGCCGAAGTTGCCGCCACCGCCGCGCAGCGCCCACCACAGCTCGCTGTCGTCCTCCGGCCCGGCGGTCACCGTGCTCCCGTCGGCCAGCACGACCTCGGCGCCGAGCAGGTTGTCCAGCGCCAGCCCGTACCGGCCGATCAGCGCGCCGTAACCGCCGACCGTGGTGAGCCCGGCCAGGCCGACCGAGCGCACCACGCCGGTGGCGGTGACCAGCCCGTGCGGCGTCGCCGCGGCCAGCAGGTCGGCGGTGAGCGCGCCGCCCTGCACGGTCGCGGTCCGCCCGGGCGCGTCGATCGTGACGCCCCGCATGCCGGCGAGGTCGACGACCAGGCCGCCGTCGCGCAGCGCCCGGCCCGCCCAGTCGTGGCCGCCGGCGCGCACCGACAGCGGCAGGCCCGCGTCGCGGGCGGCCCGGACGGCGACGCTGACCTCGGCCGGGTCGGCGCAGCGGGCGATCACGGCGGGCCGGGTCGTGACGGCGGCGTTCCAGACCTGGCGGGCGGCGGGGTAGGCGGGGTCGCCCGCCACGAGCAGGCGCTCGCCGAGCCGGGGCCGCAGCGTGCGGACGGCACCGTCGACGTCGGCCGGTGTGCTGATGGCGGTCATGACGCCTCCTGAGCAGGCGGGCAGGTGCGGCGACCGTACCTCCGCGGTCACCGTGCGTGCCGTCGTGAATACGACTCCCCGGGGCTGATCCGCCGGTCGCCGCGCCGACTAGGGTGGGCTCGCCTCATCGTCCGGCCGGCTGGGAGAGTCATGCACCATCAGATGTTCGTGGACGGCGCCTGGGTCTCCGCGCTCTCCGCCGCCACCACCGTCGCGACCAGCCCGGCGACCGGCGAGGAGCTCGGCACGGTGCCGGAGGGCGACCGGGCGGACGCGCGCGCGGCGATCGCGGCGGCCCGGCGGGCCGCACCCGGCTGGGCGCGGCTCTCGGCCTTCGAACGGGCCGCGCTGCTGCACCGGGTCGCGGACGTGATCGAGACCCGCCGCGACGAGCTGGCCCGCACGCTGACGCTGGACCAGGGCAAGCCGTTGCGCGCCGAGGCGTACGACGAGGTGGACGAGCTGGTCACGTACTGGCGGATGGCCGCGGAGGACGGCAAGCGGCTGGGCGGGCTGCTGCCGAACTCGGCCGGCACCGGCAAGCGGGCGCTGCTGGTGCGGCGCCCCCGCGGGGTGGTCGGGGTGATCACGCCGTGGAACTGGCCGTACACGATGCCCGCCGAGCTGATCGCGCCCGCGCTGGCCGGCGGCAACACGGTGGTCTGGACCCCGGCGCCGTCGACGGCCGTCTCGGCCGTCGCGCTGGCCGGCTGCCTCGCCGAGGCCGACCTGCCGCCGGGGGTGCTCAACCTGGTCACCGGGCCCGGCCCGGTGGTGGGTGACGAGATCGCCCGGCACCCGGGTACGGACGCCGTCGCCTTCATCGGCTCGACCGCCACCGGGCGTTCGGTGGCGAGCGCCGCGGCGGGCAAGGCGACGCTGCTGGAGATGGGCGGCAACGGCCCGCTCGTGGTGCTGGCGGACGCCGACCTGGACCGGGCCGTCGAGGGCGCGCTGCAGGCCTGTTTCCTGTGTGCCGGGCAGAGCTGCACCGCCGGCGAGCGGCTGCTGGTGCACCACGCGGTGCGCGACGACTTCGCCGAGCGGCTGGCCCGGGCCGTCGGCGAGCGGATCCGGCTGGGCGACCCGCGCGACGACGCCACCACGATGGGACCGCTGAACAACGCCGGCGTCGCGGCCAAGATGGACGAGCACGTCGCCGACGCGGTGCGGCGCGGGGCCAAGGTGCTGACCGGCGGCGCCCGCGCCACCGGCTTCCCCACCGACCTGTACTGGCCGGCCACCGTGCTCACCGAGGTGCCCGCCGACGCCGCGGCCGCCACCGAGGAGACCTTCGGCCCGATCGCGCCGATCGTCGGCATCGGCGGCCTGGACGAGGCCATCGCGCTGACCAACGCCTCCCGGTACGGGCTGCTGGCCGCCGTCTACACCGCCGACCTGAGCGCCGGGCTGGCGTTCGCGGACGCGGTGCGCACCGGCTGGGTCAACATCAACGAGTCCACCAACTACTGGGAGAGCCATCTGCCGTTCGGCGGCCGGGCCGGCACCGACAGCGGCCTGGGCCGGGTCGGCGGAGCGCACCCGATGGAGGCGTTCACCGAGCTGCAGACCGTGATCATCGGCTGACCCGCCGGGTCAGGACAGGGCCGTGCGCAGGGCGGCCCGGGCCCGCCGCGCGCGCGACTTCACTGTGCCTTCCGGTACGCCCAGCAGCAGGGCGGTCTCGCGTACCGTCAGACCGTCGAGGGCCGTGGCCCGCAGCACCTCACGCAGCTCGGCCGGCAGTTCGAGCAGGGCCTGCTCGAGGTCCTGCCCGACGCGCCCGGCCAGCGCCTCGTCCTCGGCGGCGGGCGCCGTCGCCGCGGCGAGCGGCACCGGCGGCAGCCGCCCCTGCCGGGCCCGCCGGCGGAACGCGTCGATCAGCCGGTGCGCGGCGATCGTCCAGAGCCAGCCCACCGCGCTGCCCCGGGCGACCGGGCCGGCGAAGCTGCCCGCCGCCCGCCAGACCGCGAGATAGGTCTCCTGCACCACGTCGGCGACCAGGTCGTCGTCGGCGCACCGGCGACGCAGCCGGACCAGCAGCCACGGTGAGGTGCGCCGGTAGAGCTCGTCGAACGCCCGCCGGTCGCCGGCGGCCGTGCGCCGGAGCAGTTCCCCCTCGTCGGCCGTGGCCGGGCCTCACTTCCGGTTGAGCCAGCGGTCCAGCCACGCGAACGCCTCGTCCTGCATCTCGCGGACGAACACGTGCCCCAGCCCCGGCCAGACCTTGGTGCTGAGCCGGTGCAGGGCCCGCTGCGAGGCCCAGACCGACCGCATCCTCGCATACGCCGCCTCGACCCCGGCCGGGGTGAACAGCGGATCGGCCTCCCCGTCGAGCAGCATCATCGGCCGGGGCGCGGCGATGCTCGCCACGTCCGGGATGTCCAGGTAGCGGTACAGGCCCGGGTGCAGCATGAAGAACGCCGACTGGCCGCGCAGCGTGTTGTTGCCCGGCACCATCATCTCCTTCAGGCCGGTCATCCAGCACGCCGAGACGGTCGCGGCGATGTGGTCCGACAGCGCCGCCACCTGCCACGCCCGGTAACCGCCCATCGAGAAGCCGACCGCGGCGATCCGCCGCTCGTCGACCTCGGGCAGCGACGCGAGCATCGCCGCCGCCCGCACGTCCTCGTACGCCAGCAGCCCGGCCGGCGACGACCCGAGGTTGAAGAGGTTGGCGGCCAGCGCCTGCTGACCCTCGTAGGCCAGGCCGCCACGGTCACCCCAGCCGAGGGCGTCCACGGCCAGCACCGCGTACCCGCGGGCGGCCAGCTCGTTGCCGAGGAAGCGGCCGCTGAAGTACCGGTCGGCCCAGGCCCGCGCCGACGCCCGGCGGGTCTCGTCGGCCCAGGGCTCGATCAGCTTCTCCTTGCCGATGTCGAATTTGGCGCCGTGGTCGTGCAGCAACAGCACGGCCGGGAACGGCCCCGGACCCTCCGGCACCAGCATCAACGCCCGCACCCGGCTGTGCCGGGTCACATCGAACAGCACCGAACGCTGCCGGTACCCGTCGCGCGGCTGCTCGTCGACGATCTCCACCGCGAACGGCGACCGGTCCTCGGGCTGCCACAGCAGCTCCTCGACCTTGCCGCGGGCCCGCCGCCGCCAGGCCCGGAAGTCCCCGCCGCGGTGCCGCCACGCCAGCGGGAAGGTCAGCTCGTCCTTGAGCCGCTCGGCGAAGACCGGCATGTTCCCGGCGACCACCGAGGGCCCTTCGGCAGCGACGGACATGCCGGCCGCGGCGGCGGCAGCGGCGGTGCCGGGGAGCTGGCCGGCGGCCAGGGCCACGGCCGGCAGGGTGACGAAGGCGCGACGCTTCATATATTCCCCTTGGTCGATGGATACCGACCGTAGGGAGCGCGGCTCGCCACTGTCAATCCACGCCGCGGGAGTCAGATCAGCTCGCGCGCCAGCAGGCCCATCGTGTACTCGTCGTACCAGCGGCCGTCGCGGCGGAAGACCTCCCGCAGGCGGCCCTCCTGCACGAAGCCCACCTTCCGGTACGCCCGCACGGCCGGCTCGTTCTCGGTCACCACGGTCAGGATGATCTTGTGCAGGCGCATCTGGTCGAAGCCGTACCGGCAGACCGTGCGGACCGCGTCCGTGGCGTGGCCCCGGCCCCAGGAGTCCTTCTCGCCCAGGTAGATGTCCAGCTCCGCGATGCCGAGCTCGGGTTCCGCCTGGCGCAGCCGGACCAGCCCGATGAGCCGGGCGTCGGCCTGGGTCTCGACGCCGAGCAGCAGGTCGCCGTACTCGTTGCGGTGCGCTCCTCGGTCAGCCACCTCGTCACCCGGGCCAGCGACTGCGGATAACCGTCCTGCATCCAGCGCATGACCTGCGGATCGTGGTTCCACCGCCACAGCGCCTCGGCGTCGGACGGTTCCATGGCCCGCAGGCGCACCAGCTCACCCATCATGATCATAGGGGTACCACGGCGCCGCGACGCGGACCGATTCGGGACCGGGTTTCCGGGGTAGGGAGAGACGATGAAGCTCGGCCTCCGTCTCACCACGGCCTCCGCCCTCGCCCTGCTGGTGCTGGTGCCGTTCGCGCTGATCGCGGCACTCGTGGCCGGCGGCTGGGCGCCGCTGCACGACCTCGACGAGGCCGTCACGAACTCGCTGCACAGCTGGGCCCTGGGTCACCCGCACTGGACCACGGCCAACGTGTGGTGGACGAACGTCTTCGCCCCGTTCCCGCTGCGGGCGGCCGCGCTCGGGCTGGTGATCTGGCTGCTCCGGCGCCGGGCGAAGCGGCTGGCGCTCTGGGTGGTGACCACGATGGTGGTGGGCGGGCTGCTCGGCGTGGTGCTCAAGCTGCTGGTCGGCCGGCACCGCCCGGACCTGCTGGAGCCGGTGGCCCGGGCGACCGGCTTCTCGTTCCCGTCCGGGCACGCGCTGAACGCGGCCCTGACCGCCGGGGTGTTCGTGCTGGTCCTGCTCCCGGTGGCGCGTGGCGCGTGGCGGTGGGTGCTGTGGGCGGCGGCGATCGGGGTGACGGTGCTGACCGGGCTGAGCCGGATCGTGCTGGGAGTGCACTGGACCAGCGACGTGGTGGCGGGCACGCTGCTGGGCGTCGCGGTGGTCACGGCGACGGCGGCGGCATTCCCCCGGCTGCGCCACGAACCGGTGGTGGAACAGGGCCTGGAACCGGACCTGGCGGACGCAACACCACGCTGACCGCCCCCTCTCAGACCGCTCGAACTTCGGCGAGCCGCTTGACCGCGTACTCGTCGTCCCAGCAGACGGCGGCTTCCCACGCGGCCGACGCTTGCGCGGCGAGGTCGAACGCGCCGTCGTCGAGCCCGGCGGCGTTGCCGGGCAGCACAAGATCAAGATCGGGGACGTCGACGTGCGACTCGTCCCAGTCGATCAGCGCGACCCGACGCGCGGTCATCCGGACATTGCCCAGGTTGTTGGAGTCGCCGTGGACGACGCAGGTCCGCCGCCCGGCAAGCCGCGCCCACGCCGCTCGGCACCGAACGACACCCTCAGCGGGCATCGCACCGAGGTCGATCCTCGTCCCGGTCTCGGCGTGCAGGAGATCGGCCGACGACCGCCAACCCGGGCGCTGCGGCCAGCCCCGGGTCAACCGATGCAGCTCCCGGAGCGTGCCGGCCACGCGACGCCAGTCGGCGGGCGTCTCGGGCGGTCCGCCCTCCAGATAGGTCATCACCAGCAGACCGTCGGCGAACAGCCGCCCGTCGCTGGTCGGTATCGGCACGGGCACCGGCAGACCCGCCCGGTCGAGGTGTTGCAGCAGCGCGGCCTCCCACGCCAGATCAGCATCGCTGCGGACACCGAGACGACCAACCGCGAGACGCCCGCTGACGCGCACGCTCCACACGTCGTTGGCGACCCCGCCGGTCAGCGGTTCGACGCGGGCGGCGCCTGCACCCCACTGCCCGAGTGACTCCCACCCCACCGGCCACATGCTACGAGGTTCAGGACGGGCCGGCAGCGCGGAAAGCGTCGAGCTCGGTGTCGGTGTCCAGCTTGGTCAGGTGCGCGGATCGGGCCACATCATGGCGGCGCAGTCCAACAGCACCCGGGCCTCCGCACGGTCGGTTCTCTGACAGGGAGTCGGACGGTACGCGGTCACCGGGGCCGCTCCGGTCCGGTTGCGGGACAGGCGGTACTACCGTGGCGGCGTGGAGACGCTGGCTTGTGGGCATGTCGCGTTTGCCGCGCCGTCGCGGATGTGTCCTCATCTGGTCCGGCCCGTACGGGAGGGTGTCGAGCACGTCCGGCTGCTGACCGGCCGGCGGCTGGAGTTCGATCTCGCCTGCGGGCAATGTGATGCCGCCGGGAAGCCGGTGACGCTCGTTGAGGTGTGCGAGGGGTGTGCGCAGCGCCTGGACGAGGATGCCGAGCACGGCAGCCTCACCGCGTGGCGGGGGCAGCCGGGCGTCGACGAGCGGCCCGAGGCGGTCGACCGTAGCGTGGTCGACTGGCGGTTGCCGGAGCTGACCGGGCCGGTCATCGACCTCGCGCCGTTCGGCGCGGATCCGGGCTGGCTGGCCCTGACCGCCGACGGCACGATCGCCGAGCTGGATCCCGACGCGGACCGGTGCGCCGTGCTGGCCACCGGCGTGCTCGTCGCCGAGCCGGACTACCAGCCGTGGGCGGGCCGGCCGTTGACGCCGCGGCTGCACGTGTCGGACTGCGGGCGCTTCGCCGCCGTCGTCAACGACTACGGGCGGTACGGCCGGGTCGTGGACCTGCACCGGCCGGGCACGACGACCCTGCGGCTCGACAGCGGCAGCTACCGCACCAACCTCGTGCCGTTCTCGCTGGTCTTCGCCCGGCACGAGGGCCGCGCCGTGGTCGTGCACCGCACCGACTGGAACCGTCTCGACGTGCACGACGCCGAGTCCGGGCGGCTGCTCACCGACCGGGCGCGTGAGCCGGTCGGTGCGGGGCAGCGGCAGGCGCACGATCTGGACTACTTCCACGGCCGCCTGCACCTGTCGCCCGACCAACGCTGGCTCGCCGACGACGGCTGGGTCTGGGCCCCCGTCGGGATGCCGGTGTCGTGGAGCCTGGAGCGGTGGCTGCGGGACAACGTGTGGGAGTCCGAGGACGGGCCGTCCTGGCGCCCGCTGTGCCAGCGCGACTACCGCTGGGACACCCCGATGTGCTTCGTCGGCGACACCCTGGTAGCGGTCAGCGGCATCGGCTACGACGACATCGCCATGCTCGACGGCGTACGCATCTTCAGCGTCGTCACCGGGGCCGAGGTCAGCACGTTCGCCGGGCCGGTCGGTGCGCTCTTCGCCGACCGCAGCCGGCTGTACGCCGCCGCGCCCGGCGGGTTGCAGGTCTGGGACCCGGTCACCGGGCACCGGACCGGCAGCGTGCCGGGTTTCGTGCCGACCTGCCACCACCGCGCCGCCGGTCAGCTGGCCGCCGTGCAGGACGGGGTGCTGCGGCGCTGGGACACCGCCGGCGGGCACGGAAAGTAGCGGGAGGCGGCCTCAGTGGCCGGCCCGGGTCAGCCGCGCCACGGCCCGCTGCTTGAGGGCGAAGCCTTCCTTGGCCGCGTCGCGCAGGCCGGCCACCAGCGGCGAGCGGGACCGGCGCGCCCACGGCACCGGGACCTCGGTGGTGCCGTACTTGGCCTTGTAGGAGTTGCCGCCGACGAAGTCGAACTCGGTCACGCCGCGTTCCTTGGCCCAGCGCAGCGCGTGCCAGATCAGCGCCTCGTTGGGGCGCAGGTGCTGGTGCTCGCGCCAGCTGGCGCCGCCCCAGAAGTACATCGTGCGGTGGTGCCAGGGCAGCACCGCGGTGGCGATGCAGCGGCCCTCGCCGTCGCGGGCGCGCAGCAGCAGGATCCGGCCCGCCGGGGCCAGGTTGCCGATCAGGGCGCGGACCCGCTCGATCGAATAGGTCGGCACCAGATTTTGTTTGGCGAATACGTCGCGTAGCTGATTGTAGAATTCCCCGGCGAATGCCGGGTCGCCCGGATCCGCTTCTTCGATGACGACTCCGGACTTGCCGGCCTTACGGATATTACGGCGGCAGGCACTGGCCATCGCGCCGAACAGCGCATCGGCATCGGGGCGCAGGTCGATCACCGCGGTCGGCGCCGCCGCCCAGCGCAGCCCCAGACCCTCGAGGTCCGGCTCGGTCAGGCCGCGGTCGCGGATCTCCAGGTGCGCGCAGCCGAGCTCGCCGAACGCGAACGGCATCAGGGCCGCCAGCGCGGCCCGGCGCGGCACCCCGGGAGCGAGGTTGAAGCCCACGTAGGAGGTGGTCCAGCCGGCCATCGGGCTGCCGAGAATCCGCAGGCCGTAACGCTTGGTCACCAGCCCGGTGAAGTGCCCGACGGTACGCGCGCCGTCGGTGACCGTGGCGAGCACCGGCTCGGCGCGCTGGGTCTGCGCCACGAAGCGCAGCCACTGCTCGGTGTGGAAGATCAGGCGGTCGTCGTAGGTGGCCCGGTCGGCCCAGAGCGCAGCCGTCGGCTCCACCCGATGCAGTGCCAGCATGAGATCCCCTCGGCGGCGCTGGAAGAAATAGGCCCTGTGCCGGATGATGCCCCGCCGTCCGTCCATTCCGCAAGGACCGTCCGGACGGTTCCCGAATTGATGTGAATACTCTTCATGTTCATTATGACAATTGCTACTGACGCACCCCGGCCCGCATTTGTCAGGGTGGGTGGGACACCGGAGCCGACGCAGCAGGGGGTGGCGCGACATGGCATCGCCGGCCGGATTCAAGCGACGGCTGAACGAGCTCGGGCTGCGCAGCAGACTGCGGGCCCGCCCGCGCGTGCAGGGCCGGATCCTGGCCCCGGCCGGGATGTTTCGCCGGCTGCCGGCCACCGCCGGGCTCTACTTCCCCTTCTACCACGACGTGCCCGCCGAGTACGCCGGTGATCTGCGCCGGCACCTGGCCGCGTTCGCCCGGCGCGGCCCGCTGGTCTCCTGGGACGAGGCCCTCGACGTGCTCGCCGGGCGCCGCCCGCTGACCGGCCCGATGTTCTGCCTCTCCTTCGACGACGGGCACCTCAGCTGGCGCGACGTCGTCTCGCCGCTGCTGCTGGAGCTGCGGGTGCCGGCCACCTTCTTCCTCACCTCCGGGCTGGTCGGCCGGCCCGGCAACCTCACCTGGAACGACTGCCGCAGCCTGGCGGTGGCCGGGCACCACTTCGGCTCGCACACCGTCACCCACCCCCGGCTGGCGGATTCCGACGACGACGCCGCGGTCCGGGAGATCCTCGACTCCAAGAAGGAGATCGAGGACCAGCTCGGCGTCGAGGTGCGCGACTTCGCCGCCCCGTACGGCAATCCCGCCGTGGATTTCCTCGACCGCGACCTGCGGACCGTGCGCGAGGCGGGCTACCGCAGCTTCGCCACGACGTTGCGGGCGCCGATGCACCCGGGCGACTCCCCGATGTGGATCCAGCGCCAGGGCCTGCACCCGGCCTGGCCGCTCTGGGCCGTGCGGACGCGTGTCCATGACTGAGCAGCGCATCTACCTGTCCCCGCCGGACGTCGGCGAGGTCGAGCGCAAGCTGCTGCTCGAGGCGTTCGACTCCAACTGGGTGGCGCCGGTCGGTCCCGACCTGGACGCCTTCGAGGCGCAGGTGGCCGAGCTGACCGGGGTCCGGCACGCGGTCGCGCTCAGCAGCGGCACCGCCGCGCTGCACCTGGCCCTGACCGCGGCCGGCGTCCGCCGCGGCGACACCGTGCTGGTGCCCTCCTTCACCTTCGCCGCCACCGCCAACGCGGTCATGTACCTCGGCGCCCGGCCGGTGTTCCTGGACAGCACCGCCGACTCCTGGAACCTCGACCCCGGGCTGGTCGCCGAGGAGCTGCGGCTGCGGGCCGGCCGCGGCCAGCTCCCCCGGGCGGTCGTCGCCGTCGACATGTACGGCCAGTGCGCCGACTACGACCCCCTGCTGGAGGCCTGCGACCGCTACGGCGTCGCGCTGGTCGAGGACGCGGCGGAGGCGCTCGGCGCGACCTACCGCGGCCGGCCGGCCGGGTCGTTCGGGCTGGCCGGGGTGCTGTCGTTCAACGGCAACAAGATCATCACCACCGGGGGCGGCGGCATGCTCGTCACCGACGACGGCCGGGTGGCGAACCGCACCCGGTACCTGGCCACCCAGGCCCGCGAGCCGGTGCCGCACTACGAGCACCGCGCGGTCGGCTACAACTACCGGTTGAGCAACCTGCTCGCCGCGGTCGGCCGCGGCCAGGTGCAGCGCCTCGGCGAGCTGGTCGCGGCCCGCCGGCGCACCGCCCAGTACTACCGCGCCACGCTGGGCGACCTGCCCGGGCTGACCTTCATGCCGGTCGCCGACTACGGCGTGCCGAACTGGTGGCTCAGCTGCCTGCTGGTCGACGAGACGGCGTTCGGCGCGGACCGCGACCGGATCATCGAGCACCTGGGCGGGCAGAACATCGAGGCGCGGCCCGCCTGGAAGCCGATGCACCTGCAGCCGGTGTTCCGCGACTGCGTGATGCGCGGCGGCGCGGTCAGCGCCGAGCTGTTCCGCCGCGGGCTGTGCCTGCCGAGCGGCTCCGCGCTCACCGACCACGACCGGGAACGCGTCGTCGCCGCCGTCCGCGCGGTGGCCCGATGACCGCCGAGCGAGAGGGCCGGGACGGCATGCGCATCGTCTACATCCACCAGTACTACTGCAACCCCACGATGACCGGCGGGATCCGCTCCTACGAGCAGGCCCGCCGGCTGGTCGCCCGGGGCCACGAGGTGCACGTCATCACCACCGACATCACCGGCGGCAGGCGGTCGCTGGGCTGGCGGCGCACCGACGACGACGGCATCCAGGTGCACTGGTTCTCCGTGCCGTACTCCAACCACATGTCCTTCGCCCAGCGGCTGCGCGCCTTCGCCGAGTTCATGATCGTGGCGGCGGTGAAGGCCACCGTGCTCAAGGCCGACCTGGTGTTCGCCACCAGCACCCCGTTGACCGTCGCGGTGCCCGGCGTGCTCGCGGCCAAGCTGCGCCGGGTGCCGTTCGTCTTCGAGGTGCGCGACCTGTGGCCCGAGGTGCCGATCGAGATGGGCGTGCTGCGCAACCCGGTTGCCCGGTGGCTGGCCGGGGCGCTGGCGAACCTCGCGTACCGCAGCGCCGAGGAGGTCGTCGCGCTCTCCCCGGGCATGGCGGCCGGGGTCACCGCGCGCCGGCCCGGCACCCGCACCACGGTGATCCCCAACGCCGCCGACCTGGCGATGTTCGAGGTGGCGCCGGAGGCCGTGCGGGGCTTCCGGGAGCGGCACCGCTGGCTCGGCGACCGGCCGCTGATCGTCTACACCGGCGCGCTGGGCCGGGTCAACGGCGTGGAGTACCTGGTCCGGGCCGCCCGCCGGATGGCCGAGACAGACGCCGAGGCGCAGGTGCTCATCGTCGGGCACGGCAAGGAGTGGGACGAGACCAAGCGGCTGGCCGCCGAGTACGGGCTGCTCGACCGCACCGTGCACATGTGGGAGCAGGTGCCCAAGGCCGACCTGCCGGTGATCCTGGGCGCCGCCACGCTGTCGTCCAGCTTCGTCCGGCCGATCCGCGCCCTGTGGGACAACTCGGCCAACAAGTTCTTCGACGCGCTGGCCGCCTCCCGGCCGATCGCCGTCAACTACGGCGGGTGGCAGGCCGACCTGCTGACCGAGACCGGCGCCGGGCTGGTGCTCGACCCGTACGACGCGGACGGGGCCGGCGTGCTGCTGGCCGCGCACCTGCGCGACGAGGTGTGGCTCAAGCAGGCCCGCGAGGCCGCCCACCGGCTCGCCGTCGAGCGGTTCTCCCGGGACCTGCTCTTCGCACAGTTCGAAGCCGTCCTGGCACGGTCGGCGGCCGGCCGCCACCGGGGCCTCGCCCGCGCGGGCCAGACGATCGGGGAGAAGCAGAGTGGAACTGCGTGAGTACGTGCGGGCCTGCCGGCGCCGGTGGGTGTGGATCGTCCTGCCGCTGCTGCTGGCCGCCGGGCTCGCCGCCGGGCTGACGCTGACCGCCGCGCCGGCCTACCGCTCGTCGATGGTGCTGTTCGTGACCACCGGCAGCGGCGACCCGGACGCCAAGGCGAGCCGGCTCAACTCCTACATCGCCCTGCTCACCGGCCCGCGGGTGGCCGAGACCGTGATCACCAAGCTGGACCTGCCGCTGAGCACGGCCGAGGTCCAGCGCAGCCTGTCCGCCCAGGTGCAGGACGGCACCGACCTGCTGGTGGTCTCGGCCACCGACGCCTCCGCCGAGCGCAGCGAGGCCATCGTCACCGCCGCCACCTCGTCGCTGGTCAGCCTCGCCAAGCAGCTGGACCCGCCGGCCGCCGCGCCCACCGACGGACCCACCCCGTCGGTCACCATCGCGCAGCAACCGGTCACCACCCGGGTGCCCGGCAACCTGGTCCGCAACATCGGCTTCTCCGCGGTGCTGGGCCTGCTGATCGGCGCCGTCGCCGTCGCGGTCCGCGAGGCCACCCGCAAGACCGTCGCCGAGGAGGACGACCTGCGCCGGCTCGGGCTGGGCGCGGTCGGCGTCATCTCCCTCGGCGGCCGGTCCGGGCGCAACGGCTACCCGGACGAGGCGCTCGCCGAGGCGTTCCGGCGGTTGCGCAGCCTGCTGCCCGACTTCGCCGGCCTGCACGAGGGCACCGAGCGCGGCACGTCGCTGCTGCTCACCGGCGCCCAGCCGAAGGAGGGCACCACCGCCGTCGCGTGCGGCCTGGCCATCGCCATGGCCGAGACCGGCGCCTCGGTGGTGCTGGTCGACGCCAACCTGCGGACCCCCGGGGTCGGCCGCTACCTGGCGCTGGACACCAGCCGCGGGCTGGCCGACGTGCTCTCCGGCGCGGCCGCCGTGCCCGACGTGCTGCAGGACTCGCTGGACGGCCGGCTCACCGTGCTGCCCTCGGGCCGGCAGCCGGCCGACCCGGGCGAGATCCTGGCCTCGCCGCGGCTGAGCGCGGCCCTGCGCGCCCTCACCGAACGCTTCGACGTGGTGATCGTGGACGCGCCGCCGCTGCACGGCGTCGCCGACGCGGCGGTGCTGAGCAAGGTCACCGACGGCGCGCTGCTGGTGGTCCGCGCCAACCGCACCCGTACGGTCGACGTCGAGCGCTCGATGGACCTGCTCGAACGGGTGGGCGCCAAGCTCGCCGGCGCCGTCCTCAACGCGCTGCCGAAGAAGCTGCCCACCGGCGGCTCCTGGCAGCCCAGCCCCGTGGTGCCGGCCACACCGTCCGATCCGGAACTGGTCACCGAGCTGTTCGGCGCCGACCCGGCCGCAACCGCCGACGACCCGGCCGGCGGCGACGGCGAGCCCGCGGCCGCCCGGCCGCACCCCGGCACCGTGCGGGGCCGCGCCCAGGTGGTCAAGGCCACCGTCGGCACGCCCGAGGAGGCCGAGCAGCAGCCGCGCGACGAATCCGGCACGGCGGTGATCCGCGGGCAGGCCCGGGTCGTCGTCGCCCAGCCCGCCGACGAGCCGGCCCGGCCCGAGCCGCCGCACCTGCCGGTGCAGCGCACCCCGGACGAGAAGCCGCAGCCCGGTGAGTGAGCTGCAGGCGGAGCGCGCCACGCCGCAGGCGGGCACCGCCGCCGCGCCCCGGGGCCGCCCGGCTGCCTGGCTCACCGCCCAGCTCCGCGAGCCGTACGTCAAGCTGCTCGCCTCGCAGGTGCTGACCGGCGGCGTCGCGCTGGCCGCCAACGTGCTGATGGTCCGCGCGCTGAGCCCGTCCGGCCGCGGCGAGGTCGCGCTGATCCTCCAGGTGGTGTACCTGGCCACCCAGGTGCTGCTGCTGGGCACCGAACGCAGCTTCGTCGCGAGCTACCACGCCGTCACGCCCGCCGCCGCGGTGCGGGCCTACGCCCGGCTGCTCGTCGTGCCCGGCGGCCTGACGCTGGCCGTCGCGGCCGGCTTCGCCGTGCTGGCCCCGGACCGGCTCGATCCCGGCACGCTGATCATCGCGCTGATCGTCGGCTACGCCGCCGCCGAGGCCACCAGCCTGGCGACCCGGGCGATCGCGATCTGCGTCGGACGGGTGCGCGACTTCCTGTACGCCCGCATCATCGAGTCCCTGCTGCTGCTGGCCCTGCTGGTCACCCTGTTCGTGGCCGGCGCCACCCACCCGGCGGTGTGGATCCTCGCCTACCTGATCTCCGGTGCGGTGCCCACGCTGGCCTACCTGATCGTGTGGCTGCGGCTGCCGGCGCCCGCCGCCCCGCCGCTGGCCCACAACCGCACCGTCCGGCGGGAGGGGCTGGCGCTCTTCCCGGCCGCGCTGTCGAACATGGCGATGCTGCGGGCCGACCGCCTCGCGCTGCCGGTGCTGGCCTCCACCTCCGCCCTCGGCCTGTACGCCGCCGTCGCCACGATGACCGAGCTGCTGGCCTGGCCGCTGCGCGCGTACGCGGACTCCCGGCTCGGCAAGTGGCGGGCCACCCACCGCGAGGGCGCCCTGGACACCCGCCCGATCGTCACCGCCGCGGCCGTCTACTGCCTGGTGGTGGCCCCGCTCGCGGCCGGCGCGCTGTACCTGCTCATCGTGCCGCTGTTCGGCGCGCAGTACGCCCCCGCCAAGGTCGTGGTGCTGCCGCTGGTGGCCGCCGCCGGCCTCTACGCCGTCTCGCGGATCAGCCTGGGCCTGCTGATCGCCCGCGGGCACAGCGCCCTGGTGTCCGCCGCCGAGATCACCGGCTTCGCGATCAGCTTCGCCGCGTACCTGCTGCTGATCCCGCCGTACGGCATCCTCGGCGCCGCGTACGGCTCGCTGCTCGGTTACGGCTCCTGCCTGCTCTTCGCCCTGGTCGCCAGCCGGCTCACCCGGGACCGGGCCGGACGGGAGCCGGCATGAGCTGGCTGCGCAGCCCGCGGGTCTTCCTCGCCCCCGCCCTGGTGCTGATCCTGGTCGCCATCGGCGGGCGGTTCACCCTGGACCGGGCCGGCTTCCTCGACCTGGCCTGGGTGGACCTGCGGGTGATCGGGCTGCTCATCGCCCTGGTCGTGCTCGCCGTCGACGTCGCCCGCCGGCCCCGGGCGCCGGGCGGGCGCCGGCGCGAGGGCTGGCTGGTGGTGACGCTGCTGTTCTTCCTGTTCCAAATCGCCTCCGGGCTGTGGGCGCCGTCGGCCTCGCGGGTCGGCCCGCAGACGCTCGACCTGGTGCTGCTGGGCGTGCTCACCGTGGCGTACTACGTGTACACCCTCGGCGACCCCACGGTGGTCGTCCGCACCACGTTCCTGCTGTTCTTCGTCGCGGCGATCGTCTTCGCCCTCGCCGCGCTGTTCATCAACGGCCCCGGCGAGCAGGGCCGCTACTCGGCGTTCGGCGGCGGCCCGAACGTCTTCGTCCGGATCGAGATCCTCGGCGTGATCAGCGCCGTGGCCCTGTACCTGTGCACCCGCCGGATCCTGCCGCTGCTGGTGATCCCGCTGTTCCTGCTGGCCGCGGTGCTGAGCGGGTCGCGGGCCGGGCTGCTGGCCGGGGTGGCCGTCGGCGTCGCCGCCCTGTTCAAGATCCGCAGCCGGCTGCGGACCGGCCCGGTGGTCGCCGCCGGCGTCGTGCTGGTGCTCGCCACGGCCACGATCTGGGCGTTCGCCCCACCGGCGTTCACCGACCTGTTCCAGGAGCGGTTCGTCGAGCAGACCGTGCAGCAGCGCTACCTGTCCGACCGCACCGACATCTGGGCGGCCGCGTGGCGGATCGCCGTCGAGCACCCCATCGGCGGCGCCGGGCTGGACGGCTTCTACGGCCTGATCGGCGTCAACCAGGCCGTCGAGTACCCGCACAACTATGTCCTCGGCGTCGCGGCGGAGGGCGGCCTGATCGGCATCGGGCTGCTGACCGCCGCGATCGTGCTCTGGGCCCGGACCGTGCGCGGCGGCGGCGCCCGCCCCCAGGCCACCGGGCTCGCCGTGGCCGCCGCGGTCTTCGTCGGGCTGAGCAGCCTGTTCTCCGGCGACTACTACGACGCCCGGCTGGCCTGGCTGTTCGCCGCCATGGCCGCGGCGGCCGCGGTGGCCCCGGCGCTGCCGGCCACCAGCACGCCGCCCGTGCCGGACCGGGAGCCGGTGCCGCGATGACCACCGACCACCTGAGAATCGGCCGGCGGGCGGTGCTGCTGCTCGGCCTCGCCTCGCTGACCGCCGCGAGCGCACCGCCACGCGCCGACGTACCGACGATCATGCAGCCGCTGCCGGCGGCGCCGGCCGCCCCGCCGAGCCGGGCCGAGATCAAAACCGTGGCGCACTGGGCGGCGGTGTTCGAGCAGAGCTGGGACTACCAGTACGCGAACAGCCTGCCGCTGAGCCGGTCGGCGGACAGCTGGGACCACTACGACCTGTCCTACTCGCTGGACGCGTGCGTGGCGATGTTCCGCGCCACCGGCGAGCGCCGTTACCTCGACCGCGCCCTGGAGTTCACCGAGAACGTGGCCGGCTCCGCCCGGCCCTCGACCGACCTGCGCGCCAGCACCTTCCGCGACGACTACCGCGGCTGGGCGTCGAGCAAGACCGGGCAGGGCGGCGACGAGGTGCCGCTCTACGAGAGCTACTTCTGGCGGTACGGGACCGCGCTGCTGGTCGCCATGCGCGACAACCCGGCGGTCCGCGCCGACCCGGACTACCGCGCCCGCTACGACCGGCTGCTGGACTTCGCCGAGACGCACGTGTTCGCCAAGTGGCTGGCCCGCGGCGCCGGCGAGACGATCTACCGCGAGCGCACCCACATGGCGGCGCACTGGGCGCTGATCGGGCTGCACCTGTCCCGGATCACCGCCGATCCGGCCCGCCGCGCGCGGTACCTCGAGGTGGTCGGCAACATCGACCTGCACCTGCCGGGCAGCGGCGCGAGCCTGCGCGGGCAGTTGCGGCGCCACCCCGTCGAACCCACCGCGTACTTCTGGAGCGACGTCTGGGGCTCGGCCCGGCGGCCCGGGCAGGACGTCAGCCACGGCAACGGCGTCATGGCGTACGTCGTCGAGGCGCGCGACCGCGGCCGGCCGTGGACCCGGGACGACATGGCGGCCTTCGGGGCGCTGCTGACCAAGGTGATCTGGCCCGGCGGCAGCATCTACCGCGCGTACGTCGACGGCACCGGCGCCGACAACGGGTGGTTCTCCGACGGCTTCGTCAAGCTGGGCCGCTACGACACCGCCGTGCAGCTGCGGCTGGAACGGCACGAGGTGGTCAACGATCAGTTCGCCGCCAACATGGCGCTCAACGCCCGGATCCTGCGGTCGTAAGGGAGGCATCACCGTGAAGGCTTCGCTGCTGGAACCCGCGGCGCGCGAGTGGAAGGAGGCGCTGCAGCAGACCCCGCACGACATGTACCACGAACCGGCGTACGTCGAGCTCGACGCGAAGCTGTACGGCGGCACGCCGACCGCCTTCTCCTACGCCGAGCCGGGCCACCGGCTGCTGCTGCCGTTGATCCTGCGCGACGTGCCGGGCTCGGACCTGCGCGACGCGCTGTCGCCGTACGGCTATCCCGGCCCGATCGGCAGCGGCGACGCCGGCTTCTGGCAGCGGGCCTGCGCCGCGCTCCTGGAGACGCTGCGCGCCGAGGGCATCGTGACGGCGTTCGTCCGGATGCACCCGCTGCTGGCCGCGCCACTGTCCACTCTGGAGCAGTTCGGCACGCTGGTGCGGCACGGCGAGACCGTCTCGATGGACCTGACGGTCGACCTCGAGGAGATGTGGAGCCAGACCCGCAGCGACCACCGCAACCACATCAACCGGGCGCGCCGGGCCGGCACCCGGATCGTCTTCGACGACTGGGACCGGCTCGGCGAGTGGGTGGAGGTCTACCACGACAACATGCGCCGGGTCGGCGCCACGTCGTACTACTTCGTCACCCGCGAGCACCTGGCCGCCCTGCACGACGCCGTCGGCGACCGGATGCACCTGGCCGTCGCGCTGGAGGGTGACGAGGTGGTCGGCGGCAACACGTTCTTCACCCACCACGGCATCGCCACCGGCTACCTGTCGTCCACCCGGCGGGCGCCCCGACGCTACGCCGACGAGCTGCTCTACGACGAGGTGCGGCGCTGGTGCAAGAGCCACGGCGACCGGGTGTTCCACCTCGGCGGGGGCAAGGGCGGCAGCAACGACTCATTGTTCTCGTACAAGGCGGGCTTCTCGCCGGGCCGGCACGCGTTCCACACCTGGCGGGTGGTCGCCGACCCCGTCGCGTACCGCTCGCTGGTGACCGGCCACCGGCCCGGCGCCGACCCGGACGACCGGTCCGGCACCTTCCCGCCCTACCGTTAGGAGCTCGGCATGCGCATCACCTGCGTCGGCGGCGGCCCCGCCGGCCTGTACTTCGCGGTGCTGGCGAAGCTGGCCGACCCCGCGCACGAGATCACCGTGCTGGAACGTAACCCGGCCGGCGTCACGTACGGCTGGGGTGTGGTCTTCTGGGACGACCTGCTCGACGACCTGTTCCGCTACGACCCGGTCAGCGCCGAGCGCATCTCGCAGGCGGCCTGCCGCTGGGACTCCTACGAGGTCCGCGCCACCGGCAAGGCCGTCACCCACCTCGCCGGGTACGGCTTCAGCCTGGGCCGGCGCGAGCTGCTGGACATCCTCGCCGCCCGGGCGCGGGAGCTGGGTGTCGACGTCCGGTTCCGCGATGAGCTGACCGAGGTCCCCGACGCCGACCTGGTCGTGGCGAGCGACGGCGCCGGCAGCCGCATCCGCGACCGGTACGCGGAGCACTTCGGCGCCGAGATCGAGGTGGGCCGCAACAAGTACATCTGGCTCGGCACGCCGCACGTCTTCGACACGTTCACGTTCGGCTTCGAGCGGACCTCGGCGGGCTGGATCTGGTACCACGCCTACCCGTTCGACGGCGAGACCAGCACCTTCATCGTGGAATGCACGCCGGAGACCTGGACCGGGCTGGGCCTGGACCGGCTGGACGCGGCCGCGGGCTGCACCCGCCTGCAGGAGATCTTCGCGGCCCACCTGGACGGCCGGCCGCTGATCGACCACCGCGCCGAGGCGGGCGGCACCGGCTGGCAGAACTACCGCCGGCTGACCAACCAGCGCTGGGACCACGGCAACGTGGTGCTGATGGGCGACGCCGCGCACACCACCCACTTCGCGATCGGCTCGGGCACCAAGCTGGCGATGCAGGACGCGATGGCGCTGGCCGACGCGATCTCCGGCGGCGACGACCTGGCGGTGGCGCTGGAACGCTACGAACACCGCCGCAAGACGGCGCTGGCCCCGCTGCAACGCGCGGCCAAGGCCAGCAGCGAATGGTTCGAGCGGGTGCCGGACTATGTGGACCTGCCGGCCAAGCAGTTCTCGTACGCGCTGTCGAACCGGCGCGGCGAGTATCCGATGTGGCGCTACGTGCTGCACCTGGCCACCCAGAACGCGGTGCCGCGCACGCTGCTGCGATGGGCGTTGAGCGCCCGGCGGTCGATCCGGGCCCGCCGCCGGCCGAGGCTGGCACCGGCCAACGCGACGCCGGAGCGGCAGCGGGAGCCCGCCCGGACGGGCTCGGGGACGACGCCGGGCTGACCGGCGGCGACTGGGTGCGGTCGCGGATCCTGAGCCGGCGCGAGTCTTGACGGTGCCCTCGCTCAGGTACAGCCGGGAGGTGATGTCTTTGTTGCGGGCGCCCGCCGGATGAGCCGCAGCGCGGCGCGCCTGGTGTCGTGCGCCCGATGCTCGCGTCGTTCACCAGCGGCTTCGCGGAGCCCGAATCCTGGACCCGCGTTTCCTGGAGCGCATCTGACGGATCATGGTCAGCTCCGGTCGGTCGACTTTCGCCATTCATCGCCGTCGCAGCCTCTACGGCAGCCTTCCCGCAGATCTTGATGAGCTAAAACGTTCCAGCCACACCCCACCGCTACAAGGTCCACCACTGGCACCCCTTTCCTCCTGAGATGACCCCTCAGCCTCCACACACCCCCCAAGGGCCAATCGCGCATACCGGACGAACCCGGCTACAGGCTGGATCACGGGGAGAACCGTGATCCAGAAATGGCGAAAGTCGTAACGGTCTTTGAGCTTGTCGTACGGGTGGCGACGGCCCGGGATCGTGTGCGGGACCCGCCGGGCGCGTAACGAGCGCCGGTCGCCTTCGACCCGTACGCCTTGTCCGCGAGTAAATGGTCAAGCCGCTTGCAGGGCCGGCCCTGACCGCCGGGCCGGGCCACCGCAACGTTGTCCAACAGCGGCACCAACTCTCTGGTATCGCTGGCCTGACCCGGTGTGAGCCGTCTGAACAGGCTCCGGCCACGTCCTTCGGCGAGCAGATGGGCGTCAGCATCGGTCTGCAGACGCTGCTCGATCCTGGCCCGGGTCCCGTCCTGTTCCCACCGCGAGAACCGGTGATCACGCCACCGGCCACCACGCTGCGGGTCCATGCTCGGCAGCAGCGGCGCAAGCCGTTCCCAGTCCCGGTCAGTCAGATCACCAGCCACGACATGACAACGATCGGTCATCGATGCCGGCAATGATCCGTCAGATACGTTCTAGGCTGGAGCTAGAGGCCGTTCATGGCGGGCAGGCTGACCGTGATCAGCAGCGGGGCCGCCAGTAGCCACAGCCACCACCGGGCCGACCGGTGCCGCCGCAGCCAGGCCAGGATCAGGCACACCGCGGCGGCGCCGGTCAGCACGAACACCAGGAGCCACAGGTACTGGTGACCCTCGTTGCCGGCGGTGCCCCAGGAGGTCAGCTCCGGCAGGAACCACAGCAGCATGAAGGCGTTCAGCAGCAGCAGCGGCACGACCGGAACGGACACGACCCAGATCGCCGTGGTCCGCAGCGCCGGCTGCCCCTGCGCGTTCATCCGGCCGCCGGGACGTCCCGGCGCACCACCCAGTGGTTCTTGCCGAGCCGGCGGGTGCGCCGGAAGCCCTGGCTCTCGAACATCGCCGCCGTGCCGTTGTGCAGGAACGACGAGGAGGGCTTGCGACCCTCGGTGTCCTCCGGGTAGCTCTCCACCGTCCCGCCGCCGCGCCGGGCGATCTCCCGCAGGGCGCCGGCGAGCGCGGCGGCGGCGACCCCCTGCCGGCGGTGTCGCTTGTGGACGTAGAAGCAGGTGATGCGCCACTCCGGCAGGGTGTCGAGGCCGGCCTGGTAGGCGCGGCCGTGCTTGATCCGGGGCAGCTCGTCGGTGGGGCCGTACTGGCACCAGCCGACGCAGTCGGTGCCGTCGTAGACCAGGGCCGCGTGGGTGGTGCCCTGCCGGACCCGTTCCTGCTTGGCGGCCCGGTGCTGCGCCGCGGTGGTGCCGCGGGCCAGGCCGTCGGCGTGGAAGCCCATGCACCAGCAGCCGCCCCACACGCCGTTCTGGCCCTCCACCAGCCGGGCGAAATCCGGCCAGGTCGTCTCGTCGAGGTACTTCACCTGAAAACCGGTCATCGCTGGCCCCCGCGGCTGAGTGCGTCGGCGGAATTCTAGACCGGCCGGGCCCGCGCCGCCGTCTCAGAACAGGGTCAGCGGCCCGATCGGCGCGGGCACCGGCAGCGCCTCGAGCCGCGGCACCCGGGCCCGGACCTCGGCGTGGAAACGGCGCGCCAGCAGCGGGGCGTCGGCGTTGTCCGGGGTGTGCACGAACACGGTCGGCGAGCGGCCCTCGCGCAGCCAGCCGGCGGTCACCTCGACCCAGTGCTGCCAGCCCTCGACGGTCTCCGCCGTGGCGTCCCGGCCGAGGTAGCGGACGATCGGCCGATCGGTCAGCGCCCGCGAACGGCGCGGCATCCGGGGCTTCTTGGTCCAGGCGTCGCGCTCGGCGTCGCTGGTCGGCGGGTGCCGGAAGAACGCCGTGGTGTCGAACGGGACCCATTCGGCGCCGGCGTCGGCCAGCACCCGTTCCAGCCCGGCCGTGGCGCGCTCGTCGGTGAAGAACTCCGGGTGGCGCACCTCCACGGCGTACCGGTGGGCGGTGGGCAGCCGGCGCAGGAAGCGGTCGAGGACCGGCACGTCGGCGGGGGTGAACGAACCCGGCAGCTGGATCCAGAGCGCGTGGGCCCGCGGGCCGAGCGGCTCGATCGCGTCCAGGAAGATCCGCAGCGGGTCGTCGACGTCGGCGAGCCGGCGCTCGTGCGTGACGACCTTCGGCAGCTTGAGCACGAACCGGAAGCCGGGCTCGGTCTGCTCGGCCCAGGAGACCACGGTGTCCCGGGCCGGCGTGGCATAGAAGGTGGTGTTGCCCTCGACGGCGGTGCACCAGCCGGCGTACGCCCGCAGGCGCTCACCGGCCGGCAGCGGGTGCGCCACGAACCGCCCCTGCCAGGACTTGAGCGACCACATCGCACAACCCACCTGAAGCCGCATGAGTCCGAAATTATAGGTGGCCCTCGCGTCGCGCCTCGCCGGTGGCCTGCGGGTGTCCGCCGCGCGGGCTCAGCGGCGGGCACTCGGCGAGCAGCGCCCGCACGTAGGCGGCGGCGACCACGGACGCGTAGCCGCGCCAGCGACGGGTGGTACGGGCGTCGCCGTAGTCGCTGATCCCGCGGACCACGAACCATTCGAGTCCGCCGGCGAACCCGGCGCTGCCGATGCCCTTGCCCTCCATCTCCAGGGCGATCATCCGGTGCGACTCCGCCAGCGCGTCGCGCACCTTCGCGCTGCGCAGGGACCGGTCGGCGCTGCCGATCATCCCGAGGTGCACCTTGGGCAGGCCCGGGAGGTGACCGGACGCGTCGGCCGGCGGGTGCGCGACCGTGCGACCCGCGTCGTCGGGGTCGCCGACGACATCCGTGCTGTCCGCGGGCCGCGCGTAGCCGGGCAGGGGCGCCAGCGCGACGTCCACCCACTTGTCCCACGGCCGTTCCCCGCCGATCTCCACCGCGGCGAGGAACCGCGCGAGCCGGACCAGCTGCGGGGACGGCAGCGGGAAGGACTGCCGCGGGCGCCGGCCGGCGTCGGTCTCGACCACGTGGTCGTAGTCGGCGATGCCCCAGGTCGCCACGGCGATGTCGCCCAGCCGCACGTGCCGCTCGGGGTGCCCGGGCCGGGGCACCCCGCAGGCGATCCCGCACATCACCACGGTGTCCACGGACGGGAAGCTGCGGATCAGGTTGGCGCACGCCTCCGCCGCCGCGGTGTTGCCGGTGTCGCCGAGCAGCGTGAGCACGACCTCGTGCGGCCGGTCGGCCGCCCGGCTCGGCAGCCGTCCCCGGACGTACAGGGCCCGGTCGCCGGCGACCGTGTGCGGGTGGCGCGGGTCGTCGAGCACCGCCCGGACGGCCGCGAACTCCTCGGGCAGAGCCGTCACGACCCCGAACACCGGCCCGGCTCCGGCCGTGCCGGGGGCCGATGCCAGCCGGTCGCCCTCGATGACGTTGTGGTTCCCGCTGACGAACCGGTTCGCATGGACGTCGCCGTGGATCGTGAAGTTCTGGTCGGTCGTCATGCCTGCCCCTTGTCCCCGAAGGTGTTGCTGTTGCCGAAACCGACCATGTCGGCGCGGACGTTGCCGACGTTCCAGTTCTGGATGTTGGTGATCGCGAGTCCGGTCGCCAACTGCTCGACGTCGATGCCGTGCTCGCGGAGATAGGCCTTGATCGAGGTCATCAGCCGGTCCCGCAGCCGGTCGTTGATCCGGATGAGGTCGCGGATCACGAAGTGGTCGAGCTCGTCCGGGTCCGCCCAGCAGACGCCCTCGCGGACGGACATCACGGCGCCGAGGTCGTAGAACCAGCCGTACCGGGCCGCCAGCCGCCAGCGGCTGCGTTGCGTCAGCCGGTGCAGCCACTCGGCGACCGACGCGGCGCAGCGCAGCGGGCTGCCGAACACCGCCGCGGGCGTGTGCCTGGTCCAGATCCGGATCGCCCGGCCGCACTGGTCCCGCAGCCGGATCGGCACGGTGTCGATCAGGGCCCGCACGTCGGGCTGGATCGGCGGGATGACCAGCGGCACGAACTCGATGGACAGCGTGCCGCCCTGCAGCAGCGGGCGGACGAGGATGCACACCGCGATGTCCCCGCCCCGGCAGACCTCCTGGACGTAGAAGTAGACCCGCCGGTCCTCAGCCCGGTCGGACTGCCGGAGCTCGCGGGCCAGGTACTCCCAGTCGACCCGGGAGCGGGGCAGCGGCTGCTCGGCCGCCACCAGGTCCGACTCCCAGGCGATCTTCCGGCCGTCGACGTAGAGGCGGTGCCCGGCGGTCAGCTGCCGGGCGGCCGAGCTCTCCACCGCGTTCTCGATCGCGAACTGCGCCTCCAGCCACTCGTGGAAGTCCACGATGTCGAAGAGCTCGAACGAGTCCTCGGTGCCCGCCGCGCGTTTGGTCACGTCGATGTCGGTCTTCCACGGCCGGACGATGAAGCCGTTGCCGACGAACGGCGCGGCGGCCCGTGACTCGCTGTACGCGACCACGTTGGCCGTGGCGAGCTGCCCGACCCGCCGTTCCAGCTCGCCGTTCAGCCGGGCGGCCAGCTGCCGGGCCGGTGGCGCGCCCGCAGCCAGGACGGCGGCCGCGCGGCGGTGGGCCCAGGCCGACTCGCCGACCACGACGAACCAGCCGAGCGCCAGCCCGGTCAGCGCGACGGCCACGCAGGTCCACAGCACCGGCTGGGCCAGCACGAGCCCGGCCGCGAGCGCCGCGAGGAGCGCCGTCGCGGCCAGCCACCGCAGCGGTCCCTTGCGGTGCCGGTCCCGGCCGTTGCGCCAGGCCCACGTGAACCACGCCCGGAGCGCGCGCTTGACCTGCCGCCGGCCGGCCCAGCCGGCGATCGTCAGGGCCAGCACCAGGCTCGCCCGGAGCAGCCCGAGCTCGGCGGTGAGCCGTACCAGGATCAGGCCGCCCACCGAGAACGCGATCAGGCAGCAGAGCGCGTCGCGGAACCGCCGCAGCCGGCGGGCCGCGCCGGCGTGCCGCAGCAGGGCGACCGGGTCCTCGGTGAGCGAGGGCGCACCCGCCTGCGGGCGCCCGTTCATGATCCGGAAGGTGTAGTCGGCGAAGCCCTCCACCAGATGAGCCGCCGCGCACAGCGTCTGATCCACGGTACGGCGCTCGGGTGTCCCTTCCCTCGTCCTGAGCCGCCGGGGTGGCGGTTTCAGCACCGTGGTCACACGTCCTCCTCGGAACGGTCGCGGGCGGCCCGGACGGACACCGACTAGGCTCTTCCGTGCGGGGAGCCGCAAGGCCAGGGTGATCAGTCGGGAACCGGTATCGAGACTGATTCGCGCCACCGGCACCGCACAAGTCCAACAGACCAACTCCGGACGCCGGCGGGTTCGTCCCAGCTCAGACGAGTCCGGCGCCGTCCGGCCGCGGACACGGCGAGGACCCCATGAGCCTCAGGATCTCCGGCACCGATCCGGCGACGGCCCTGCGCGATTTCTGCGGCCTCCTGCGCGACCTGCGCAACGAGGCGGGCGGGCCCACGGTCATGTCGCTGGCCGCGGACAAGTCGATCCCGCTGCGCCGGGCGCACATCTTCGCCACCCTCAGCGGGAAGATCGCCAGGCCACCGAGCTGGCGGTTCGTCGAGGCGTTCGTGCGCAAGTGCGCGACGTACGCGCACGCCCACCAGACCACTATGGAGATCACCACCGACCTCCGGGAATGGGAACGCGAGCACAAACGGCTCCTGCGGCTGTGGGACCGCCACCGGCGCGAGCAGCACACGGCCGACTCCATCGCGGACCGGCTCGGCAAGGCCCGCGGCCGGGTCCTGACCATGCAGGACATCACGTACTACCCGGTGCGCACCGCCGACGCCGGGGCACCCCGGCGGCTCGCGGTGGTGACCGGCGACATCCGGCAGGTCCGGTGCGCCGACGTCTGGGTGAACTCGGAGAACACCGAGATGGAGATGGCCCGGGTGCACGAGTTCTCCGTCTCGGCGATCATCCGGTACGAGGGCGCCCGGCACGATCCCCGGGGACGCATCGCGGAGGACCTGATCCAGCACGAGCTGTCGGCCAGGGTCGCCGCACACCGGCCGGTGGAGCCGGGCTCCGTGGTGGTCACCGGCCCGGGAGAGCTGCACCGGCGCAACGGCGTCCGGCACCTGCTGCACGTCGCCGCCGTGTACGGCGAGCCCGGCTCCGGCTTCCACCAGATGAACGAGGTCAGCCGGTGCATCACCAACGCGCTGCAGGCCGCGGAGAAGCTCGAGACACCGGACGGCGACCGGCTCACCGTGCTCTTCCCGCTGCTCGGTGCGGGCAGCGCCGGCGGCGACCTGCGCCGGACGGCCACGCAGCTGATCCACGCGGCCCGCAACTACCTGAGCGCGGCCGCGGCGACCCGCATCGGCACGGTCTTCTTCCTCGCCTACACCGACGTCGAGCTGCGGGCCTGCCAGGTCGCGCTGCGCACCGCGGGGCTGCGACCCGAGCCGTGACCCCGCCCGCCCTCAGCGCAGGGTGATCACGTTGCCGGAGATCAGCGCGGACGCCTCCGACGCCAGGTAGGCGATCACCTCGGCCACCTCGGCCGGCGTGGCGACGTGCACGTGGGCGGTGCTGCCCGCCACGAACTCGCGGACCGCGTCGGTCACCCAGCCGGTGTCGGTCACCGGTGGATGCACGACGTTGGCGGTGATGCCCAGCTCGGCCAGCTCCACGGCGGCGGACATCGTGTAGCTCGTCTGCGCTGCCTTGGCCGCGCCGTACGAGACCTCCTCCGGAAAGCCCAGCGCGCCGCCGGAGGTGAGGCCGATGATCCGCCCCCAGGTCGCCCCACGCGCGGCATGCCGGCGGGCGAACTCGGCGATGAGCAGCGCCGGCGCCATCGCGTCGACGGCGAACTGTGGCGCCCAGGTGGCCTCGGTGACCGGCTGCATCACCCGGCCGTGCTGGTCCACGACCCGCGGGCTGAACGTGTCCTGCACCCAGCCGGTCGCGTTGTTGACCAGGATGTCAACCGGCCCGAAGGCCGCCTCCGCCCGGTCGAACAGCCGCCGCGGCGCCCGCGGATCGGTGAGATCCTCGTCGACGGCGAGGGCAGCCCCGCCGCGCTCGCGGATCGCGGCTACAACAGCGTCGGCGGTCCGCGCCCGGTTGCGCCGGTAGGCATCCGGCACGGCCGGATCCACCGGATCCTGGATCGACCGGTACGCGCAGACCACGGCGCAACCACGCGCGGCGAGGGCCTCGGCAGTGGCCGCACCGATCCCGTGGTTGGCACCGGTCACCAGGGCGACGTGCGGAGCGGGGGTGAGGGGCATCGACGCAGCCTGCAACACCGCCGCCCACTCGGCAACATCGTTTCCCGGCCGTGCGGCCACCCGGCGGGGACGGGGCCCGGCGGGTCGCCGGTCAGGGCGTAGGCAGGGCGGCGCGGGCCGACCGGATCATCTCCACCGCCTCGTCGCCGGTGCGGCCGTGGTCGAGCAGGTCCTGCATGATGTTGCGGAACAACTTGGTCGTCTCCGGCTCTGTGGTCAGCGTGTCGTGGCCGGCCGCGGCCTCGACGAACAGCACGTCCGGGTGGCTCTTGCCGAGCTGCAGCAGCTCGAAGGTGCCGCCGAGCCCGGAATGGTGCACCAGCTCCAGCGGGGCCACCCCGACCGTGTACACCGAGGTGTCCGCCGCCAGCGCGGCCAGGTGGTCGAGCTGGCGGCCCATCGCCTCCGGGCCGCCGACCGGGCGCCGCAGCACCGCCTCGTCGATCACCGCCACGATCCGCGGCGGGTCGGGCCGGTGCCGCCGCTCCCGGAAGGCGCGCTGCCGGTCCATCCGCAATTTGACCCGGGCCAGCACCTCCTTGTCGGTCGGGCTGCGGCGCATCGCCAAGGCGGTGATCGCCCGTCCGTATTCCTCGGTCTGCAGCAGCCCGGGAATGAACAGAAGCTGCCAGATATTGATGGTGGCGGCCTCGTTCTCATATCCCACGAAGCGCCGGAAATCGCCGGCCAATCGGTGTTCGCTGTACCACTGGCGGGCCCGGGAGGCCTGGGAGAGGCCGGCGAGCGCGGCGACCTCGTCCTGGTCGGCGACGCCGTAGTAGGACAGCAGCGCCCGGACCTCGAGGGGCTGGACGGTGACGTCGCCCTTTTCGACGCGGGTGAGCTTGGATATCGACCAGCCGGTGTGGGTGGCGACGGTCGTCATGCTCAGCTCGCTCTTTTCGCGGAGCTCCTTGAGGCGCAGACGCACGAGCTCGCGCGCGACGGTGGGCCCGACCTCCACCGCTGGCGGAATGCCGGCCGGATCACCCATGTCCGCCATGGCCCCAGTCCATCCCGTCGGCGAAACACGACCGTCCTGTCTGCGCAAGGCGACCAGCAGAATCCTAGCTCGCGAACGCTCCCGGGCGGGTTGTGGCCGGCGCGGCGGCGAAGGTGCCGAGCACCTCGGCGATCCGGTGCACGTCGGCCGGGTCGCAGCGGTGGTCCACCGGCACGGTCAGGATGCGGGCTGCCAGGTCGGCGGCTTCCTCGTCGCCGCTCCACACCCCGTGGCGGTCCTGCCGCCAGTGCACCGGTGCGAAGATCCCGTGCCCGGCCAGGTGGGCCAGCAGCGCGTCGCGGACCGGTTCGGAGCCGCAGAGCAGCTGCACCCGGAACGGCGCCGACGCCGCCGAGCCTCCGGTCAGGACCTGCCAGCCGGGGCTGCGGACCGCCAGCGCGCCGATCAGCGCGTGCGCGTTGCGGGTGCTGGTGGCGCGCAGCCCGGCCAGGTCCAGCAGCGGCAGCATCGTCCGGGTCAGCGTGATCGCCGGGCCGGCGCTGCCCAGCAGGGTCTGTTCGCCGCGTTGCTGCAGGGCGCGGAAGCCCTCCTTGGGCACCGGCCGGCCGTCGAGCCAGGCCTGCTTGAGCAGCATCGCGGCGAGCTTGAGGTGGGCGCCGGGGCTCTCCGGGCCGCGCGGGCGGGGCAGGTCGAGACCGCGGGGCGACCACAGCAGACCGCCGTCCGGCAGCGGCAGCGTCTTGCGCAGCGAGGCCACCGCGTACGGGGCGGTGCTGGCCCGCGCCCAGGCGCTGAACGGGTCGTGCGAGTGGTCCTCCACCACGGTGATGCCGGGGTGCGCGCGCATCCAGGCGTCCCACGGCTGCTGCTGGTCACGGCCGAACAGGTTCTGCGCCAGCACCACGTCGCCGGTCGTGGCGCGCAGCGTCTCCAGCCGGGGTCCGCGGCCGTCCGGCAGGTGGCGGTACCAGGCGATCGGCACGTACGCCGACAGCGCCTCGGCCACGCCCATGCAGAAGAACGACGGCACGTGCAGCCGGCCCCATGGTGCCAGCCGGCGCAACAGTGTGCTCAGTGCCCCGCAGGCGGTGGCGAACAGCTCGTACCGGTGCGGCAGCAGGGGATCCGGCGTGGCCGCGAGGGCCGCCGGGTCCCAGGGGAACTCGGAGCCGATCTCAGGCCGCACGTCGGACATCCTCGGCCGCCCGCTGGATGTTGAGCTCGTCGATGTGCACCGGCGGCTCGCCGCGGTGCAGGGTGGCCACGGTGCGCCAGAGGATGCGCAGGTCCAGCGCCGGCGACCGGTGGTCGACGTACCAGCGGTCCAGCGCGAACCGCTGCGGCCAGTCGATGTCGTCGCGGCCGTTGACCTGAGCCCAGCCGGTGATGCCGGGCTTGACCTCCAGCCGCCGGGCGTCCTCGGCGGAGTAGTGCGCGACCTGTGGCAGCACGTCCGGGCGGGGCCCGACCAGCCGCATCTGCCCGCACAGCACGTTCACCAGCTGGGGCAGCTCGTCCAGGCTGGTGCGCCGCAGGAAGGCGCCGCAGCGGGTGATCCGCGGGTCGTTCTCCACCAGGCCGAACGGGTCGGTGATGCCGAGCTCGGCGCTCAGCGCGACCGAGTCGTGCACCATCGTGCGGAACTTGAGCATCCGGAACGGCACGCCGCCGAGCCCGGCCCGGTCCTGCACGAACAGGATGCCCGGGCCGTCGGCGATCCGGATCCAGGCCGCGATCACCAGTATCACCGGCGACAGCAGGACGAGAGCGAGAGCGGCGGCCAGTCTGTTGAGACCTTCCCCAAGCACGGCGACTCCTGACGGTTAGAGCGACTCGACGTTCGGTCCGGTGACGCGGTGCCGGGTGTCCAGGACGTAGCCGGCGTGCTGGACGACCAGGTCCAGGTCGAAGCTGTCGTGGTCGGCGAGCAGCAGCACCGCGTCGGCCGCGGCGAGCTGGTCCGCGGTCGCGGCGACCCGCACCACCCGCCGGTCCACGTGGCCGTCCTCGACCACGTGCGGGTCGGCGGCGCGGACCTCCGCGCCCATGTCCAGCAGCAGCGAGGCGACCCGGCGGGCCGGCGACTCGCGGGCGTCGCCGGTGTTCTTCTTGTAGGCCAGCCCGAGCAGCAGCACGGTCGAGCCGTTGACCGCCTTGCGCCGCTGGTTGAGCGCGGCGACCAGGCGCCGCACCACGTAGTCCGGCATGTGGTTGTTGATGTCGTTGGCCAGCTCGACGAAGCGGAAGCTCTGGCCCAGCGTCCGCTGCACCCGCCAGGACAGGTACGACGGGTCGATCGGCAGGCAGTGCCCGCCGACCCCCGGGCCGGGCACGAACGGCAGGTAGCCGAACGGCTTGCTGGACGCCGCCTCGATCGCCTCCCAGACGTCGATCCCGAGCTCGTGGGCGAACACCGCCAGCTCGTTGACCAGCGCGATGTTGACGTGCCGGAAGGTGTTCTCCATGAGCTTGGCCAGCTCGGCCACCTTGGGGTCGGAGACCGGCACGGTGTGCTCCACGACCGAGTCGTAGAAGGCCCGGACGTGCGCCAGCGAGGTGGGGTTGATGCCGGAGACGACCTTGGGGGTGGTGACCAGGCTCCAGGTGCGGTTGCCCGGGTCGATGCGCTCCGGGCTGTAGCCGAGATGGAAGTCGACGCCGGCGATCAGCCCGGAGCCCTCCTCCAGCAGCGGGGCGACCAGGTCGGTCGTGGTGCCCGGGTAGGTGGTCGACTCCAGCGCGACCGTGGCGCCGGGACGCAGGTAACGGGCCAGGGTGCGGGCGGACTGCTCGATGTAGTTGAGGTCGGGCGTACCCTCGCGCAGCGGGGTCGGCACCGCGATCACCGCGACGTCGAAGCCGGCGCAGGAACGCGGGTCGGACGAGGGCTGGAAGGTGCCTGCGTCGAGGATCTCCTGCAGCGCCGCCGAGCCGACGTCGTCCACGTAGGACTCGCCGGCGGCGAGCCGCTTGATCCGTTCGGCGTCGACGTCGAAGCCGACCACCGAGTGGCCGACCTGGGCGGCGCGGACGGCCAGCGGCAGCCCCACGTACCCCTGTCCGGCGATGACGACCCGCATGCGTGCTCCCTTCGAGCCTGGTTGCCGCTACGCGGCGGTGGTCTTGTTGCGGTTGCGCCCGGTGCGGTTGAGCGCAACCGGCGCCTGGGCCACCCGGGCCGGGGACAGCGCCGGGCTCTCGGCCAGCCAGCGCAGCACCGCGATCAGGTCCTCGCGCGGCGCCGCCGGGTCGAGCAGCGACAGCACCGCGCCGTCCAGCGGCGGCACCGGCGCCTGCGAGATCAGCGGGTGGTGCGGGCGGTGGTCGGGCTCGTCCGGCCCGAGCAGGACCTCGGCGAGCTTCTCCCCCGGCCGCAGCCCGGTGAAGACGATCTGGATGTGCCGCTCGGCCGCGTCGGCGATCCGGCGGGCCACGTCGTGGATGCGCACCGGCTCGCCCATGTCGAGCACCAGCACCTCACCCGAGCTCTCGATCGCGCCGGCCTGGACCACCAGCCGCACGGCCTCCTGCACGGTCATGAAGTAGCGCGTCATCTCGGGGTGCGTGACGGTGATCGGGCCGCCGGCCTCGACCTGCGCGGCGAAGGCGGTCAGCACCGAGCCGCGGCTGCCCAGCACGTTGCCGAACCGGACGCTGCAGTAGGTGCCGCGGGCCGCCTCGTCGGCGGCGGCGGTGAGGCGTTCGGTGATCCGCTTGGAGTAACCGAGCACGCTGACCGGTTCGGCGGCCTTGTCGGTGGAGATGTTCACCAGCCGGTCCACGCCGTGCCGCAGCGCGGTCTGCAGGATCTGGTACGTGCCGATGATGTTGGTCTTGAGGGCCTCGGAGGGGTGCATCTCCAGCAGCGGCAGGTGTTTGAGGGCGGCCGCGTGGAACACCACCTGCGGCCGGTGCTCGGTGAAGACCTCGTCGAGGCGCTGCTGGTCGCGGATGTCGGCGACGACCAGGTTGCGGTCGTCGAGCATGCCGCGGCCGTCCAGCGAGAGCTGCACGGCGTGCAGCCCGGACTCGTCGCGGTCCAGCATGACCAGCTCGGCGGGGTGGAACCGGGCGACCTGCCGGCACAGCTCCGAGCCGATCGAGCCGCCGGCGCCGGTGACCAGCACCCGCCGGCCCGCCAGGTAGCCGGCCACCGCGGCCAGGTCGATGCCGATCTCGCGGCGCCCGAGCAGGTCGGCGTGGCTGACCGGCCGGATGTCCTCGACGCTGACGGTGCGGCCGAACAGCTCGACGACCGGCGGCACCACCTTCAGGTCGACGTTGAGCGGCCGGGCCAGCCCGGTCAGCTCGCGGACCAGGTCGGCGTTCGCGCTGGGGATGGCGATGAGCACCGCGTCGGCGCCGAACCGGCGGACCACCTCGGCCATCGCGTGCCGGTCGCCGGACACCGGCACGCCCATGATCCGCAGCGTGCGCTTGGTGGGGTCGTCGTCCAGCAGCGCGACCGGCACGTACGGGCTGAACGGGCTGCGCAGCATCGCGCGGATGACCTGGGTGGCACCCTCGCCGGCGCCCATCACCACGACCCGGGTGCCGGCCTCCGGCGAGGGCCGCAGCCGCTGGTCGTCGATCAGCCGTACGGCGTAGCGCACCCCGGCGGCGAGCACCAGCGCGATCAGGCCCGCGCCGATGATGGCCGAGCGCGGCACCAGCCGGCCGAGCAGGGTGTCCAGCACGAAGACCACCGGGGTGGTCACGGCCGCGGTCTTGGCCAGCGCGGCGATCTCCTCGAAGCAGCCGTACGACCAGCGGCCGGTGTAGAGGCCGAAGCGCAGGCCGGCGACGGTCTGCACGACCGCGGCGACCATCGCCAGCACCAGCAGCCGGGACAGGTCGACCCGGTAGAGGTCGCCGTCGTGGCGCAGCAGCGTGGCGATCAGCAGGGCGACGGCCAGCGCCGCCGCGTCGACGCCGGCCCGGGCCGCACGGCCGGGGAGCGCGGCCCGGAGCCACGGCGCCATCCGGGGGCTCCGGGCCCGCCACTCTCCCGGCGCCGGGTCGCCCGCGGTGGCGTCGGGCGATGCTCGCCGTACCTGCATGGATTTCCCCCCTGTGCGAACTGGTCAGGAAAAAGGGAGCGCCCGCAGCACTCATTCCGGCTTGGCGAAATGGCGCGGGCCGCTCGTCGTTCATTGCTTTTCAGCGCTTGTGAATAAAGGTTGCCAGTCGCCGCAGAAGCAGCACAGTAGCAATTGTCACGGCCTACATGAATATGTTTCACGTACGGCACGCGGGGTGATCAGGAGCCCTCGATCGCTTACCGCGCAGGCACTTTCGGCCCCGTGATACCTCCGTTCGGCCGGTTCGCGAATGCGTTTTGGGCCATCGGCGGCTTTCACGTTCGACATGACATCTGCGACTTCCCTTACCCGCGACAACTCTGACAGCGTCGTTGTCGCGGGCGCCGAACCAGGAGCAGAAAATGACGTCTTACCGCGCGCACATCGGCACCGGGACATGAGGGTGCTGCACGTCATCAGCACGCTCGCGCACGGCGGCGCCGAGCACCAGCTGCGGCTGCTCGTGCGCCGGCTGCCGCACGACTGCGAGGTGGTCACGCTGTCCCGGCCGGGAGCGGTCGCGGAGGCGTGGCGCGCCGACGGCACGACGGTGCACGAGCTCGGCGACGGCGGGAACCCGGCCACCACGGCCCGGTTGCGCCGGCTTATCCGGCACGGCCACTTCGACGTGGTGCACACCCACCTCTACCGCGCCTGCGTGCAGGGCCGGTTCGCCGCCCGGCTGGCCGGCGTCCGGCCGGTGGTGGCCACCGCGCACCACCTGAGCGAGCGGTCGGTCGAGGGCCGTCCCGCCTCCGCCGGGGTGCGCGCGCTCTACCTGGCCGGTGAACGCGCCGGCCGGGCCACCATCGCGGTGACGCCCGCGGTGGCCGGGCGGCTGCGCGCGTGGGGGGTGCCCGACGCGCGGGTCACCGTCATCCCCAAGGCGCTCGACGCCGCCGAGTACCGCTACGACCCACAGCTGCGCGCCGCGGCCCGGGCCCGGCTGGGCATCGCGCCCGGCGTGCCGGTGGTGGGCGGGGTGGGCCGGCTGGAGCACGGCAAGGGCTTCGACCGGCTGATCCGCGCGGTCGGCGCGGCGCCCGGCGCGACCCTGTTGCTGGTCGGCGACGGCCCGGCCCGGGTGGCGCTGGAACGGCTCGCGGTCATCGAGGGCGTCGCCGACCGGGTCCGGTTCGCCGGGGCGGTGGGCCACGTCCGGGAGATGCTCTGCGCCATGGACGTCTTCGCCTCACCCGCCGGGCCGGACA
The DNA here is from genome assembly GCF_044465625.1 of Actinoplanes sp. NPDC049599. Classification (NCBI taxonomy): domain Bacteria; kingdom Bacillati; phylum Actinomycetota; class Actinomycetes; order Micromonosporales; family Micromonosporaceae; genus Actinoplanes; species Actinoplanes sp. NPDC049599. Next base: position 148,857 of record NZ_JBITLX010000019.1, read on the forward strand.
GCTTCGGGCTGGTGGTGCTCGAGGCCCTGGCCGCCGGGCTGCCCGTGCTGTACGCGTCCTGCCCGCCGCTGGAGGACCTGGCCGCGACGCGGGCCGCCGTACCCGGATCGCACCGGCTCTCCGCGCGCGACCCGGAGTCGCTGCCCCGGGCTCTGCGCACCGAGCTGCTCTGTCACCAGGAGCGGCACGGCGCCCGGCTGCCGCCCCGCTCGGCCGGCGACCGCTACAGCGCCACCGGGCTGGCCGACTCGGTCGCGCGGGTCTACGACCGGGTGGCCGGCCGGTGAGCCGGCGCCGGCTCCGGCTCGGGCCGGGCCAGCGACCAGGGCCGCAGCAGCCGCCGCCCGGAGGCTGAGCGCAGCACCCGCCGCAGGAGCAGGAAGCCCAGCAGCGCGCCCAGCGAGTTCGAGATCAGGTCGTTCACGTCGGCCCAGCGGTTGCCGTGCCAGGCGAGGTTGATCACCGCCTGGGTGATCTCGATGGCGAGACTGCCCAGCAGGCCCACCAGCACGACCCGGCGCCGCTCGCGGACTCCGGCCACCAGGTACAGCACCGCGGCCAGCGGCAGCGTCATGACGATGTTGAGCAGGAAGTCGTCCACCCGCATCGTGGTCAGCGGGACCAGGATGATCCGGTAGAGCTCCGCCGGGCCGGCGCCCGGACCCCAGGCCAGGTGCAGCGGCAGCAGGGTCGCGCCGATCACCGCGACCGCGTACCAGCCGGCCAGCCACACGGTGGCCAGCCGGCGGGCGCTCACCATGCCGCGCCGGCGCAGCAGCAGCCAGGACACGACCATGAGAACGCCGCCGAGCGGCAGCAGGATCGGCAGCGCCGGCACGTCGAGCTGGTGGGATGGCATCCGGGTCAACGGTACGTCGCCCGGCGGCGGATCCCGGGGCTCAGTGCAGCCATCCGTCCTTGCGGGCGATCCGGATCGCGTCGAGGCGGTTGCGGGCGCCGGTCTTGGTGATGACCGCCGACAGGTAGTTGCGCACGGTGCCGCCCGACAGGTAGAGACGCCCGGCGATGTCGCTGACCGACTCGCCCTCGGCGGCCAGGCCCAGCACCTCGAGCTCGCGGGTGCTCAGGCCGCGGTCGGTGTTGAGCGAGGCGGCCTGCAGCAGCGGCGAGACGACCCGCTCACCGGCCGCCAGCCGGCGGATCGAGTCCGCGAGCACCGCGCCGGAGACGTCCTTGAGCAGGAAGTTGAGCCCGCCGGCCCAGCGCCGGGGCGGGAGCATGCCGCGCTTGGCCGGGTCGCAGAGCAGCAGCATGGCGCAGGACGGGATGGTGGCGTGCAGCTCGGCCGCGATCGGCAGCACCTGGCTGACCATGTACTCGGTATCGATGACGATCACTGTTGGCCAGAGTTCCGCAGCCCGCTGGGCAAGGTCGTTGCCGAACGGCAGCGTGCCGACGTAATGGAGATCAGGCTTGGCCTCGAGGAGCACCCGGACCGGAACGCCGAAGTATCCCTCGTCTCGAACCACCGCTACCCGGATCATCGCACCACCTTCACCGATGGACCCCCGGCTTGTGGCCGGACGTCGATTGTCGGGAACGCCTGACCTCCCCAGGTTTACTTCGGAGACGCCAGTCGAGTAGATCGCCGATCGGTATCGACAAATCTGCACACGCCATCATGTACAACAACGTTTTCCCAGCTCACGGCAGATTCGTGCCGATGAATTGCCGCACTGATCGACACCTGTCAACTTACCGCCGGGACGACTGCCGGACATCCGGGATAGCCGATCGACCGATGCAGGTATGCCGGATCATCACGATGGGCAACCAGATTGACGCGCTCGGTAAGCCCGACACCTGATGGGAAAATTGTGCGTGTCACTCTTATCGCGTTTCCTGGGACAATCGGGGAAAGTCAGGCCTGGTTTTGCGCGTGGCCCGCAGCGGGTACAGCGCCGGGCATGGCAGCTATCGCGGTTCAGGCCCTCAAGCGGGTGTTCGCCCCCGTCGCCGTGTTGCTCGGCGTCATGATCACCCTGGGTCTGCTCATCACCAAGGTCATGATGCACGTGTGGCCGCTCACGGTCGAGGACTCGGTCAACCGCGAGCTCGAGCGTGACCGTACCCACGAGGTCAGTCTGGTGTCGCTGATCTTCAGCACGCTGGCCAGCACCCCGGCGATCATCGCGGTGACCGTGCTGGCCGCGATCGTGCTGCGGCTGACCCTCAAGCGGTGGCGCGAAGCCGTGTTCCTGTGCGCCGCGGTGTGCGCGCAGGCCCTGGTCTTCTTCCTCACCACGCTGGTCATCGACCGGCCCCGCCCGGACGTGGTGCACATGGACACCTCGCCGCCGACGTCGAGCTTCCCGTCCGGCCACACCTCCGCCGCGGTCGCGCTCTACCTCGGCCTGGCCGTGATCCTGTTCCGGGTGGCGAACCGCACCTGGCTCGAGCGCGCCGCCTGGCTGCTGCTCATCGTGCCGATCGGCGTGGCGCTGACCCGGATGTACCGCGGCATGCACCACCCCAGCGACGTCCTGGCCTCGTTCCTCAACGGCGGCGTCTGCGTGCTCGTGATGACCCGCGCGATCCTCAACCGCGACGGCATCCCGGGGCCCGGCTCCCGGACCCGCCGGCTCACCAGCGCGAAGGTGTGAACATCGGCGCCGGCTGCCACTGCACCAGGGCAGCCGTCGCGTCGTCGCGCAGCTCACCGTTCTCATAGGACACGATCTCGTGGATCAGCTTGCGCATCGTCTCCGCCGGTGAGCCCTGCGCCAGCGCCGCGACGATGAAGTCGACCAGCCGGTCCAGCCCGAACAGCTCACCGTCGGCCGACCGGGCCTCGGTGATCCCGTCGGTGTACAGCATCAGCGTGTCCCCCGGCTCCAGCAGCAGCTCGGTGACGCCGGGCGGGCGGGGCAGCATGTGCCCGAGCCCCAGCGGCAGCGCGGTCGGGGTGGGCAGCGCGGTCAGCGCCCGGCCGTCGCGGATGTGCAGCTCCGCCGGATGCCCGGCGGCGATCCGGCGGTAGACCCCGGTCGCGGTGTCGAGCTCGCCCAGCACGGCGGTGACGAACGCGCCGGGATACTGCGCGCGGATCCACTTGTCGATCGACCGGTACGTGTCCACCAGGTCCAGCCCCGAGCGCCGGGCATTCCGGTACGTGTTCAGCGTCAACGTGGTCAGCGCGCTGGCGCTGATGCCGTGCCCGACGGTGTCGAACAGCGCGATGTGCACGATGTCGCCGTTCGCCGCGTAGTCGAAGGCGTCCCCGCCCACGTCGTAGCAGGGTTCCAGGACCGCCGTGACCAGGGCGCTGTTCGCGGCGAAGGTCAGCGGGGGCAGCTGGTTCCAGATGATCTCGGCGGCCAGCTGCATCGGCAGCCGGCGCCGGGTCCGCTCCACCGCGTCACCGTAGAACCGCCGGCTCGCGATCAGCTCCGCGACCAGCGCGGCGATCACCCGGAAGTCCCGGCGCTGCCGGTCGTCCGGCTCCACGTGCAGGTGGACCTCGAGGACACCCAGGCGTTCCGCGCCGTGCAGCAGCGGCAGCCAGAGACAGGCCTGCTCGGTGGTCGGCTCCGCGGTGCAGAACGAGACCCCGGCCAGCGTGCCGTCGACCTTGCGCGGCTCCGGGTCACCCGGGGTGCCCTGCAACGGCCACAGCGAGAGCTGCTCGTAGTCCACCAGCAACACCGTCACGCTGACGGCGTCGAGCAGGGGCGCGACCTCGGTCAGCGCCAGCGGCAGGTCCTCAGGCCGGCTGCGATAGCGCAGGTCGAGCAGGCGCCGTACCGCTTCCATCGAGTCGGACACGCGGATCACCTCCATCATGCCCTTCCCCGAACCTCGGCCCGCCCAACCACCACGTCACCGGGATCCCGCGGCGGACACCGAGCGTCCGCGTGGTCCAGGGACTCCAGGATCCACCGCGCCGTCAGCGCCTGGTGGTAGGTGTCACCGTACTCGGCGAACGGGCGCACCCCCTGCCGGCAGGGCCAGGCCTTCCCGGCGCTACCCGGCGTACTCGCCCCGTTGTGCGTGGCCATCAACGCGTGTCGGGCGGGCGGGTCGCGGCCCGACCGCCCTGCTGGATGTTCTTTGGCGGCGAATTGGCCGCTTGCTAACCGTTGCTTGACCGACTGCTGGGATACCGATCTCTAGCGTTGGGGACGTCCGTTGAGGGCACCCCCGGCGATCGGATTCGTTCGGTCGTGCTGCGTTCGACGGACCTCCCCTCGTCCGCGATCCAAGGAGAAACCTCGTGAAGCTCAAGCTCATCGTCCCGGTCGGCCTGCTGGTGATCGGTGGCCTGTCCGCCTGCACCGGCACGGACACACCGGCGGCGACCCCGGCCGGTAACCAGCAGGCGGCTGCCGCCGAGGCGACGCAGGCTCAGGAGCCTGGCGAGAAGAAGAAGGAAGAACCGCTGACCGGCGAGGTGAAGGAAAAGGCGGAACAGGCCGCGCTGAAGAAGTACCCCGGTGTGGTGAAGAAGTCCGAGTACGACGTCGAGAACCCCGGCATGCTGGCCGTCGAGATCGAGCAGTCCGGCGGCGAGGTGGAGGTGTACCTCGACAAGGACTACAACGTGATCAAGACCAAGGACGAGAAGGGCGAGGCCGAGGACGACTGACCCCGCACTGATGGCAGGCTGGACAGATGCGCGTGTTGCTGGTCGAGGACGACAACCGGATCGCCGGCCCTCTCGAGGAGGGTCTGGCCCGCTTCGGCTTCACCGTCGAACGGGTCAGCACCGGCGCCGCCGCCCTGTCCGCCGCCCCGTCCGATCTCGTCCTGCTCGATCTGGGCTTACCGGACATGGACGGCATCGACGTCTGCCGACAACTGCGCACCGTCTCCGCCGTCCCGGTCATCATGCTGACCGCCCGATCCGGCGAATCCGACCGGATCGTCGGGCTGGAGCTCGGTGCCGACGACTACCTCGCCAAACCGTTCAGCCTGCGCGAGCTCATCGCCCGGATCCGCGCCGTGATCCGCCGCGCTCAGGCCGCCCCGGTCCCGGCCACCACCGCCACCACCCCGCCTTCACTGGGGTCGGGCACCGGAGCACAGCAGCTCGGGCCGCTGCGCATCGACCGCCGCACCCGGCACGTACACATGAACGGGCAGCCGGTCGCGCTGTCGCCGAAAGAGTTCGACCTGCTGGCGCTGCTCGCCGAGGACCCCGGCGCGGTCTGTTCCCGGCAACAGATCATCGACACGGTCTGGGACCCCAACTTCTTCGGCCCCACCAAAACCTTGGATGTGCACGTCGCCGCGGTACGCCGCAAGCTCGGCGACCCGGCCACCATCGAGACGATCCGCCGGGTCGGGTTCCGCCTCACCCTCACCGGTACCACCCCGTCGGCCGACTCGCAGGCCGTGGCGTGACCCGGCGGCTGCTGGTCAGTTATCTGTCGCTGACCCTGCTGGTGCTGCTCGCCCTGGAGATCCCCCTCGGGCTGCTCTATACGCGGGGTGAAACCGACCGGTTCCTGTCCGCGATCGAACGTGACGCGGTGGTGCTCGCCGAGAACGCCGAGGAAGCCATCGAGAACGGCGACGTCGCCGAGGTCCCGGACATGCTCGCGGAGTACGCCCGCAACACCGGCGGCCACGCCGTGGTCGTCGACCCGGACGGCAGCAAGGTCGCCCGCTCGGCGGGCACCCCGACCGACGCCGACCTGGCCGCCGATCCGGACATCGCCGCCGCGCTGCGCAATCAACGCCGCTCCGGCACCCGCGTCACCGCCGACGGTGCTCACGAGCTGTATGTCACCGTGCCGGCCGCCTCCGGCCGGACGATCCGCGGCGCCCTCCGGATCACCTACCCCGCAACCGCCGTCACCGACCGGACCACAGCAGCGTGGTGGCTCCTCACCGGCGTCGGGCTCGCGGTCCTGCTGATCGCCGCCGCCGTCGCGTCCGGCCTCGCCCGGTGGATGACCCGACCCGTGCGGGAACTCGAAGCAGCCACCACCCGGCTCGCGTCCGGCAGCCTCGACACCCCGCCACCGGCTGACCTCGGGCCGCCCGAACTGCGCCGCCTCGCCGCGACCTTCACCGACACCGCCGGCCGGCTGCAACACCTCATCGCCGCCCAGCGGTCTTTCGCCGCGGACGCCTCCCACCAGCTCAAAACCCCACTCACCGCGCTGCGGCTACGTCTGGAGAACCTCGAACCCGCCCTCGATCCCCGCGCGCTGCCCAGCCTGGACGAAGCCGTCGCCGAGACCGACCGGCTCACCCGGATGGTCCAGGGCCTGCTCGCCCTGGCCCGCCTTGAGGACGCCGCCACCGACCGCATCCCGGTCGACGTCGATGACCTCGTCACCGACCGCGCCGCGAGCTGGGCACCGTTCGCCGCCGAACATGACGTCACCCTCACGGTCACCGGCCCCACCGTCGGCCGGGCATGGGCCGCCCCACACGCCCTGGACCAGATTCTCGACAACCTGCTCGCCAACGCCCTGCGCGCCGCACCGGCCCGCAGCACCGTCACCATCAATCGGCGCCCCACCACCGACGGCATCAACATCCACGTCATCGACCAGGGCACCGGGATGAGCGCCGCCGACCGCAAACGCGCCTTCGACCGCTTCTGGCGCGCCCCCGACGCCGGCGACGACGGCTCCGGCCTCGGCCTGGCCGTCGTCGCCCAACTCGTCCGTGCCAGCGGTGGACACATCACCCTCGACCCGGCACCCCGCACCGGCATCGACGCAGTCATCCACCTGCAACCCGTACAGCCAGGCCGTTCCCGGACCGACCGCAAGTGACCCAACCCCACAGCCGCACGGAACCACCAGCCCAAAGCCCACCCGGCGGGTCCACCAGTTAGGCTGGCCTAACTCGAGCGGGGGGTGGGCGTGGCGCAACCGGAGTCGCTGGCGGATCTGCTGGGTGGGCGGCGGGCCGCGCTGGACGCGACCGTGCCCCCGGTGGTCTTCGTGGCCGGCTGGCTGGCCGGCGGGCGCTCGGTCTGGGTCGGCGCCGGCGCCGCGCTGGTCGCCGCGCTGGTGGTGGCCGGCTGGCGGCTGCGGCAGGGTGACAAGCCGCGGGCGGTGCTGATCGGGCTGCTCGGGGTCTGCGTCGCCGCGCTGGTCGCGCTGCGGACCGGGCGGGCCGAGGACTTCTTCCTGGTGCAGATCGTCACGAACGCCGCCAGCGCGCTGGCCTGGGCGGTCAGCATCGTGATCCGCTGGCCGCTGCTCGGCGTCATCGTCGGCGCGGTGCTGGGGCAGAAGACCCGCTGGCGGCAGGACCCGGAGCTGCTGCGGGCGTACTGCCGGGGCAGCTGGGTGTGGGTCGCGCAGTATCTGGTGCGGCTGGCCGTGTTCATCCCGCTCTGGGCCGCGCACGCGGTGGTGGCGCTGGGTGTCGCCCGCGGCCTGCTCACCTGGCCGCTGGTCGCCGCCTGCCTCGCGGTGAGCTGGTGGGTGATCCGCCGCAGCCTGTCGGCCGGCCACCCCGGGCTGCGGCATCCGCGCTCAGCGGTCGACGCCCACGCCGACCGGATCCCGTGACTCGGCCATCTCGTCGAAGCCCTGGCGGTGCATGGCCCCCCACTCCGCCTTCCGGCCGTGCAGGGCGCCGAACGCGCCGGCCACCTGCCAGGCGGCGAGGATCTGCCGGTAGCCGAAGTTCTCCAGGATCGCCGCCGCCACGCCGCGCAGCAGGTCGCTCCAGCGCGGGTAGCGGTGGAACGACACCTCCTCGATGAACAGCGAGATCAGGCTGATCAGCAACCCGTAGCCGTACGCGACCAGCACGAAGCGCCAGACGAACGCGACGTCGACCGCGCCCGCCCAGAGGCCCAGCGGCAGCAGCACCAGGGCGGACAGCTCGATGAACGGCGCCAGCAGCTCGAAGACCACGTAGTACGGCAGCGCGATCAGCCCGATCCGGCCGTACCGGGGATTGGCGATCATGCCGCGGTGCTTGCGCAGGATCTCCGCGATGCCGCGGTGCCAGCGGCGCCGCTGGCGGCCCAGCACCCGCAGGCGCGACGGCGCCTCGCTCCAGCTCACCGGCTCGGCGACGAAGATCACCCGGTAGTCCTGCCGGCGCCGGCGCAGGTGGTGGTGCAGCCGGACCACCAGCTCGGCGTCCTCGCCGATGGTGTCGGTGGCCATGCCGCCGATCTCCACCACCAGGTCGCGGCGGAAGACGCCGAAGGCGCCGGAGATGACCACCAGGCCGCCGAGCCGCGACCAGCCGGTCCGGCCCATCAGGAACGCGCGCAGGTACTCGACCACCTGGATCCGGACCAGCCACTGCCGGGGCATCCGGACGTCCACCACCCGGCCGCCGACCACCTTGCAGCCGTTGGCGATGCGGACCACCCCGCCGCACGCCGCGACCCGCAGCGGATCGTCGCCGAAGGGCTTGGCCACCGACAGCAGCGCGTCCGGGTCCAGCACCGAGTCGGCGTCGACCATGCAGATCAGCGGGTGCCGGGCCAGGTTGATGCCGACGTTGAGCGCGTCCGCCTTGCCGCCGTTGGTCTTGCGGACCACGGTCAGGGTCTCCGGGTTGGCGCGGGCGACGTGCACGGAGAGCACCTGCGAGTGGTACGGCACCTCGGCCGGCACCACCCGCGGCACCTCGACCAGGTCGAACTCGGCCCGGAGCAGCTCGAAGGTGGCGTCGCTGGAGCCGTCGTCGACCACCACGACCTCGTAGCGCGGATACCGCAGCGAGGTCATCGCGGTCACCGCCGCGACGATCCCGGCGCCCTCGTTGTACGCCGGCACGATCACCGACACCGGCAGGGTCAGCGGGCTGCGGAACATGTCGTCGGCGCCGGCGAACGGCGCCCGCCGCAGGTGCCGGGCGAACTCCAGCCCGGCCATCACGACGAGCACCAGGTAGCTGCTGTTCAACGCGACGAAGTACGCGAAGATCCCGACGTCGGTGTACCGCAAAACCTCGCGGACCAGCTCGGCCGTCACGCCCCGGCCCCCACCCGGTCGGCGCCGACCCGGGCCAGCGCCAGCGCCTCCTGGGCGTGGCTGGCCGACACCGACGGCCGCGCGTGCGCACCGGTCCCACCGTCCCGGCGCTGTTCGGCCTCGACCGCGGCGACCAGCGCGTCGGTGCCCGGCTCCCCGAGCCGGCGCAGCGCGTGCGCGGCCTCGTGCGCGACCTGGAACTGCTCGTCGTCGAGCAGGCCCGCCAGGATCGGCACCGCGGCCGGCGAGCCCAGCTCGCCCAGGGCCCGGGCCGCGGCGGCGCGCAGCGGCGCGGGCCGGGACGGCTCCAGCGCCAGGGTCAGCGGTTCCAGCGCGCCGCGGGTGCCGAGCTTGCCGAGGTTGACCGCGGCGGCCACCCGGACGTCGAGGTAGCTGTCCTCGCGCAGGACGCGGGCCATCCGGTGCACCGAGCCGGCGGCGCCGAGCAGGCCGAGCGCGTCCAGGCACACCGCGCGGACCCGGGCCTGCGGGTGGTCGAGCGCGGCCGACAGGGTCACCTCGGCGTCCGGACCGAGCTGGACCAGGGTGTGCGTGGCCAGCAGCGACGGCACGGGGTCGGCGCGGTCCAGGCCGGCGATGATCCGCCAGGCGGCGGCCGGGTCGCCGATCCGGCCCAGCGCCCGCACCGCGACCACCCGGACCTCGTCGTGCCGGTCGCTGAGCAGCCGGCACAGCTCGGGCACGGCCTGGCGCAGCTCCAGGTCGCCGAGCACCTGGGCGGCCCGGGCCCGCTTGACCCGGCTGCGCGAGCGCAGGTCACCCAGGGCGGCGCGGGCGATGCCGCGGCGCAGGAAGACCGAGACCAGCCCGGCGTGCGCCTCCCCGCGCAGCTTGCCGAGCAGCGCGAGCGCGCCCGGTTCGGCCGCCCGCCAGGCGTCGTCGGGGATGGCCACCAGGTCGTGGCTGCCGTGCTCGCCGTTGTCGGCGACGAAGGCCAGCAGCGCGCGGCGGGGCCCGGCGGCCAGCGCGGCCAGCCGGCGGTGCCGGCGTTTGCGCCGCACCCGGACCACGACGATGGCGGCGGCGGTCACGGCGACGATGCCGGCCAGTATCTCGAGGACGATCGTGAACAGCCCGAGCATCAGCGGCTCACCCGGGCCAGCGCGGCCTCCACCCGTTCCTGCAGGTCCCGGGGGCTGAACGGCTTGACGATGTACTCGGTGGCGCCGGCCGCGTACCCCTGCTCGAGGTCCTGGGGCCGCGACCGTGCGGTGAGCATGATGATCGGCACGGCGGGGCCGAGCGAGCCCGCGCGCAGCTCGCGGCAGACCTCGATGCCGGACATCCGGGGCATCCGCACGTCGAGCAGCACCAGGTCCGGCGGGTGGTGCGCGACCGCGCGCAGCGCGGCCGGCCCGTCGGCGGCCTCGACCACGTCGAAGCCGGCCTTGGTGAGCTTGTACGACACCAGGTGCCGGATGTCCGGATCATCCTCGACCAGGAGGATCGTGCTCATCGCCCTCCCACCCGTGCGTCCCGCGAGCCCGCCTGTGCCGCCCAATATATCCGTTATGCGAGCATCGTTCGCGGCGAACGGTAGCAATGCGGCAACCCACGTCCGCCGCGCTCAAACCCCCCGGGCCGGCGTCGATAGAGGGGGCGTGAACATGCGTGCTCTCAGCCGGCGCGGCGTCGCCGTGGCAGCCACCGTCCTGACCCTCGGGCTCGGCACCGGCGCCGCGGCGGCCGGCGGCCTCGCCCTGGCCGCCCAGGACGCGAGCACCGCGGCGCTCCAGCTGCGGACCGCGAGCGTGCGCGGCGCCCTGGACACGACCTTCCAGCGGTACGCGGACACGATGCACGACCTGGTGGCCGCCGCCGGCCGACCCACCGTCCCCCTGGCGCCGACGGTGACCCGCATCGCCGGCCAGCGCCTGCCCGGGGCGCACCGGATCCTCGTGCTCGGCGCCGACCGCACCCTGCGCGCCCAGCACACCGCCGACGGCAGCACCCCGCCGGCGCCCCGCACCCTGGCCGCCGAGCCCGAGCTGGCCCGCGGCCTGGACCTGGCCCGCGACACCGGCCGGCTGACCGCCAGCCCCGCGCACGTCCTGCCCGCCGACGCGGGGCTGCCCCCGGCGCTCCGCCAGCCGGCGTTCCAGCTCATCGCCCCGGTGCACGACGGCGGGTTCCGCGGCTGGGTCGTGCTCGCCGTCCGGGCCACCGACCTGCTGCGCGAGTCGTTGCGCGGCGCCGGCGTCACCGGCGTCGCCACCGTGCTGACCGAGACCTCGCCCGCCGGCGTGCGCCACGAGGTGACCCGCTGGGCCGAGGGCGTCGGCCCGGTCGGCGACCGCAGCGTCACCATCAACGTCGGCCCCGCCGGGCACACCTGGCAGGTCCAGGTCCGCCCCACCACGGCGCTGGTCGGCGCCGCCCGCGCCGCCGCGGCCCCGCTCACCCTGCTCGGCGCCGTCCTGATCAGCGTGCTGTGCGCCGCCCTGCTGCTGGCCGCCGACCGGGGCCGGAGCCGCGCCGAGGCGCGCCTGCGGCGGGCCGCCCGCGAACGCCGCGACGGCCTCGCCCGGCACCGGGCCGAGCTCGACGCGCACCGGGCCGAGCTGGCCCGCCAGCGGGACCGGGCGCTGGTCACCGAGCAGCAGCTGCGCGACCGCGAGGCGGAGCTGACCGGCTTCGCCGCGGCCGCCGCCGACCATCTGCACGCCCCGCTGCACACCATCGCCGGCTTCACCGAGCTGATGCTGGAGGACGGCACCCAGCTCGACCCGGCCACCCGCGGTTTCCTGGGCCGGATCGGCGCCGGCACCGGCCGGATGCTGTCGCTGGTGGACAGCCTGCTGGTCTACGCGACCACGAACGACGCCGCGCTCAAGCTCGAGCCGGTCGACGTGGGCGGCCTCGCGCTCGGCGTGGTGGCCGGCTGCCTCGACCACGTCACCGGTGAGCCGCCCAGCGTCGACGTCGGCGACCTGCCGGTGGTCACCGCCGACGCGGACCTGCTCGGCGAGGTCATCAGCCGGCTGGTGGACAACGCGGTGCGCTTCGTCCGGCACGGCACGGCGGCCCGGGTCACCATCACCGCCCGCGAACACACCCCCGGCCGGTGGCGCATCGAGGTCGCGGACCGCGGCATCGGCGTACCCCAGGAGCAGCGCACCCGGATCTTCGCGCCGTTCCACCGGGCCCCGGCCGCCGAGGGTTTCCCCGGCGCGGGCCTCGGGCTGGCCGTCTGCCGGCGCATCGTGGACCTGCACGGCGGCGAGCTCGGCGTCGAGCCGAACCCCGGCGGCGGCAGCCTCTTCTGGTTCACCCTGGCCGCGTCCCCGGTGGCCCCGGCCCCGGGCCCGGAGCTGCTGGCGGCCGATCTGGCCTGACGGCTGGCCTAAGCTCGCAGGCATGGTGGAGCAGGCGAGCAGGCTCAAGAACGTCCGGTACGACATCCGTGGCCCGGTCCTGCGGCGGGCCCAGGAGCTGGAGGCGGCGGGGCACCGCATCCTCAAGCTGAACCTGGGCAACCCGGCGCCGTGGGGGCTGAGCACACCGGAGCCGATCGTCGCGGACATGGTGCACAACCTGGCCGACGCCGAGGGCTACAGCGACGCCCGGGGCATCTACTCCGCGCGGGTCGCCGTCGCGCAGTACTACCAGACCCTCGGCGTCGAGGACGTGCAGCCGGACGACATCTTCCTCGGCAACGGGGTCTCCGAGCTGATCATGATGTCGCTGCAGGCACTGCTCAACACCGGCGACGAGGTGCTCGTGCCGAGCCCGGACTATCCGCTGTGGACCGGCGCGGTGACGCTGTGCGGCGGCCGGCCGGTGCACTACCGGTGCACCGCGAGCGAGGGCTGGGCGCCCGACCTGGAGCACGTGGCCGCCCAGGTCACCTCGAACACCCGGGCGCTGGTCATCATCAACCCGAACAACCCGACCGGCGCGGTCTACTCCAAGGAGACGCTGCTGGGGCTGCTGGAGATCGCCCGCCGGCACCACCTGCTGGTGCTGGCCGACGAGATCTACGACAAGATCCTGTACGACGACGCCAAGCACGAGTGCGCCGCCGCGCTGGCGCCGGACCTGCTCGTGCTGACCATGAGCGGGCTGTCGAAGGCGTACCGGGCGGCCGGCTTCCGGTCCGGCTGGATGGCGGTCAGCGGCCCGAGCGCGCACGCGACGGAGTACCTGGAGGGCCTGCAGCTGCTGGCCAACATGCGGCTGTGCCCGAACGTGCCGGCCCAGCACGCCGTGCAGACCGCGCTCGGCGGCTTCCAGAGCATCAATACCCTGATCCGCCCGGGCGGCCGCCTCTACGAGCAGCGCAACCACGCCTGGCAGAAGATCAACGAGATCCCGGGCGTGGACTGCGTGCTCCCGGCCGGCGCGCTCTACCTCTTCGCCCGGCTCGACCCCGCGATCCACAAGATCCGCGACGACCAGCGGATGATCATCGACCTGCTGGAGCAGCAACTGATGCTGCTCTCCCACGGCACCGGCTTCAACCTGCCCACCCCGGACCACCTCCGGATGGTGTTCCTGGCCCCGGTCGACGTGCTCGACGACGCCACCGACCGGCTGCGCCGCTTCCTGGCCACCTACGAGCAGTAGCCGCGCGCCGCGGCGGTCAGTGCTCGTGCAGATGGGTGCGCTGACCGTCGTGGTCGAGGATGCACAGGATCTCCGCCGGGCCGCCGTGCGCGCCGAAGGCGTGCGGGATCATCGTGGAGAATTCCGCCGCCTCACCGGCGCGGACCAGGATGGTGCGCTCGCCCAGCAGCAGCTCGACGGTGCCGGACAGGACCGTGAACCAGTCCTTGCCCGGGTGCACACCCATCTCCGCGGTGTCCCGCGGCGGCGCCGGGCGGCTGAGCCGGATCTTGGCGACCGTGCTGCCCGGGTCGCGGCTGAGCAGCCAGGTGGTGCGGCCGCGGGCCTCGTCGCGGTGCGGCCGGATCACCACGTCGTCGTCGGTGGCGGGCTCCACGAGCTGGTCCAGGGTGGTGCCCAGGGCGCGGGCGATCGGGGCGAGCTGGTCCAGCGCGATGCGCCGGTGGCCGGTCTCCAGCCGGCTGAGCGTTGACGGGCTCAGATAACAGCGCGCGGCCAGGTCGTCGAGCGACCAGCCCCGGGCCACCCGCAGGCCGCGGATGCGCTTGCGGACCAGGCCGTCCAATTCTCCGTCTTGCGTCATACGCAAGATGCTATGCCGTACGCGCAAAGCACGGCTAGGGTCGGGCCATGACGGATCACCACCACCACGGGCCGGGCCACGACCACAACCACGGTCACGACCACGGGCAGATGGACGACGACGCCTTCGCCGAGATGATCGACCTGGATGCCGAGGTGCTGCACGAGTACCTCACCGGCCTGTTCGGCTGGCTGCACGAGCGGTCCGGCGGGCGTACCCGGCGGATCCTGGACGTGGGCAGCGGGAGCGGCACCGGCACGCTGGGTCTCGCCGGGCGTTTCCCCGAGGCCGAGATCACCGCCGTGGACCTGTCCGCGCCGATGCTGCACCGGGTGCGCGACAAGGCCCGCGCCCTCGGCGTGGCCGACCGGATCCACACCCGGCAGGCCGACCTGGACGCCGGCTGGCCCACGCTCGAACCGGTGGACCTGGTGTGGGCGTCGGCGTCCCTGCACCACCTGGCCGACCCGGACCGGGTGCTGACCGACATCCTCGGCACGCTGCGCCCCGGCGGCCTGTTCGCCGTGGTGGAGCTGGCCTCGTTCCCCTACTTCCTGCCCGCCGACCTCGGCCTCGGCCGGCCCGGGCTGGAGGAACGCTGTCACGCGCTGGCCGGCCGGGACGTCCCGCTGCTCGGCGCCGACTGGGGTCCCCGGCTGCGCAAGGCGGGCTTCACGGTCGAGGCCGAGCGGCGGTTCGACATCGCGCTCACCCCGCCGCTGCCCGAGGCGACCGGACGGTACGCCCAGGCCGTGCTCAGCCGGCTGCGCAGCGGACTGGACGACCGGCTCGACCCCGACGACCGGGCGACGCTCGACACGCTGCTTTCCGGCGACGGGATGCTGTCCCGCACCGATCTGACGGTCCGCACGACGCGGACGGTGTGGCTGGCCGTACGCCCGTGACCGACCGCGACGCCGCCATCGCCGAGCTCGGCCGGCGTGATCCCCGGTTCGCGCTGATCGTGGCCCGCTTCGGGCCGCCGCCGGCCTGAGACCGCGAGCCGGGCTTCCCGACCCTGCTGCGGATCGTGCTGGAGCAGCAGGTCTCGCTCGCCTCGGCCCGGGCCGCGTACGACCGGCTGACCGCGGCCGTCGACCCGCTGACGCCGCAGGGCTTCCTGGCGCTGGACGACGCCCGCCCGCCGGCGCCGACCCTAGCTTGCTCTTCACCTGCGGCGATCTCGCTCTTAGCCTGCGGCGTTCTTGCTCTTTAACCTGCGGCGATCGAGCCGTCGGCGCGCCGGCCGTTCCACTGCAGGTCCGCCATCGCCACGGCGGGAGCCGGCGCCCGGTACTGCATGGCGTCCCGGACGTTCTTCTGCACCGCCACGGCGCCGAACAGCGTCATGGCGAACGCCAGGCCGTAGAAGCCCTTCTCGCTGAGCGCCATGCCGCTGTTCCACAGGCCCACCGTCAGCATCACGACCGACAGCGCGATCACCGACCACGACAGCCCCAGATACAGCGCCGACACCGGCAGGCCCTCGGCCCGGTCCCGGACCGCCTTCTGCAGCGACACCGCGGCGAACAGGCCGAGCACCAGGACCGCGGCGTAGAAGCCCTTCTCGCTGCGGGTCATCGAGGCGTTCCAGAGCCCGACCGCGAAGGTCGCCACCCCGAGCACCAGCGCCGCCCAGGAGGCGCCGACGAAGGCGGCGGTGGGCTTGGCGGGCGAGAACGGCTGACTGGTCACGGGACTCTCCGAGGTGTCACGCGGGCCTCCGGTGAGTGCCCGTTGCGTCAGCACAGCCTGCGTGACACCCCGGCCTGGATCCTGAGTAGCGGTACCTAACGGCGGTAGGTAGGCACCCGGGTCCGCGCTCGCAGGCGACGGCTTCGTCACCCGCGAACACCAGGCAGCGGTCGCCCGTCGCGGTGCCGTCGGCGCCCTGCACGGTCCCCGGTGCGCCCGGCGGCCCGCCGATGCCGTCCTCGTCGTCACCAGTGCCGCAGTACCGCTTGTTGTTGCCGGTCTTGCCGCGTCCCTGCCCGGGCCACCGTCCATCGTGTCGCCGCCGCCGCTGCCGCCGTACGCGACCGTCCAGAGGACCGACTTTGTTTGACCACCGTGTCGTTCCTGGCGCCGAGCGTGCAGCGCACTTGGTCCGGTCGCCCGTGACCGCCCTGCAACCCGTACCCGCCTTGATCCGGACCCGGTCGTCGAACGTCACGGTCCGCCGGACAGGCTGACCGTCACCTTGCTGGTGAGGTTCGAGCCGGCCACGAACCGCACCTCCGACTTCCCCGCGGACGAACGCCTGCCCGGTGCTCGCGGCCTGCGCGGGCGCGGCGGCGATCCCGGTGGCCGCCGCCACTGACACGAAATGCCGACCGGGAGCGGTCGCCTCCCCACTTTGCCGACGATGTCAAGCTCTATGCTCCGGGCGTGGCCACGAGCGGGATGAACGGGATGGATCTCAACGAGGTGCTGCTCGCCGTGGAGAAGGCCGCGCCCGTGGACGCGGTGAAGGCGGTGACCCGCAAGATCGGCGTGAGCCTCGGCGCGTTGTGGGTGTCGTTCCTGGTCGCCGACATGAGCGGCCGGGCCCTGGTCCGGCTGGTGCACGTGCCGATCGGCGACGTCTCCGGGGCCCGGCGCCAGGACGAGGACATCGCGCTGGTCCTGCCGTTCGACGGCGGGCCGCAGGAACAGGCACTGCGCGCCCAGCAGGCGCTCGTCGAGCAGAACGGCGGCGAGTTCGTGATCCGGGCGCCGGTCACCCAGCGCGGCGAGGCCATCGGGCTGCTGGAGATCGCCCTGCCCGCGGCACCACCCGACGCGGCCGTCCGGCGGGTGTCCGAGGCCGCGCACACGCTGGCCTTCGTGGTGATCGCCAACCGCCGGCACACCGACCTGTTCGAATGGGGCCAGCGGACGACGCCGTTCACCCTCGCCGCGGAGATCCAGCGGCGGCTGCTGCCCCCGTCGTTCACATGTGAGGCCGACTCGTTCACCCTGGCCGCGTGGCTGGAGCCGGCCGCCAGCATCGGCGGGGACACCTTCGACTACAGCCTCGCCCGGGACCTGCTGCACCTGAGCATCACCGACGCGGTGGGCCACGGCGTGCAGAGCGCGCTGACCGCGACCCTGTGCGTCAGCGGCCTGCGCAACGCCCGCCGCCGCGGCGGCACCCTGCTCGACCAGGCCGACGCCGCGAACCAGGCCCTCATCGGCAACGCCGTGGACCGGTCCGCCTTCGTCACCGGCATCCTCGGCCGGCTGGACCTGCGCACCGGCGTCCTCGCCGTCGTCAACGCCGGGCACCCGATCCCGCTGCTCGTCCGCGACGGCACCGCGCAGTTCGTGGCGCTGCCGGTCAACCGGCCCTTCGGCCTGCTGCGCGACAAGCCGTTCCGGCACAGCCAGCTCGCACTGCGCCCCGGCGACCGCCTGGTCATGCTCACCGACGGCATGCTGGAACGCGACGCGGCCGCGCTCGACCTGCCCGGCCAGCTGGAGCACCTGTGCGCCCTGCACCCGCGGGAACTGGTCCGGGTGCTGGGCGACCTGCTGCTCGACCTCGCGGGCCCCGGCGGCACCCTGCCCGACGACGCCTGCCTGCTGGTCCTCGACTGGCACGGCGGCCACGGCGAAACCCGCAACACCGACGCCGGCGCCGACCCGGACCGGGCCTCCGCCCAACCCGCCGAAATTTCCGGCTGATCGGACCGTCCTCCGTGGCTACGGTCTCGGCCGGACACCCGTTGTTCTTCGCGGCGCCACCGACTTCTTCGCGGCACCGGGCTCGGCCGCCGGGGGTTCAGTCGCCGGCGGCCAGTTCCGGGGAGCTTACGCAGGCGGCCGCGGTGGTCGCGGCCAGGTCAAGACACTCGCCCAGCGGTGCGCCGGCGAGGTGGGCGCTGAGGAAGCCGGCGAAGAACGCGTCACCCGCCCCGTTGGTGTCCACCACCTCGGCCACCGGCGCCGCAGCCACCTCGACGATCTCGCCGCCGGGCACCAGGGCCAGCGCGCCGCGGGCGCCGCGGGTGCAGACCGCCAGGCGCTTGCCGGCGGCGACCTGCTCGCGCAGGAACCGGTGCGGGTCGGGCAGCCGTTCGTCGCTGACGAAGAGGTAGTCGGCGGCCGCCAGGAACTCGGCGTGGAACGCGCTGCGGCCGTCGTAGTCGTGCAGGTCGCACCACACCGGCTTGCCCAGCGCCCGGGCGGCCGGCAGCGCCTGTCGACTGTGGTCGGCCAGGTCGACGACCACGGCGTCCGCGTCAGCCAGAACAGCAGCCTGCCGGGCCGGCACCGGCGCGGCGGCCTCCGGCAGGGTCAGATAGACCGACAGCCGGCGGCCGGCCGGGTCCATGAGGTTGACGTGCCGCTCCGAGCCGTTGCCGGAGCGCCTGACGAGCAGGTCGATGCCGGACGGCCGCAGGGCCCGCCGGATCGTCTCGCCGGTGTCGTCGTCGCCGAGCAGGGTGCACAGGCTCACGCCGAGACCCAGCCGGCGCAGGTTCAGGGCCTTGCCGGCCGACGTGCCACCCAGGCACTCGTGATGCCACCCCGCGAACACCGTGTGCGGCTCCGCGGGCGGCAGCTCCGCCACGTGCACGAGCAGGTTCCAGGAGACCGGCCCGACAACGTAGACCCGCGGCGGCACCATGTGCCCAGGCTACCGGGAAGGCGGGACGACCAGCCCCACCTCGTACGCGATGATCACGAGCTGGACCCGGTCCCGGGCGTCGAGCTTGACCGGCAACCGTCCCACGTGGGTCTTCACCGTGCCGATCGTGATGTGCAGGGCGGTGGCGATCTCGGTGTTGGACCGGCCGAGCCCGACCAGGGTGAGCCCCTCACGCTCACGGTCGGTGATGCCGTTGGGCACGCAGGCCTCCACAGCGGGCGGCGGACGCCCGGCGAACTCGGCGATCAGCCGGCTGGCCTCGATGCCGGCCATGCCGGGCATCCGGATGTCCATCAGCACGACATCGGGTCGCACCTCGCCGGCCAGGCGCACCGCCTCCGCACCGGTCGCCGCCTCGCCGACGACCTCGACGTCCGAGGTGTCGGCGATGACCATCCGCAGCGCGGCGCGGCGCGGCGCGGCGCGGCGCGGACCAGCGTGTGGTCGTCGGCGAGCACGATCCGAACCGTCATCGGAGCCCGGCCGGCACCGGCAGCCTCATCGACGGACGGCCCCGGCGGATGGATCGCCGCGCCGTCACCGTCCCGGTCCGCAGCGCCGACGGGCAGCCGGCGACCGTCACCCGGACCCTGTACTCGTCCCGGCACATGATCGGCGATCGGCTCGACGGACCGACGGGCTCGGCCCGGCCGGGTCACCGACCGCTTCACCGAGGAGGGGATCAACGCCGATCCGGCCCTGCGCATCACCCGTCTGCACGGCTGAGCGGACGGGCCCGGCCCGGGGTGGCGGCCCCGGGCCGGGCGGATCAGGTCAGACCGACCACCACACCGTAGTGTCCGGCGGGATCTCGACCTCGTCGTCCGACAGCTCGATCGGCCCGCTGGTCAGCAGCGCCTCCCCCGGTCGTCGCACCCGGATCGGCTCGTTCGTCATGTTGACCGTGCACCGCAGCGCCGCCCCGCGTTCGAAGGCCAGCAGGCCCTCGGGTGCCGGGCACCAGCGCAGATTGTCCGCCGCGCCCAGCGCCGGGTCCGCCTTCCGCAGCGCCAGCGCCGCCCGGTACAACTCCAGTGTGGATGCCGGGTCACCTTGCTGGGCCGCCACGCTCAGGTTCGCCCAGTTCTGCGGCTGGGGCAGCCAGCTGCCGCCGTCCGGTGGGCCGAAGCCGTAGGGTGCCCGGTCTCCTTCCCAGGGGATCGGCACGCGGCAGCCGTCGCGGTAGCCGTCCTGGCCGGTCGCGCGGTGGAATGCCGGGTCCTGGCGGACCTCCGCTGGCAGGTCGATCACCTCGGGCAGGCCGAGTTCCTCGCCCTGGTACAGGTACGCCGATCCGGGCAGCGCCAGCAGCAGCAGCGTCGCCGCGCGGGCCCGGCGCAGACCGGCCACCGGGTCGACCTCGGCGGGCTTGCGGCCGGCCACGTCGCCCTCGTCCGACTGGAGCAGCCGGGTGGTGTGCCGGACCACGTCGTGGTTGGACAGGGTCCAGGTGGCCGGGGCGCCGACCTGGCGCATCGCCGTCAGGGACTCGTTGATGACCCGGCGCTGGGCGGCCGCGTCCCAGGCCGTGCCCAGGTAGCTGAAGTTGAACGCCTGGTGCAGTTCGTCCGGGCGTACGTAGTTGGCGACCCGGTCCAGGGTGGGCGCCCAGGCCTCGGCCACCGCGATCCGCTCGCCCGGGTACTCGTCGAGGATCGTGCGCCAGCTGCGGTAGATGTCGTGCACGCCGTCGCGGTCGAAGCACGGGCTGACGCCCACGTCGAGCAGGTGCCATTCGGTCTTCGCGCCGACGTCGGGCAGGCCCGCGGCCTTGACCAGGCCGTGCGCCACGTCGATGCGGAAGCCGTCGACGCCCAGGTCCAGCCAGAAGCGCAGGATCGTTCTGAACTCGTCGGCGACCGCCGGGTGGTCCCAGTTGAAGTCGGGCTGCTGCGGGGCGAACAGGTGCAGGTACCAGTCGCCCGGCGTGCCGTCCGGGTCCGTGGTGCGGGTCCAGGCCGGGCCGCCGAAGATGGACTGCCAGTCGTTGGGCGGCAGTTCGCCGTCGGCGCCCTGGCCGGGGCGGAAATGGTAGCGGGCGCGCAGGGGTGAGCCCGGGCCCTCGGTGAGCGCGCGGCGGAACCATTCGTGCTGGTCGGACGAGTGGTTCGGGACCAGGTCGACGATGACCCGCAGGCCGAGGCCGTGGGCGTCGCCGATCAGGGCGCGGGCGTCGGCCAGGGTGCCGAACATCGGGTCGACGGTGCGGTAGTCGGCGACGTCGTAGCCGGCGTCGGCCTGTGGCGAGGCGTAGAACGGCGACAGCCAGACGGCGTCGACGCCCAGCTCGCGCAGGTACGGCAGGCGGCTGCGGATGCCCGGCAGGTCGCCGATGCCGTCGCCGTCGGAGTCGGCGAAGCTGCGCGGGTAGATCTGGTAGATGACCGCGTCCCGCCACCAGGAAACGGACGCGGCAGCGCCGTGGTGCTCGGCCGACGGTGCGATCAGTTGATCGGTCATGGTGGAAGAAGCTAGCAGGTTACTAACTCGTGTTACATAGGCCGCGACGATCAATGTGACGGGCAGCCTCACGCCGGTTTTGCGGTCGAGTCGCGGACGATCAGCGAGGTGCCCAGCGACTGGTGCGGGTGCTGGTCCTCGCCGCGGATGGCCGAGATCAGGAAGTCCGCCGCGGTGCGGCCCTTGGTCACGATGGGCTGGCGCACCGTGGTCAGCCGGGGCCGGAACCAGGCCGACTCGGCCAGGTCGTCGAAGCCGGTCACCGACACCTCGCCGGGCACGTCCACGCCGAGCTCCTGGAGCGCGTCCACCGCCCCGTAGGCAAGCACGTCGGACAGGGCCAGGATCGCCGTCGGTGGCCGCGGTCCGGTCATCAGCGCGCGGGTCGCGCGGTAACCGTCGGTGCGGGTCACCGGCACCTCGGCCAGCCGCACGTCGTCCATGGTCAGACCCGCCTCGGCCAGCGCCTCCGCGATGCCCGCCAGGCGCCGGGCCAGCGGGCCGCGGTAGCCGCGCACCGGCCGGTCCGGGCCCGGGTCCATGGACACCACCGCGAGCCGGCGGTGGCCCAGCTCCAGCAGGTACCGGGTCACCTCACGCGCACCGCCGTGGTCGTCGACGTCCACACTGGGCGCGTTCTCGTAGCGGTCGCTGTCGATCAGCACGAACGGGATGTCCCGGCGGACCAGCTCGGCCACCTCGCCCCGGTCGGTCTCCAGCCCGCAGACGATGAAGCCGTCGACCGCCGCGTACGGGATCGCCCGCAGCACCGAGTCCTGCAGCGGCGGGGTCAGCAGCAGGGTGTAACCCTCCTGATCGCACACCTGCCCGACGCCCATCAGGAACCTCGCGTAGTACGGGTTCTCCAGGATCCGGGCCAGCCGCTGCGGCAGCAGCACGCCCAGCGACTGGGTGGCGCCCGCCTGCAGCATCCGGGCCAGCGTGTTGGGCGTGTAGCCGAGCTCCTGCGCGGCCGCGAGGATCCGCTCGCGGGTGGCGGTGGAGATCCGCTGCGGGTTGTTGAACGCGAACGACACCGCGGAACGCGAGACACCCGCCGCCTCCGCCACGTCGCTCGACGTCGGCTTACCGCGGCGGCGCGGTTGCTCGCCGGTCCTTCTCGACGGCATCCGCCCGACCTCGCTGCAGTAGGTGAGCGCCTACGATAACGCAGCCGAGGTCAGCAGCTGCCGGGTCATCGCGTGCAGGTCGGTGTGCTCGTCGTCGGTCAGCAGCACCACGCTCGCGCGGCGCTCGGGCAGCCAGGCGGTGAAGGACGCGAAACCCGGGATGTCGCCCGGGTGGAAGTACGCGAGATGCCCGCCGACGGTGCCCACGAACAGGCCGTAGCCGTAGTGCGGGGCGAAGAACGTCCGGCCCGGCCGGGGCTCGGCGGCCGTGGCCGTGAGCGGTCCGGTCATCGCCGCCCGCGACTCGAAGCCCAGCAGCGCCCCGGAGTGGATCTGCTCGCTGTACCGGGCGAGGTCGCCGACCGTGGACCAGACGTCGCTGGTGCCGGCCATCGGCGGCAGGGCCTCCCCCGCCGCGGCGCCGACCGCGGGACGGCCGGTCGTGGTGGCGCTCATCCCCAGCGGCGCGAAGATGTGCTCGGCCAGGAAGTCGCCGTACGGCTGCCCCGCGGCCTGCTCGACGATGTGCGCGACCAGCAGGTAGCCCGGGCTGCTGTAGAGCCAGCGCAGGCCCGGCCGGCTCGCCGGGGTGCCCTGCGGGATCAGGCCGACCCGGTCGGCGACCGGCATCGCGGCGCGCACGTCGAACCCGGGCTCGGCGCCCCAGTGCGGCAGGCCGGAGGTGTGCGTCAGCAGGTGGTGCAGGGTGACCTCGCGCCACCAGGGCGGGCAGCCGGGCAGCCAGGGCGCGACCGGCCGGTCCAGGGCCAGCTTGCCGCGCTCGGCGAGCAGCAGCGCGGCCACCGCGGCGAACTGCTTGCCGGCGGAGGCGATCGGGAACCGGGTCTCGAGCGTGGCGGGCGCCCCGGCGGACCGCACCACCACGGACCCGTCGACGGTCACCTGCGCGGCGCCGCGCAGGCCCTCCAGTGTGCGCATGGCCGACAGGCTATCCCTGATCACCGTGGATGCGGAGACTCAAGCCGCAGGAAGCCGGATGGTGACCGTGGTGCCGGCGCCCTCGGCCGAGCGGATCTCGATCCGGCCGTCGTGGTTCTCCACCACCGTGCTGACGATGGCCAGGCCCAGGCCGGTGCCCGGGACCGCCTGCCGGACCGCGTTGCTGGCCCGGAAGAAGCGGGTGAACAGCGTCTTCTGCTCCGCCTCCGGGATGCCCATGCCGGTGTCGGCCACCGCGAGCACCACGTCGTCGCCGTCGCGGTGGGCCAGCAGCGTCACGGTGCCCGCGGCCGGGGTGAACTTCACCGCGTTGGCCAGCAGGTTCATCAGCACCCGGTCGAGCTGGTCGGGATCGGCGCGCAGCGGGAGCGGGCCCCGCACCTCGGTGCGCAGGTCGATCCGCGCCTTGGCCGCCGCCGGCGCGACCGCGGCGACCGCGTGCTCGACCAGCCCGGCCAGGTCGACCGGCTCGCGCTGGGTGGAGAACGCCCCGGACTCGATCTTGGAGAGGATCAGCATCTCCTCGATCAGGTCGCGCAGCCGCCGGGTGTTGCGCCCGATCACCCCGAGCATCTTCTCCTGCGCCGGCTGCAGCTCGCCGCCCTCGGCGTCCAGCAGCAGCTCCACGTAGCCGGAGATGCTGGTGAGCGGGGTGCGCAGCTCGTGCGAGACGGTGGACATGAAGTCGGTCTTGGCGGTGTCCAGCTCCTGCAGGCGGGCCACCAGGTGCTGCTCACGCTCGTACAGCCGGGCCAGGTGCACCGCGCGGCCGAGGTCGGCGGCGACCACCTCGACCAGCCGGACGTCCACCGGGCCGAACGGCGGGCCGTCATCGCGCAGCAGCGTGAGCGCGCCCAGGCACTCGTCGCCCACGCTGACCGCCACGGTCAGTGCCGCGCCGGCCTCGGCACAGGCCCGGAGCTCGGCCTCCGGTGGCTGCACCTCGGCGGCGGACGCCGGGTCGTCGGTGGCCCACACGTCGCCGCTGTCCAGCCAGGTGACGTCGCAGGCGGCCAGCGTGGCGAGCCGGCCGTGCAGGTGCTCGTCGCCGAGGCTGGCGAGCTGGGGCACGTCGGTCTGCCCCGGCGCCATCCGGACCAGCACGTGCTCGGCCCGCATGATGCCGGCCAGCCCGCGGATCGCCTCGCCGATCGCTTCGCGCACGCTGAGGTGCGCGCGGACCCGATAGCCGAGGTCGCGGACCTCGCTGCGCAGCCGGGCGATGTCGCCCTCCGCGGCCCGGATCCGGTCGCCCTCGTCGGCCATCGCGTTGAACGCCTCCGCGACCGCGCGGATCTCGGTCGGCCCGTGGCCGGCGTCGGCCCGGGCGTCGAGCCGGCCGTCCCGGCGCTCGGCGAGCATCGACACCACACCGCCGAGCGGCCGGGTGATCCGGCGGGCGGTGACCAGCGCCATGACCCCCGCGGTCGCCGCCGCACCCAGGGTCAGCACGACCAGCAGCGCGACGGTGAACCCGCCCAGCCACGAGCTGCGCTGGTGCAGCGTGGCGGCGCGCCGGGCCAGGGCGGCGTCGAACGAGTCGTTCTCGGCCACGAACGCCTGGAACAGCGGCTTGCCCTCGTTCACGTACCGGATCGCGGCGTCGCTGCGCGGTGACGCCTGGCGTTGCAGCTCGGCCAGCCGCCACCAGGCGTCCGCGCGCGCCAGCTGGGAGTCGACCGCCGACTGCTCGGGCGGGCCGGCCAGGTCCCGGACGCGCCCGCTCGCCTGCGGGTAGTCGCCGCGGGCGACGAGGTACGTGTCCAGCAGCTGGGCGTCGCCGGTCAGCAGATAGCCCCGCAGCCCCCGCTGGGCGTCCGCGAGCAGCGTGCGCAGCTGGGCGTTGGCCAGCTCCAGCGGCTGGACATGGGTGGAGAGCTCACGGACGACCCGGTGCTGCACCAGCACCGTGGTCGTCTCGGCCAGCCCGGAACAGACAATCAGGGCTACCAGGACGGCGAAGGAACGGGTGAGCAGGCGCCCGACAGAGGGGTCACGGCGCATGAGACGGCGGTCAGGCCCGGGCCCGGCTCAGCAGCGCCTGGATGCGCGAGACCAGCTCCCGGGGGCTGAACGGCTTGGTCACGTAGTCGTCCGCCCCGGCGCTGAAGCCGCCCTCCACGTCCTGCTCCTGGACCCGCGCGGTGAGCATGATGATCAGCATCCCGGCGGTGGCCGGGTCGGCGCGCAGCATCCGGCACACGTCGATGCCGGACAGCCCGGGCATCGAGACGTCCAGCACGGCGAGCGTCGGACGGTGGGCCCGGGCCTGTTCGAGTGCTGCCTGCCCGTCCTCGACCGCGATCACCTCGAGGCCGGACTGTTCCAGCTTGAACGCCACCAGGTCTCGGATGTCGGCGTCGTCGTCGGCGACCAGGACCACCGTCACGGCCTTTTCCCCCCGTCGAGGCCGGACGGAAACGCCCGGTCTACTTTTCGCTACTTAATCGGACGATATCCGGTTAGTCCCCTGTGTGACTGCCGCTCGGCGCAACCGCATCGCAACTCGTGCGCAGCCGCTCTCGCAGCCCCATCCGGGTGTCCTGGAACCCGACACCGGACCACGACCACCCGGCAGGAGGACCCGATGACTTCCGTGAGCACCGATGACGTCCGCACCGAGGCGCTGTTCGTCTCCGATGTCCAGCGTTCGCAGCAGCCGACGGCGGAGGTCATCCGCGCCGCGGTGAACGCGACGGTCGACCGGCTGGGCGAGCACGGCTGCGCCGAACTGGTCGCCCAGGAGTTCGGCGAGCACCCCGACTGCGCGCTCGGCCGGATGCAGTGGGCCCGCACCGCGGTCCGCCGCGCGTACGCCGCCGCCTGACCCTTCGCCTCGAATACTCACCGTGACGACCGAGGCGGGACACCCGCCCTGCTCATACCGTGAATGAGTGCCTGTCGACGTCACTGCCCGTCACCGGGCCGGCGGAGTCGGGCGGCTGATCGCCCTGCGCACCGCCGCACCCCGGCACGCCGCCGCCCCGGCCGCGTTCGCCGGCGGGGCGACCCTCGAACTGCGCGAGCTGCGCCCCCGGCGCTGGCCCCTGGTCCTCGCCGTCCTGGCGCTGGCGCTGCTCGCGGCGGTCACCCCGCTCGCGCTCCGCGAACCCCGGACGCCGCAGGCGACCGTACCGCTGCCCGTGGTCTCCATCCCGCAGCCGCCGGCCGAACCGCCCGCCGCCAGGCGGACACTGCACGCGGTCCGGCAGGCCGCCAAAGCCAGCCCGACGCCCACCTCCGCCGCGCCGAGCGCGGCGCCGGTGCTGCTCGGTCCCGCCGCCCCCGCCGAGCTGCCCGCGCTGCTCGGTTCCTACTGCCGGGCGACCTACGGCCGGCTCACTCTCGCGGCCTCGACCGCGGACGGCTGGGTCTGCGCCCCGCTCGGCCGCGCGCCGGTGGCCCTGGCCATGGACCCGATGTGCCGGTGGCGGTACGGCGGCGCCGCCTGGGCCGACCTCGGCAGCGACACCGACCCGCGGAGCTGGCGCTGCTACCGCGACGGCCCCTAGGATGGCTGCCATGCACGCGCGCTTGAGCATGTGGTGGCCCGCCGACCCGGCGGCCACACCCACCCGCGCGTAACTTCACCACCGCGGCCGCCTCCGACGAGGCGGCCTTTTTCGTGTGGCCCGGTCCTCGGCGGCGACCCCAGCCCGAGATGAGGAACCGATGCAACCCTTCGCCCTGCTGCACCGCGACGGCGCCGGCCACGTCGACGTCCTGACCGGCGACGTCGTCACGGTCGGCACGCTCGCCGAGATCCCGCTGGCCCCCGGCGGACCCGGGCCGCAGACCCTGGCGCTGGTCCCGTACCGGCAGGTCACCGAGCGCGGCTTCGCCTGCGTGGACGACGCGGCGCCGCTGGAGTGCCTGCGGATCACCGACCGGAGCACCCGGCCGCTGGCCGAGGTGATCGGCGAGCTGCCCGCGACGCCGGTGGCGCTGCGCGACGGCGGCTTCGACCTGTCCGACGAGGCGTACGGCGAGATCGTCGAGGCCGTGCTGCGCGACGAGATCGGCCACGGCGAGGGCGCCAACTTCGTGATCCACCGGGTCTTCGAGGCGACCGTGGACGGCGACCCGCTGGCCGCGGCCCGGTCGGCGTTCCGGGAGCTGCTGGTCCGCGAGCAGGGCGCGTACTGGACCTTCCTGGTGCACACCGGCACCCGCACGCTGGTCGGCGCCACCCCGGAACGGCACGTCAGCGTCGCCGACGGGCTGACCATGATGAACCCGATCAGCGGCACCTTCCGCCACGACGGCACCCGCGAGCTGGCCGACTTCCTGGCCGACCGCAAAGAGATCGACGAGCTGTACATGGTGCTCGACGAGGAGCTCAAGATGATGGCCGCGGTGGCCGAGCACGGCGGGCAGGTCGTCGGGCCGTACCTCAAGCGGATGGCCCACCTGACCCACACCGAGTACCTGCTGGCCGGCCGCGGCTCGCTGGACGTCCGCGACGTGCTGCGCGCGACGATGTTCGCGCCGACCGTCACCGGCAGCCCGGTGGAGAACGCCTGCCGGGTCATCGCCCGGCACGAGCGCCGCGGCCGCGGCTACTACGCCGGCGTGCTGGCCCTGCTCGGCCACGACGACGAGGGCCGGCAGACGCTGGACGCGCCGATCCTGATCCGCACCGCGGAGATCTCCCCGGCGGGCCGGCTGCGGGTGCCGGTCGGCGCGACCCTGGTCCGGCACTCGACCGCGGCGGGCGAGGTCGCCGAGACCCACACCAAGGCGGCGGGGGTGCTGGCCGCGCTGGGCGCGTCCTCGCTGCCACGCCCGGCGGCGCGCCCGGCCGACGACGACCCGGGCATCCAGGCGGCGCTGGCCGCCCGCAACGACGGCCTGGCCCGGTTCTGGCTGGACCAGCGGCGCCCGGGTGCGCTGACCGTGCCCGAGCTGGCCGGGCGGACGGCGGTGATCGTCGACAACGAGGACACGTTCACCGCGATGCTGGCGCACCAACTGCGGGCGCTGGGGCTGGTGGTGCGGGTGGTGCCGTGGACGGCGGACGCCGTACCGGAGGCCGACCTGGTGGTGCTCGGGCCGGGACCGGGCGATCCGGCCTCGGCCGAACCCAAGATGGTGCGGCTCCGCGCGCTGGTGGCGCGGCTGCTGGCAGCCCGGCAGCCGGTGCTGGCGGTCTGCCTGGGCCACCAGGTGCTCGCCGCCGCGCTCGGGCTGCGGCTGCACCGCCGGGACAGCCCCTACCAGGGGGTGGCGCGTGACATCCCGCTGTTCGGCGCGGTCCGCCGGGTCGGCTTCTACTCCAGCTTCACCGCGCTGAGCCCGGCCGACCGGCTCGGCACCGGCCACGGCGAGGTCGAGATCGCCCGCGACGACGCCGACGGCACCGTGCACGCGCTGCGCGGCGCGCACTTCGCCGGGGTGCAGTTCCACCCGGAGTCGGTGCTCAGCGCGGACGGCATCACCGTCCTCAGAGAACTTCTCCCGCCACTTCTGACCGAGGCGGTTAGCCCCGCCGCTCTGGGGTAGCGATAGTGATGTCGGTGGTTCAAGCGGATCGAGAGCCTCCGCTTGGACCACCGACCCTCACGTCAGCCCCGGGTGGCCGCCGCCAGCTGATCGGCGTCCACGTAGCCCTGCTGCACGGCCAGGTCACCCAGGCGCTGCCAGGCCAGGTCCGAGGTCGCCTGCAGCTCCAGCAGCTCCTCGAGCTCCCGTACGGAGAGCAGCCCCCGCGCGACCAGCCGCTCGCCGATCCGCCGCTGGGCGGTGACGGTGAACGACCGGGGCACCCGCGACACCAGCCGTGACGTGAGCCCGGCCGCGGCGACCGTGAGCAGGTGCACGATCGGCGCCACCGAGATCAGCAGGGTGAGCGCCGCCCACACGTACAGCGACGGGTAGTCGTGGTGCAGCAGCTGCCCGGCGATCAGGCAGCCCGCGGCCAGCGCCGCCCAGCCCAGGTGCGGCCGGAAGGTGCGCCAGGTGTCGCCGGTCGCGGCGGCGCCCTTGGGCGTGACGACGTAGGCCAGCGGCCGGCCGGCGAGCTGGGCGGCCGCCGCGGCCACGTAGATCGGCGCGGTGATCAGCTCCAGCGCCATCCCGGCCAGGCCCCACGAGCGGCGCTCGTGCTCGACCAGGTTGAACCGCTGGGTGAACTGGAAGAACGCCATCCCGACCACGATGTTGCCGACGAACAGCGCGCCCCAGGCCAGCGCCGGCAGCCGGGTGACGGTCACCCCGCCGACCAGGTAGATCGCGCTGAGCGCGACGCCGATCACCCAGGACAGCGCGGTGGTCGGGTAATGCGACTGCAAGGCGAAGAACGACAACCGCTGACCCCGGGTGAGCCCGGGCAGCAGGCGCGGCGAGTGCCGCCGGGCGATCTCCCAGATCCCGTACGCCCACCGCTTCTGCTGGCTGAAGAAGTCCGAGTACGTCGCCGGCCCCTCACCCACCGCGAGGATGTCCGGGGTGTAGACGCCACGCCAGGTGTTGCCGGAGACCGGGTTGACGGCCCCGTAGATCACCATCGAGGTGAGATGGTCCTCGATGATGCAGTCCTGGTAGCCGTTGATCTGCCGGAACGCGGCGGGCCGGTACAGGTGGTTGGTGCCGATCAGCAGGGGTGCGCCGCGGCCGTTGCCACCCCGCTGCATGATCCCGTGGAAGATGTACGCCAGCTCCGCCGCGCCCTTGGCCACGAACGACTCGGAGATGTTCGCGTAGACCTGCGGGGCCACCACGAAGGCGGTGTCCGGGTCGGCGAAGTAACCGAGCGTGCGCTCCAGGAAGTTCGGGTACGGCACGTGGTCGGGGTCCATCTGGGCCACCACGTCGTAGTCGGCCTCGTGCGCGGCCCGCCAGGCGTTGTGGTTGCCGTGCTTGGTACGCGCCTTGAACTCGCCGGTGGGCTGGTTCCACTCCGGGTGGCCCTTGCGGCTGAAGTGCCGTACGCCGATCTCCTCGCAGCGGCGGCGCACCTCCGCGTCGTCGCCCTCGTCGAGCAGCCAGACGTCGACCGGCCCGTCGTGGCGTACCCGCTTCATCGCCCGCAGGGTGGTCAGCACCAGCTCGATCGGCTCCTTGCCCGGCACGATCGTGGTGAGCACCGCCACCCGCAGTCCCGGCGGCGCCGGGATCGGCACCGGGTCGCAGGCCCGGGCCGCGAAGTAGGCCAGCACCCAGGTGCGCAGGCCGACGATGAGCTGCAGCACGATCATCAGGAACAGCCCGATGACCATGACCGTGTTGCCGATCGGCTCGTCCTTGCCGAACCGCGGCAGGTTGCCGGGCAGCAGCAGGTAGACCACCAGGGCCGCGGCCAGCGCGATGTGCAGCGAGGCGGCCCCGAGCATCACCCGGTGCTGGCCGCGACCGAGCACCCGCCGGTAGCGGACGACGGCCGCGGCCGGCTGCACCGGGCCGGTGATCTCGGTGGCGGTCCGGCCGTAGAGCTTGCCGGGGATCCGGCGCTCCAGGATCTCGGTGCCGGGTTCGGGGCTCATCCGCTGCGCTCGCGGACGGCGTGCGGGATCGATGCGGGCGGCAACCCGGCGACTGCGCGACGGCACCCGGGGGTGGGGAGAAAGTTCACCTTCGGGAAATCGACCCCGCGCGGCCCGGGTTGAGAGTTGCCGCCCGCGTGATTCAGCTCGTGGACGGCGCCGGGGCGCTCGGCGCGGCCGAGCCGGCCGACGGTGGAGCGCTCGGCACGGCCGATCCGGCCGAGGGCGGGGTGGCGCCCGGCGACGCGGGCGCACCGCCCCGGGGGCCGCCGCCGGGACGCTCGCCGCCGCCGCGGTGACCCGGGCCACCTCCGCGCTTGCCGTCGCGTTCCGGCGCGACGCCGACCGAGGTGGCATCCAGCGAGACCCCGTCGGCGTTGACCGTGCCCTCGGCGTGGATCCGGGTGCCGACCGCGACGCCGTCCGGCTTGCTCGTGATGTTGATCTGCCGGGTGAAGCCGTCCCGGTCGGTGATCATGATCCGGGTGTCCGTGATCGACTTCACCGTGCCGGACAGGTGCGGCTGGTGGGTGCGGGCCTCGCCCGTCCCGCGGCCCGGCGCACCCGAGGGCGCGGCCGAGCCCGACGGCGTGGGCACGTCCGCGGCCTGGGCCAGCCCGGCCAGGCCCAGGGCCAGGCCGCCGCCGATCGTGGCGGCCACGACGACGGTCCGGGCCCGGTGCTTGCTGAAGATCTCCGGTCGCAAAGCTCCTCCAAGGGTTCGGTGGGTGCTTCCCACCGTCGCCGGGAAAGCTGAAGCGGGCCTGAATCCGGCGGGTTCTTCAGCCGTTCTTCAGCTTGGTGCTCGGTGGCGCACAGCAGCGCTGCGGATACTTCGGCCATGGTGGCGAGAGTGCTGGTCGTGGAGGACGAGGACGCGATCCGGGCGCCGCTCGCGGCGGCGCTCCGCGGCGCCGGCCACCAGGTCCGCGAGTGCGGGGACGGCGCCGGCTTCGAGGACGTCGTCGACGCGTTCCGGCCCGACCTGGCCCTGCTCGACGTGCAGCTGCCCGGCGGCCGGGACGGCTTCGCGCTGGCCGGGGCGCTGCGCCACCGCAGCGACTGCGCGGTGCTGATGGTCACCGCCCGGGACGCCGTCGACGACCGGCTCCGCGGGTTCGCCGCCGGCGCCGACGACTACGTGGTCAAGCCGTTCGCCACGGTCGAGGTGCTGGCCCGGGTCGGTGCGATCCTGCGCCGGCTGGGCCGGGTGCCCGCCACCGTGCAGGTCGGCGACCTGGTGGTGGACGAGGACGCCCGGCTGGCCGTGCGGGCCGGGACCACGCTGGAGCTCACCGCGACCGAGTTCAAGCTGCTGGCGTACCTGGCCGGGCACCGCGGCCGGATCCTGTCCAAGACCCAGCTGCTCACCCAGGTCTGGGGCTACGACTGCTACGACGCCAACCTGGTCGAGGTGCACGTCAGCGCGCTGCGCCGCAAGCTCGAGCAGCACGGCCCCCGGCTGATCCACACCGCCCGCGGCCTGGGTTACGTGGCGCGCCCGTGAGGCTGCGGCCGCTGTCCCTGCGGGGCCGGGTGACCTGGGCGGTGCTGGCCCTGCTCACGGTCATCCTGGTGGTGTTGTTCACCGCCGTCGACCTGGTGCTCTCGGCCCGGCTGCACGCCGACGCGCGGACCCGGCTCACCGACCGGCTGGCCCTGGCCGAGCAGCTCGACCCGCGGCTGAGCGCCCAGCAGCTGGTGGACCGGCTGCGCGGCGACGGGGTGACCGCCCGGCTGTGCGTCCGCGACGGCGGCGGCTGCGTCGCGGCGGCCTCCGACCCGCCGCCGCCCGGCCGGCGTAACCCGGCCGGCCCCCCGGCCCGGCCGCAGCGGGCGGCCGGCGCGCGGGCCGAGGTGCCGGTGGAGACCGCGGGCAGCGTCATCTTCGTGCGCACCGAGCTGCGCGGGAACCAGCTCCTGACGCTCAGCCTGGACACCACCCAGATCACCGACGCGGTCCGCCGGCTGATCGTCCTGGAGGTGGTCGGCGGGCTGGCGGCGCTGCTGCTGGCCGGGCTCGCCTCCGCCCGGGTGTCCCGGGCGGCGCTGCGCCCGCTGGAGGACATGACCGCGCTGGCCGGGCAGATCGCCGCGGGCGACCGGGGCCGGCGGCTCGGCCACCCGCGGACCGACTCGGAGCTGGGCCGGACCGCGGCCGCGTTCGACTCGATGCTCGACGAGCTGGAGGCGGCGCTGGCCACCGCGAACGCCGCCGAGGCCGGGATGCGCGCGTTCCTGGCCGACGCCTCGCACGAGCTGCGGACCCCGATGGCCGGGCTGCAGGCGAACGCGGAGCTGCTGCTGCGCGAGGACCTGGACCGCCCCGAACGGGAACGGGTCACCGTCGCCATGATCCGCGAGACCCGGCGCGCCGCCCGGCTGGTCGACGACCTGCTCACCACGGCCCGGCTCGGCCAGGGCGGCCTGCCACTGAGCACCGAACGCCTGGACCTGGCCCGGCTGGCGGAGGCGGAGGTGGCCCGCGCCCGCACGCTGGCACCCGCGCTGACCTTCACCGTCGCCGCCGAGCCCGCGCTGTTCGTGCGCGGCGATCCGCTGCGGCTCGGGCAGATCCTCACCAACCTGCTCGACAACGCCCGGAACGCCACCCCGGCCGGCGGGACCGTCACCGTGTCCGTGCGGCGGGTCGGCGAGCAGGTGCTGCTGGAGGTCGCGGACACCGGGCCCGGGGTGCCGGCCGCCGACCGGGCGCTGATCTTCGAGCGGTTCGGCCGCGGCGACGCGTCCCGCTCGCGCAACACCGGCGGCGCGGGGCTCGGCCTGCCGATCGCCCGCGGCCTGGCGGTGGCGCACGGCGGCGATCTCGGGTACGTCGACAGCCCGGCCGGCGCCCGCTTCCAGGTGCGGCTGCCCGCCGCGACGTAGGTTGCAGAGATGGAATACCGCACCCTGGGGCGCAGTGGCTGCGCCGTCTCCCGTCTCTGTCTGGGCACCATGACCTTCGGCGCCGAATCCGACGAGGAGGTGTCGCACGCCCAGCTGGACCGGTTCGCCGAGGCCGGCGGCACGTTCGTGGACACCGCCGACGTCTACGCAGCCGGCGAGTCGGAACGGATCATCGGCCGCTGGTTCGCCTCGCGCAGCGCCGACGTCACCGAGCCGATCGTGCTGGCCACCAAGGGCCGCTTCCCGATGGCCGGCGACCCGAACGGCGCCGGGCTGTCGGCCCGGCACCTGACCCGCGCGCTGGACGCCTCGCTGGACCGGCTCGGCCTGGACCGCGTCGACCTCTACCAGGCGCACTCCTGGGACCCGCTGACCCCGCTGGAGGAGACGCTGCGCACGCTGGACGGCTTCGTCCGGCAGGGCAAGATCGGCTACTACGGCTTCTCCAACTTCACCGGCTGGCAGCTCACCAAAGCGGTGCACCTGGCCCGCGAGCTCGGCCTGGCCGCCCCGGTCACCCTGCAACCGCAGTACAGCCTGCTGGTCCGCGAGATCGAGTGGGAGATCGTGCCGGCCGCGCTGGACGCCGGGCTGGGCCTGCTGCCGTGGAGCCCGCTGGGCGGCGGCTGGCTCAGCGGCAAGTACCGCCGGGACCAGCGGCCCAGCGGCGCGACCCGGCTGGGCGAGGACCCCGGGCGGGGCATGGAGGCCTGGGACCGGCGCGGCACCGACCGTACCTGGACGATCATCGAGGCGGTGCAGACCATCGCCGAGGAGCGCGGCGTGTCGATGGCCGAGGTCGCCCTGGCCTGGGTCACCGACCGGCCGGGCGTGACCTCCACCATCCTGGGCGCGCGGACGGTTGAGCAGCTGGAGACCAACCTGCGGGCCGCGGAACTGCACCTGACCGAGGCCCAGACCGCCGCGCTCGACCGGGCCAGCGAGCTGCCCGCGCCCGACTACCCGTACGGCCCGCTCGGCCTCGACCAGCGCAGCCGCACCCTGCCGCCCGGCCTAGGATCGTGACCATGGACGCCACCTTCTTCTTCGACCCGGCCTGCCCGTTCACCTGGCGCACCTCGCGCTGGCTGGTCGGCGTGGCACCCGAGCGCGACGTGACGCTGCGCTGGCGCGCCTTCAGCCTGTCCATCCTCAACGGTGACAACGTCCCGGACGAGTACAAGCCGATGATGGCCGCGTCGAGCCGGGCGCTGCGGCTGGTCGAGGCGCTGCGCGCGGACCACCGCGAGGAGACCATCGGCACGTTCTACACCGAACTCGGCAACCGCACGTTCGAGGCCGGCGCGCCGATCACGGACGAGATCGTGGTGGCGGCCGCCGAGACCGCCGGCGTCACCGACCCCAAGGCCGTGCTCGACGACGAGTCCTGGGACGAGGCGGTGCGCACGTCGCACGAGCTGGCGTTCGGCTCGGCGGGCCCGGACATCGGCTCCCCGGTGCTGCTGGTGGAGGGCGCGGCGCGCGGCGTACACGGGCCGATCATCGACCAGGTCCCGGGCCGCGAGGAAGCGCTGGCGATCTGGGACGCGGTCGTCCCGCTGGCGCGCAGCACCACGTTCTTCGAAATCAAGCGCGGCCGAGCCTAGGTCCCGGGGTTTGACGGCGCGCCGTGGTGGGGTAACAGCGTCGCGCCGTCACCGGTACCCGGAGGAGAATTCATGGTCGAGCCGCAGATCCACCTGGACCCCGCATCGCTGAACCCGGTGGAGGAGAAACTGCGCGGCCCGCTGGAGGACCAGCTCACCTCGGCCCTGCAGGCCGCGACCCACAAGATCAGCGACGAGTACGCGGGCGAGCCGGTCGACGCGGTGACGGGCAAGCTGCTGGAGCAGACCCGCGCGGGCCTGCACCCGGACATCGCCGCGGGCTTCTCCCCGGACCAGGGTGAACTGCGCCGAGTCGCCGAGGCGATCGTCCACCCCGCCTGACGCCCCTACCGGTGCTGCGCGATGTTGATGACGGCACCGTCGGGCGACCGGACGAAGAACCGGTACACACCCCACGGCTCCTTCGTCAACGGATGCACGATCTCGTAGCCGAGCTGCTGAGCCTCCGCATAGGCGGCCTCGACATCGTCGGTCTGCACGGAGATGACGGAATCCTCGGGCGCACTGGCATCCCGCGTGACGAGCTGCACGTTCGCGCCGGTGTCGGGCGAGGTGAAGCGGGCCACCCAGCCCAGGTTGAACTCCTCGCTGCTCAACCCGAGAAAGCCGGTGTAGAACCCCTTCGCCGCGTCGATGTCGGCCACCGGGAGATTGGTCAGAATCCGAACAGGGCGCATGCGATTATCCTTCCTGTGTCCTCGCACGATAGTCACGAACGAGCCACACCCCAGCCTGCTTCACTGTTCCAGGAACCGGCGCACCACCCCGGCAAAAAGCCCGGGCGCGGTGTGGGTGGCAAAATGTGACTGCCCGGCAAGCACAACCCGCTCCGCCTTCGGCAGCGCGGCGGCGAGCGCATCCATGGTGGCGGGCATCGGCGCCCAGGTATCACTGCCCTGCATGAGAAGAACAGGTACGCCGACACGCGCCCAGCGGTCGACCTCCGAAGCATCGGCGCTCATCGCCTCAAGATCATGCAAACAGCCACGGGCCTCATCGGCACTCCCGGCAGCGTCGAACCCGGCAAGCAGCGACGCGGGCACCCGGGCAACCTTCTCGGCGAACAGGCGGGCGGCGGGGCCGAGATCGCCGGCCTCGAGCAGGTGACGGTAGGGCTCGAGCACGGGAGCGGTGGCAGCGCCGGCGGCGAAGAGCGGGGGCTCAAAAACCACCAGCGAACGGATAGCTACGTCGTCGGCCAGCGCCGCGTGCAGGGCGACGGTGCCACCGTAGGAGGCACCCACGACGTGCGCGGACCCACCGGCCGCGGCGAGAACCGCACGGAGATCGGCGACGTCATCCGCGTACGTTTTGGAGCGCGGGCAGTCGCCACTCGGGACGTACCCGCGGCGGGCGTACGTCCAAAGCTCGAAGGTGTCCGCGAGAAGGGGCAGGATCGGCTCCCAGGAGTCAAGTCCCCCGGCGGAACCGTGCACAAGCACGAGGGGAATGCCCTGCCCCGCCCGGCGGGCAACGAGTCGAGCACCGTCGGCCGCCGTCAATGTGATCCGCACATGCCGAGTCTGGCATCGGCGCGGCGACCGAGCATCCCCAATAACGACGTCGCGCAGGCCGTGTCCGGCTGACCTGGCCCCGGGCGTCGACCGTGCACTCGCGCGGTGCCGGTCCGCCAATGCGCAGTCCTGGTCCGGAGGCCGCCGGTGCGCCGGCTGCTGCTCCGCATGCCGCTGGCCCACCCGCCACTCGTCCCTGACCCGCAGATCGCCGGTCCGCCGATCGCTGACCCGCCGGCCTGATCCGCCGGCCTGATCCGCCGGTCGCTGCCCCACCAGCCGCTGGCCCACCCGCCACTCGTCCCCGACCTGCAGATCGCTGATCCCCCGGTCGCTGCTCCACCAGCCGCTGGCCCACCCGCCACTCGTCCCTGATCCGCCGCCGGCCTGACCCGCCGGTCACTGCTCCGCCGGTCGCCGGCCGCTCGTCGCTCGTCCCTGACCCACCGCCAGCCTGACCCGCCGGTCACTGCTCCGCCGGCCGCCGGCCGCTCGTCGCTCGTCCCTGATCCGCGTGCCAGCAGATCGCTCGTCCGCCGAGCTGGTCCGCCGATCCGCCCGTCCGCAGGATCGGCCGATTCGCGGAGCTGTCTGCCTAACCGCTCAACGATCAATTCCGCCACGACCCAGCGCTGCCCGCAGACGGTCGCCTACCGGCATGCCAAGTCGGCACACAAGCCCCCGATAGGCGCGAGCGCCACCTCGAACCGGGCCTTCCGCATCAAATCTTACGAACCGATGAATTGACATGATCACGCGCCGACCGGGATCGAAAAATGTCACCCAGGACGAGATAATAGACCCATGCGGCAACTCCAATTGTTCACCACGGTCGAATTGGCCGCCATGCGCGACCGGACCGCATCGCGAAATTACTCGGCCACCCGCGAAGAGTTCCGCCGCACCCATCAGCGTCATCGCGATTGGGGACTGGCCCGCCGCCACGCCGAGCGCCTGCGCCGTGTGCGGGAGAGGTCAAGCAATCCTCTTCCACCGAGCGCCGTGGAAGACCGGCCGGCGTCGCCGCCCTCAACGCCGCCCTGCAGACCATCCCCAACCGAGCGCCCCGCGCGCCAGACACCGACGAGCACCCTGCCCACCACCGAGCGGGCTGCACGCCCGGCGCCGGCGACCACCCTGCCCAGGACCGCCCGGCCAGCCCACCCAGCGCAGAAAACCACCCAGCCCACAACCGCCCGGCCAGCCCACTCAACGCAGAAAACCACCCGGCCAGCCCACCCAGCACAGACAACCACCCAGCCCACAACCGAGCACGCTGCAAGCCCGACACCCGCAACCGCCCTGCCCAAGTCCGCCCGGCCTGCACACCTGGCGCGGACAACCACCCCACCTACAACCGACCCGCCTGCAGACCCAGCGCAAATTGCCGCCCCACCAACAACCGACCCGCCTGCAGACTCAGAGCAAATTGCCGCCCCACCAACAACCGACCTGCCTGTACACCCAGCGCGGACAACCACCCCACCCACATCCGAGCCGGCTGCTCATCCCTCGCGACGTCAAGATCCGAGGAACAGCCACGACCTGCGGCGAAGCCAGCAGCGGCAGTCCGCACGCACCCGACCTGCCGACGCGCCATCGCCGCGGCGCCCATCGGTGGACCGGGTCGCCACCGGTGATCACCTCGAGCCCTCGGCTCGGTGCGCGTCAGCTGCGGAGGGCCGCCGATCAACACCAACGCCATCGCAGGCACATCCGCATTCCTCGCCGATTCCCTTTCCATGGGCTCGGCGACCCTGCACGGAATTCGGCCCGATAAGGCGGAGATCCCTTTCCCCGGTCAATCGGCACGGCCCGCGCGAGCGCAGGCGACCTACTCCCGATCCAAAGTCTCCAAGTGCGACTTCTCCGCCATCGACAATGGGTCAGCGCCGATCCCGCAGGCGTGTTGCTAGTGTCGCGTGTCTGAGTTCTTTTGACGGTTGGCTTTGGTGAGGATCTGGTCGGCGGTCTTGGTCCAGCGGAAAGGTTCGCAGCGCTGGTTGT
>NZ_JBITLX010000020.1:0-43660 GCF_044465625.1 Actinoplanes sp. NPDC049599
GCGCTTCGGGCATCGCGCTTCGGGCATCGCGCTTCGGGCATCGCGCTTCGGGCATCGCGCTTCGGGCATCGCGCTTCGGGCATCGCGCTTCGGGCATCGCGCTTCGGGCTCAGCGCTCCGGGCATCGCGCTTCGGGCTCAGCGCTTCGGGCATCGCGCTTCGGGCTCAGCGCTTCGGGCTGCGCTGGTGGATAAGGGCTTCGGGTTTTGTGGTGGCGGGTCAGGCGGCGGGTCATGATGATGATCATTGCCCATTGGGCCATTGCGGCGGGGTGCTCGGGTTGTCGTTCGTGGTCGCGGACGGTGCGTCGGCATCGGTTGATCCAGGAGAATGTGCGCTCGACCGCCCGCCTGCGGTGCAGCACGACGAAGGTGGTTTGGCCGGCGAGTTTCGCCACGATCTGTACAGTGCGGCGGAGTTGCGTGGCGGTCCAGCCGACGAGTTGCCCGGCGTAGCCGGAGTCGGCCCGGAGCAGCCGGATGCCTGGGAAGCAGGGGTGCTGCGCCCAGGGCAGGGGCCGGGCGCCGTCACGGTCTTGGACGTGTGCGTCGGTGACCAGGATCGTGAGGAGCAGTCCGCAGGTGTCGACGGCGGTGTGGCGTTTCCGGTCGTTGACGCGTTTCCGGCGTCATAGCCGCTGCTGGGCCTGGCGACGGTCTCCGCGCCGCGCGAGGACTGTGAGCCGACCAGCGCCGCGGTCGGCTGCTTGTCGCGGTCCTCGCACTGCTGACGGACCTGTTCTCACAGGTACCTTCGTAGCTGTCCCGGAAGAACCGGGAGTGGTCGCCCAGCACCTGGTCGCCCGGGGTCGCCGCATCAGTCATTCCCGCCTGGCGGCCGGTCCGGGTCGAGGTGACGGATCGCGTCGACGATGTCGCGGCGCGGACAGATGATCGGCCGGCCGCGGCCGGTCCCTGCCGGGACGTGGTTGTGCATCCGATTGAGGGTGCCGTCGGCGGCCCAGGCTTTGAAGTAGTGGTGGACGAGTTTCGGGTGCGGGAAGTCAGCGGCGACGCGTCCCACTGTATACAGACGGGGCTGGGCCTTCGGTCATGCTGGTTTGGTCGCCTTCGCTATTACCGAAGGCCGTTCGTCATGTCACGACGCCACACCGAACGCGGGCACTGATATCGATGGCCGCCCTCCCGCCGGTCACCGGAAACCCCTTATTTGTCAGGGTCTCCGGCTCCGGCTCCGGCTCCGGGCTCCGGCTCCGGGCTGCGGCTGCGGCTGCGGTGGGGCGTGGGTTGTTCTTGGGCGGGGGTGTTGGCGGGACTTGATTCTGGGGTTTGTCCGGGGGCGCGTTTGCGGTGGTCAGGATATCGGGATGTCCGTGATTCGGAGGCGGTTGGGAACGTCCAGGGTGACGGTTGGCGTGCCGGGTGGTGGGGCCGGGAACCACAGGGACAGGACCTGTTCGCTGCCTGGCGGGATCGCTGTGCTGAGGATGCGGTCGCAGAGGCAGCGGTGGTCGCCCGGGGCGGTTTCGTAGTCGAGTCCGTAGGCGGCGGTGTCGCCCTGCAGCAGGCGGACGCCCGCAGTGCCGTAGCGGGCGTAGGGGTCGAACTCGTCTCGGACGGTGAAGACGCCCTGGCCGAGGAAGTCCAGGATGGTCGCCTTGGTGCCGCCGGTGTTGCGGGCCGTGAGGGGCACCAGCAGGAAAGGTCCGCGAACGGTCGCGGCGCCGGGCACGAAGCGGATGGTGCCCCGGTTCAGCGGCATGGCGACCTCGACGCCGTCGGGCGCCCGGCCTTGCTTGCCCTTGGTCTTCGGCAGCACCGCTCTGGTGGGGACAGGCGGCGCCGCTGCCTGCGCCCGGGTCTGGTAGGTGATGGCGACCCGGCGGTTGAGCGCACGGTGGGCGTCCGAGTCGTTGGCGACGGCGGGCTCGCTCTCGCCCTTGGCGGCGACGGTTTTCGGCCATTCGCCGTCGGGCAGCGCCTTGCGCAGCGCACCGGCGACGGCCTGGGCGCGCTGCTGCGACAGTGCCTGGTTGTGCGCGGTGGAGCCGGTGTTGTCGGTATGGCCGGTGACATTCAACGGTCCGGGCCCGGCGGCCCGCAGGTCCGCAACCGCGGCGGCGATCGACTTCCCGGCGGCGGGAGTGAGCTTCGCGCTGTCGAGCCGGAACAGGACGTCGGTGTCGAGGCTGATGTCGACCTGGTCCTCGGTCCGCCGGGTCCGCAGGGCGACATCAAGCCGCTCGGTGTACGAGTCGAGCGCGGCGGTGAAAGCGGGAGCGGCGGTGGCCGGATCAAGCGGTTCCTGCACGTCCCCGGCCTTGGTGCGCCCGGCCGGCGGCGCGGGCACGCTGCCGTCGACAACCGGAACGTCGGTGAACACCCCGGCGTAGGGAAGCATCACCGACACCCGCTCGACATCGGCCGGCACGCCCGCGAAGACAGCCTGCAGCGGCCGGGTCTCCCCGACCTCGAAGCGCACCAGCCCCGTGCACACGCAGTTGCCGCCGTCCCGACCCTCGGACACGAGGTAGACCCGCCGCCCGCTCTCGTCGACGAGCCGGACCGCGTCGAAGGAGTTCGTCAGGATCGACGAGAAGTGCCGGCCGACGACGCTGGCGCCGCCGGTGGCGGACCGCTCCAGCCGGGTCTGCACGGTGAGCACCACGGCACCACCGGAGCGAACGAGCGGCCCGACACTCATGCCGAGAACGTCGCCGGCCGCGTCAACAGTGCGGGTCACCACCGGCACCGCCGACGCCGAGGGTGCGACCGCCCCGGCCGAGGCGGAAGCCGCGGGCTTGGCAACAGGAGTCTCGTCGGTGCACGCGCCGAGCGCGACGAGGAGCAACCCGGACGCAGCCCAGGCAAGCGCACGCCGCATGTGACCTCCCGCTCCCGTCGACGACCGTGGCCCAGCCTAACGGCGCCCCGCCCGGCCCGGTGGTTCGCCGGGCCCGGCGCCCGGCCCGGCCCGGCGGCATGCTCGGCCCGGCTGGCTTGTCCGGCCCGAGGGCATGCTCGGCCCGGCTGGC
Source organism: Actinoplanes sp. NPDC049599 (assembly GCF_044465625.1). Lineage (NCBI taxonomy): Bacteria > Bacillati > Actinomycetota > Actinomycetes > Micromonosporales > Micromonosporaceae > Actinoplanes > Actinoplanes sp. NPDC049599. The sequence goes on from NZ_JBITLX010000020.1 coordinate 2,996, forward strand.
TTGTCCGGCCCGGCGGCATGCTCGGCCCGGCGGCTTGTCCGGCCCGGCGGCATGCTCGGCCCGGCGGCATGCTCGGCCCGGCGGCTTGTCCGGCCCGGCTGGCTTGTCCGGCCTAGCGGCCTGTTCGGCCCGGCGGTTCGCTGGGCCCGCTGGTTCGCTCGGCCCGGCGGCTCGCCCGGCACGGCTGCCTGTCCAGCCCGGCGGCTCACTCCGTCCGTCCAGGTCGGACGTCGCCATCGCCGACGTCGTTGTCGGCGGCGGCGACCGCTTTCCTCAACCCCGCGCCGCCTCCTGCACACCCGCCTTGGCGGCTGCGGCGAGCAGGTTCTCCGCCGCCAGGCGCAGCCCCTCCACCTGGTCGAACGCCTGGTCCTCGTGCTCGATGTTGACCGCGATGTCCGGGTCGACCGTGTGCAGCGCCTGCAGGAACGGCACCCAGAAGTCCTCCACCCCGTGCCCGCGACCGACCGCCACGAACTCCCACGCCGGATTCTGTGGCCACTGGTTCAGGGTGTTGGTGCCGCCGAGGTTCAGCGGGTTCGCGTCGGCCGGGGTGCGGGTGAAGCGGTCGTCCAGGACGCCGTACACCTTGGCGTTGGCGGGGTTGATCCGGGTGTCCTTGGCGGCGGCGTGGAAGACCAGGTCGCCCAGGTACTGCACGCAGGCGACCGGGTCCATGCCCTGCCAGAACAGGTGGCTCGGGTCCATCTCGGCGCCGACGTGGGTGGCGTTGGCTTGCTCGACCAGCCGTTGCAGGGTCGGCGGGTTGAAGACCAGGTTGTGTGGGTGCATCTCGATGCACACCTTGACGTCCGCGGCGGACGCGCGGGCGTTCACGTCCTTCCAGAACGGGATCGCCACCTGCTGCCACTGGTAGTCGAGGGTGTCCAGATACTGGCTGTCCCAGGGGTTGACCACCCAGTTGGCGGTCCTGGCGCCGGGTTCGCCGCCCGGCAGGCCGGACATGGTCACGACGCGTTTGACTCCCAGCGCCGCCGCTACGTCGATGGCGCGGTGCAGGTCGGCGGCGTGCCGCGGGCCCACCGCCGGGTTCGGGTTGAGCGGGTTGCCGTTGACGTTGAGGCCGGTGAGTGCGATGCCCGCCTGGGCGAAGCGGCCAAGGTAGTCCTCGCGCGCGCCGGCGCTCGCCAGGATGTCGTCGATCGGCAGGTGCGGGGCGGGGATGAAGCCGCCCGCGTTGATCTCGGCGCTGGTCAGGCCCAGCCCGCCGAGGATCTTCAGGGTCTCGTCGAGGGAACGGTCGTGCAGGCACGCGGTGTAGGCGCCGAGCTTCATGGCTTTGCCTTTCCGGGCGGGGGGTCAGAGCTGGACAGGCTTGTCGATGGCGGAGACCACCGCGTCGAGCACGCGCAGGTTGTGCAGGCCGTGTGCCAGGTCGGGGCACGGCGGCAGCCCTTCCACGCCGGCGATCTGGTCGAGGAACGCGCGCGCCTGGAACACGAAGAAGTCGTTCTGCCCGTGGCTGACGGTGGGGAAGTCCATCGGCAGCCCGCGCGCCACGTACGGGTGCCAGGGCCCGATGAAGACCTGGCGGGCGCCGTTCACGCTCTGCTCGGGGGTGCCGTCGATGATGCTGAACTCGCCCGGCCGGGTCAGGTCGAACGACGCTGTGCCGTTCTCGCAGAACAGCTCCAGCCGCAGGGTGTTGGCGTGGCCGAAAGCCACCCGGGACAGCGAGAAGGTGCCCAGGGTGCCGCCCGCATAGGTGGTGGTGAAGGTGCAGATGTCCTCGTTCTCCACCGGGACCCGCTCGTCGCTGAGCGCGACGCCGCCGGCATGCCCGACCGCCACCCCGAGCGGTTTCGGCCGGGAGGTGACCAGGGTGCTCATCGAGGTGCCCTGCACGCCGGTGGTCGGCCCGCAGAGGAACTCCGCGAGGTCGACCAGGTGGCTGCCGATGTCGGCGAGCACCCCGGAGCCGGGGCCGCCGAGATAACGCCAGCTCATCGGCCGCTGCGGGTCGAAGCCGTAGTCGGTGAAGTAGTTGCCGACGATGTGCCGGACCCGGCCGAGGCCGCCGTTGCGGATCTGCTCGCGGATGGCGTTGACCGCGGGCGAGCGGCGGAAGGTGAAGCCGACCGCGGCGACCCGGTCGCCGGCCGCGGCGGCGTCCACCATGGCCTGCGCGTCGGCGATGCTCGGGGCCAGCGGCTTCTCGCAGAGCACGTGCTTGCCGGCCGCGAGCGCGGCCTCGACGATCTCGCGGTGCAAGCTGTTGGCGACCGCGACGGTGACTGCGTCGACGTCGGGCGCGTCGATCACGGCACGCCAGTCGGTCTCGCTGCGGGCGAAGCCGTATCGCGCGGCGGCGTCGGCCGCGAACGGCTCGTGGGTGTCGGCGACGGCGACCAGGCGGGGGGCGGGCCGGCCGAGCTCGTAGACGGTGGCGGCGTTGCGGTAGGCGTTCGCGTGGGCGCGGCCGACCATGCCCGCGCCGATGACGGCGACGCCGGGAGACGGATGTGTCATGGGTGGACCTCCGGCTGAGGGGAGCGGAGTGTGGTGCCCGATGTTTTAAAGCGCTTTAACTCCGAGTACTATCCAAGTCGATCTCGATGTGTGTCAAGGCTCGATGTGTGTCAAGGGCGGTACCGGAGGTTTCGCAGTGGATCAACGACCCCGGCTCGATGACGTCGCCGCGCGGGTCGGCGTCTCGACGGCGTCGGTCTCGCTGGTGCTGCGCGGCGCCCCGGGCCCGAGCGCCGAGACCCGCCGGCGGGTCCTGGAAGCGGCCGCCGAGCTGGGCTACCGGGCCGATCGCACGGCGAGCATGCTGGCCCGCCGGCGGCGTCACCTGCTCGGCGTCATGCTCGACATCCGCAACCCGTTCCACGCCGAGCTGGTCGAGGAGATCCAGGCCGAGGCGGACCGGGTCGGCTACGAGGTGGTGCTCTCCACGCTCACCCGGCACCGTGATGAGAATCGGGCGATCGAGACGCTGCTCGACTTCCGTTGTGAGGCCGTACTCCTGCTTGGGCCGGACGCGCCGGATCAGCGGCTCGCCGCACTGACCGCACAGGCACCGGTGGTCGCGCTCGGCAGGCGCGTCGCCACCGGCGACGTCGACGTGGTCCGCTCGGCCGACCACGTCGGGGTGGCCGAGGCGCTGGATCACCTGATCCGTCTCGGACACCGGCGCATCGCCTTCGTCGACGGCGGCCGCGGCGTCGTCGCCACGGCCCGCCGGCGCGGTTATCGCGACGGCATGCGCCGCGCCGGGCTCGCCGACGAGATCCGCATCATCGCGGGGGACCACACCGAGGAGGGCGGCATCCGCGCCGGGCGGCTGCTCGCCGCCGGCGCCGACCGGCCGACGGCCGTCGTCGCCTCCAACGACCGCTGCGCCGTCGGGGTCATGGATGCGTTCGCCCGCGCCGGCATCGAGGTGCCCGGGCAGATCTCCATCGTGGGGTACGACGACAGCACGCTCGCGCACCTGGTCCACATCGACCTCACGACGGTCAACCAGGACGCGGCCGCCCAGGCCCGCAACGCGGTGCTCGCCGCGGTCCAGCGGCTGGACGAGGGACGCAAGCAACGGCTGGAGGTGGTGCTCAATCCGCGTCTGGTGGTCCGGGGGACCACGGCCCCGGTGCCGCCCACGGAAGGAGCGCCCACGGCCAGATCGTGATGGCCTGCCGCGAGCCGGCGTGAGGCCGTCCCGTTGCCCGGTCCCGGCCGTGCACATGCCGGCTCGTGGACGCGGTGCGCGATTCCGGCCTGTGGGCGATCGTGGCGCCGGCCGTGGATGGCGGCGACGGTCGGCGGTCAGCCGGTCGACCGCTCGTCGACGATCCGGCGCATCTTGCCCATCGAGCGCTCCACCCCGTCCGGTGTGATGACGTCCACCGCCACGCTGACGCCGATCGTGTTCTTGACCAGTGCGGCCAGCTCGCGCCCCGCCTGCTCGGCGGCTGCCGGTTCGACGCCGTGCCGGCGCTCCACCCGCACCGTCATCGCGTCGAGGCGGCCCTCGCGGGTGAGCAGGCACCGGAAGTGTGGCGCCAGCTGCGGGGTGCGCAGGATCAGCTCCTCGATCTGGGTCGGGAACAGGTTCACCCCGCGCAGGATGATCATGTCGTCCGTCCGTCCGGTGATCTTCTCGATCCGGCGCATCGGCCGGGCCGTGCCCGGCAGCAGCCGGGTGAGGTCCCGGGTGCGGTACCGCACGACCGGCATCGCCTCCTTGCTCAGCGAGGTGAGGACCAGCTCGCCCGTCTCGCCGTCGGGCAGCACCGCGCCGGTCAGCGGGTCGATGATCTCGGGATAGAAGTGGTCCTCCCAGACGTGCAGGCCGTCCTTGGTCTCCACGCACTCGGTCGCCACCCCCGGCCCCATCACCTCGGACAGGCCGTAGATGTCGAGCGCGTGGATGTCGAGCTGCTGCTCGATCTCCTGCCGGAGGTCCTGCGTCCAGGGTTCCGCGCCCAGGATGCCGACGGCCAGCGACGTGCGGCGCGGGTCGACGCCCTGGCGGTGCATCTCGTCCACGATGGCCAGCAGATAGCTGGGCGTGACCATGATGACGTCCGGCTCGAGGTCCTTGATCAGCAGCACCTGGCGTGCGGTCATGCCACCGGAGACGGGGATGACGGTGCAGCCCAGCTCCTCCGCGCCGTAGTGGGCGCCGAGGCCGCCGGTGAACAGCCCGTACCCGTAGGCGACGTGGACCCGGTCGCCGCGGCGGCCGCCGGCCGCGCGGATCGAGCGCGCCATCAGCTCGGCCCAGGTGCGCACGTCGCGCGGGGTGTAGCCCACGACCGTGGGCCGTCCGGTCGTGCCGGACGAGGCGTGCAGGCGGGCGACCTGGTCGCGGGGGACCGCGAACATCCCGTACGGGTAATCAGCGCGCAGCACGGCCTTGTCGGTGCAGGGGAACCGTGCCAGGTCGGCCAGCTCGCGCAGGTCGTCGGGGTGGACCTGGGCTTCGTCGAACATCGTGCGGTATGGCGGGACGTTGTCGTAGGCGTGGCGCAGCGACCAGCGCAGGCGCTCGAGCTGGAGCGCGCGCAGCTCGTCCACGGACGCGCGTTCGATCGGGTCCAGGTCTTCCGGGCGGGGCGTGCGTTCCTGCATGGCGTCCTCCTCTGCTCACCGCCTCGTGCGCAGGCCGTCGAAGGCGAGGGTGGTGACGGTGCCGGCGAGCTCCGCAGCGCCACCGCGCTGCGGGCTGTACCACTCGATCAGCGAGTTGACCATGCCGAAGAGCAGGCGGGCGGCGGTGGCCGCGTCCACATCCGGGCGGATCGCGCCCTCGGCCTGTGCCTGTTTGACCAGCTCGGTGACCTTGGCGTCGAAGATCCGGCGGCGCAGCAGGGCCTGCTGCTCCACCGCGGTGTTCCCGCGTACGCGGAGCAGCAGCGTCACGTATTCCAGCCGCTCCGCCAGCACCAGCACGCTGCCCCTGATGAGCGTCTCGAGGCGGTCGAGGGCGGGCGCCTGCAGCCCTTCCACCTCGTCCATCACCTCGTGCAGCCCGTCCAGTGCCTGGTCGACCGCGATCCGCAGCAGCTCCTGCTTGCCGGTGACGTGGTGGTAGAGGCTGGACTTGGTGATGCCGAGCCGCTTGGCCACGTCGTCCATGCTGGTGGCCTCGTACCCGCGTTCGTTGAACAGCCGGACCGCCGCCGCGAGCACCGCGCCCAGGTCGTGGCCGGGCCGGCCGCGTTTCGGCCGGTTGCGTTCCTCGAGGTGGTCGACCACACGGGCGGCGCGGGCCAGCGCGGCCGCCGGGGCCTCGCGCTCGCTGGTCATGCGGGCCGGCCCGGGCTGACGGCGCGGCTGCGGCCGCGGAACTCGGCGATCACGTCGCCGGCCCGGGTCACGGTGACGTCGTAGACGCCGCTGCGTCCGCTGGTCGCGCGCTCGGTGGCCCGGGCCTCGAGCTCGTCGCCCGCCGCGCTGGACCGCAGGAACGTGATGTCGGCGCCGGCCGCGACGGTGACCGGGCCGGCGGTGTTGCAGGCCAGCGCGAAGGCGGTGTCGGCCAGCAGGAACACGTAGCCGCCGTGGGTCATGCCGTGCCCGTTGACCATGTCGGCGGTCACCCGCATCCGGGCGACGGCGGCGCCTTCACCTACGGAGACCAGCTCGATGCCGAGGACCTGGGAGGCCTTGTCGCGGTCGAACATCTCCCGCGCCGAGCGCCCGTCACCCCGTGCCATGTTCCCTCCGTTTCCAGCCCGGGCTTGATTACCGACCGAGCGGACGGTAAATATGAGAGACAGCCAACCGCACAGGAGCGCCGATGACAACCCCCGCCGGGTTCTACGAGAAGCACCGCGAGCTGCTCGACAAGGCGATCGAGGCGGCCGCGACGCGCGACTACTGGTCTGCCTATCCCGAGTCGCCCAGCAAGTCGGTCTACGGCGAGGACGCCGCCGTTTCGGGCGAGCGCGCGTTCCAGGAGCTGCTGGGCACCGATTTCCCGATCGAGGTGCCCGGCGCCACCGGTTCGGTGGCCACCGAGCGCTCGCCGTACGGGATCGCCCTCGACATCCGTTATCCCAAGGCCGACCCGGCCGCCCTGGTCGCCGCCGCTCGCGCCGCCACGCCCGGCTGGCGCGCCGTCGGCCCGCAGGGCCGCGCCGGGGTGGCCGCCGAGATCCTCCAGCGGATCAACGCCCGCATCTTCGAGATGGCACACGCCGTCCAGCACACCACCGGGCAGGCCTTCGTGATGGCCTTCCAGGCCGGTGGCGCCCATGCCCAGGACCGTGGCCTCGAGGCCGTCGCGGTCGCGCTCGCCGAGTCGGCGCGCATCCCGGCGACGGCGACCTGGAGCAAGCCGCAGCGCGGCGGCGATCCGCTGCGCCTGGCCAAGACGAGCACGGTCGTCGGCCGCGGCGTCGCCCTGACGATCGGCTGCAACACCTTCCCCACCTGGAACGGCTATCCCGGCCTGTTCGCCAGTCTGGTCACCGGCAACGCCGTCATCGTGAAGCCGCACCCCGGGGCGGTGCTGCCGCTCGCCATCACCGTGCAGGTCGCCCGCGAGGTGCTCGCCGAGGCCGGGCAGGACCCCAACCTGGTCACCCTCGCGGTCGAGGAGCCCGGCGACGGCATCGCCGCCACCCTGGCCACCCACCGCGACGTGCGGATCGTCGACTTCACCGGCTCCAGCGAGTTCGGCAACTGGCTGGAGGCCAACGCCCGCCAGGCCGTCGTCTACACCGAGAAGGCCGGGCTCAACACGGTCATCGTCGACTCCACCGACGACTACAAGGGCCTGCTGCGCAACCTGGCGTTCTCGCTCTCGCTCTACAGCGGCCAGATGTGCACCACCCCGCAGAATCTGCTGGTCCCGGCCACCGGCATCGAGACCGACGCCGGGCACCGCAGCGCGGCGGAGTTCGGCGCCGACCTGTCCGGCGCCCTCGACAGGCTGCTCGGCGACCCCAAGCGCGCCGCGGGCACGCTCGGCGCGATCGTCAACGACGGTGTCCTGGCCCGGCTCACCGAGGCCGGCAACGCCCCGAACGTGATCCACGCGTCCGCGCCGGTCGCCGACGAGCAGTTCCCCGGCGCGACCATCCGCACGCCGGTGGTGCTGCGGCTCGACGCCGCCGACGAGAAGGCGTACACCCGGGAGTGGTTCGGGCCGGTCTCGTTTGTCATCACCACCGAGTCGACCGTGCACAGCCTCGCGCTGTTCACCGACACCGTGCGGCACCACGGCGCGCTCACCGCCTCGGTCTACTCGACCTCCCCGGAGGTGCTGGCGGCGGCCCGCGAGGCCGCCCTCGAGGCCGGGGTGCACCTCTCGGAGAACCTGACCGGCGGCGTCTTCGTCAACCAGACCGCCGCGTTCAGCGACCTGCACGGCACGGCGGCGAACCCGGCCGCGACCGCCTCGCTGAGCGACGCGCAGTTCGTCACCGGGCGCTACTTCACGCTCCAGTCGCGCCACCACGTCACCGAGGAGACCAATGCCTGAGGCCTACCTGGTCGGCGGCGTCCGCACCCCGCAGGGCAAGTACGGCGGCGCGCTCTCCGGCGTGCGCGCCGACGATCTCGCCGCGCTGGTCGTGCGCGAGGCCGTCAGCCGCGGTGGGGTGCCCGCCGACGCCATCGACGAGGTGATCCTCGGCGCCGCCAACCAGGCCGGCGAGGACAACCGCAACGTGGCGCGGATGGCGGCGCTGCTGGCCGGCCTGCCCGACACGGTCCCCGGCTACACGGTCAACCGGCTCTGTGCCAGCGGCTTGACCGCGATCGTCTCCGCGGCGCAGGCGGTGCGCAGCGGCGAGGCCGACCTGATCGTGGCCGGCGGGGTCGAGTCGATGACCCGGGCGCCGTGGGTCATGGCCAAGCCGGGCACGCCCTGGGCCCGCCCCGGCGAGGTCGTGGATTCCTCCCTGGGCTGGCGCTTCACCAACCCGCGCTTCACCGCGCACGACAAGGAGGCCGGCAGCGGCCCGGAGGACCGCCGGGTCACCCTCGCGATGGGGGAGACCGCCGAGGAGGTGGCGACCCTCGACGGGATCAGCCGCGCCGACAGCGACGCGTTCGCGCTGCGCAGCCACGAGCGGGCCATCGCCGCGATCGACGCGGGACGTTTCGCCGCGGAGATCACCCCGGTGCCGGTCAAGGACGGCGAGGTGGCCGTCGACGAGATCCCACGCCGCGGCAGCAGCCTGGAACGGCTGGGTGCGCTGCGCCCGGTGTTCCGCGCCGGCGGCGTCGTGACCGCGGGCTCGTCGTCGCCGCTGTCCGACGGCGCGGCGGCCGTCGTGGTGGCCAGCGCCGAGGCCGTGAGCCGGTACGGCCTGACCCCGCGCGCCCGCATCGTCACCTCCGCGAGCGCCGGTGTGCCACCGCAGCTCATGGGGCTCGGCCCGGTGCCCGCGACCGAGAAGGCGCTGGCCCGGGCCGGCTGGGGCATCGGTGAGGTCGACGCGGTCGAGCTGAACGAGGCGTTCGCCGTGCAGTCGCTGGCGGTGCTGCGCCGGCTCAAGCTGGACGAGGAGCGCGTCAACGCCGACGGCGGCGCGATCGCGCTCGGGCACCCGCTGGGCTGCTCCGGTGCCCGGCTCACCGTCACCCTGCTCGGCCGGATGGAACGCGAGGACGCCCGGCGCGGCCTGGCCACCCTCTGCGTCGGTGTCGGCCAGGGCGTGGCGATGCTGGTGGAGCGCGTCTGATGCCGGAAGCCACCGCCGCCGTCCCGGGCCACACGACCATCAAGGTCGAGGAGTCCGCCGACCGCGTGGTCGTGACGCTGCACCGGCCCCAGGCCCGCAACGCGATCAACGCGGCCATGGTCCGGGAGCTGCACGAGGTCTGCGCGGGCCTGGAGGAGCGGCCGAGACTGCTGCTGCTCACCGGCGACGGGGGCACGTTCGCCGCCGGCGCCGACATCGGCGAGCTGCGGGACCGGGGCCGGGAGCAGGCCCTGCAGGGCATCAACAGCCGGCTGTTCGATCGCATCGCCCGGCTGCCGCTGCCGACGGTGGCCGCGGTCGACGGGTGGGCACTCGGCGGCGGCGCCGAGCTGGCGTACGCGTGCGACGTCCGGCTGGCCTCGCCCACGGCGACCTTCGGCAACCCCGAGCCCGGCCTGGGCATCCTGGCCGCGGCCGGCGCCTGCTGGCGGCTGCGCGACCTGCTCGGCGCCTCCGTCGCCAAGCAGGTGCTGCTGGCCGGCCGGCGCCTCGGCGCGGACGACGCCTACCGGCTCGGGCTGGTGGCCGAGATCGTGCCGGCCGGCGAGCTGCTCGCGCGGGCCCATGCCCTGCTCGACCGGATGGCCCGGTCCGGCCCGCTCGCGCTGCGGTTGACCAAACTGGTCACCGACGCGCCGGGCGGTCACCCGGTCACCGACGACCTCGCCCAGGCGATCCTGTTCGAGTCGCAGGACAAGCACGACCGGATGGACGCCTTCCTGGCCGGGGAACGTCGATGACCGGCGTGGTGCCGCCTGGGGCGGAGGTGCCGAAGAGCGTCGGCGTGATCGGCGGTGGACGGATGGGTGCCGGGATCGCCCAGGTCTTCGCCGCCGCCGGAGCCTCGGTGACCGTCGTCGAAGCCGACCGTGCCGCCGGCGCGGCCGCCCTCGAACGCCTCGGCGCCACGCTGCGCCGCGCCGCCGAGCGCGGCAAGCTGGTCGAGGACCCCGCGGGCGTCCTCGACCGGATCACCTTCACCGACGATGTCGCCGGGCTGCCCGCCGGCGCGGACCTGGTCGTCGAGGCCGTGCCCGAGGACGCCCGGCTCAAGATCGATGTGCTCGCGGCGGCCGAGCGCGTCGTGGGTGAGCACACCGTGCTGGCGACCAACACGAGCTCGCTCTCCATCGCGGGTCTAGCCGAGGGCCTCACGCGGCCCGCCCGCTTCGTCGGCATGCATTTCTTCAACCCGGTGCCGGCCAGCGACCTCGTGGAGATCGTGGTCGGCCCGCAGACCGCCGGCGCCGTCCGCGACGCCGCGCAGTCGTGGGCCGCCGGCCTCGGCAAGACCGCGATCGTGGTCCGGGACTCCCCGGGCTTCGCCACCAGCCGCCTCGGCGTGCTGCTCGGCCTCGAGGCGATCCGGATGCTGGAGGAGGGTGTCGCGGACGCCGCGTCGATCGACCGCGCCATGGAGCTCGGCTACCGGCACCCGATGGGCCCGCTGCGCTCGACCGACCTGGTCGGCCTCGACGTCCGGCTGGCCATCGCCGAGCACCTGCACCGGGAGCTCGGCGAGCGGTTCGCCCCACCGCGGCTGCTGCGCGACAAGGTGGCCCGCGGCGAGCTGGGCCGCAAGACCGGACAGGGCTTCCACACCTGGGAGGTGACCCGATGACCGACACGTCGCTCGCGGAGACCAACGAGCGGTCCTTCACCGAGACCATCGCGAGGGATCAGCGCATCGAGCCACGCGACTGGATGCCGGAGGGCTACCGCCGGACGATGATCCGGCAGATCGCCCAGCACGCCCACTCCGAGATCATCGGCATGCAGCCGGAGGGGGAGTGGATCACCCGGGCGCCGTCGCTGCGGCGCAAGGCGATCCTGCTGGCCAAGGTGCAGGACGAGGCCGGGCACGGGCTGTACCTGTACTCGGCGGCCGAGACCCTGGGCGCCGACCGCGGTGACTTGACCCGGCGGCTCATCGAGGGCCGGCAGAAGTACTCGTCGATCTTCAACTACCCGACGCTGTCGTTCGCGGACGTGGGCGTCATCGGCTGGCTGGTCGACGGCGCCGCCATCTGCAACCAGGTGCCACTGTGCCGCAGCTCGTACGGGCCGTACGGGCGGGCGATGATCCGCATCTGCAAGGAGGAGTCCTTCCACCAGCGGCAGGGCTACGAGCTGCTGATGACGATGATGGGCGGCACCCCGGCCCAGCGCGACATGGTGCAGGACGCCGTCAACCGCTGGTGGTGGCCCTCGCTGATGATGTTCGGCCCGCCCGACGACCAGTCGCCGAACTCCGCCCAGTCGATGGCCTGGAAGATCAAGCGGCACAGCAACGACGAGCTGCGCCAGCGGTACGTCGACATGAGCGTGCCGCAGGCCGAGGCCCTCGGCGTCACGCTGCCCGACCCGGACCTGCGCTGGAACGACGAGCGCGGGCACTGGGACTTCGGGCCGATCGACTGGTCCGAGCTGCAGCGCGTGATCTCCGGCGACGGGCCGTGCAACACGCTGCGGATCGGCAACAGGCGGCGCGCCGACGAGGACGGCGCCTGGGTCCGCGAGGCGGCCGCCGCACACGCCGCACGGCGTCAGGAGGGTGGGGCATGACCGAGGACATCAAGCACGAGTGGCCGCTGTTCGAGGTGTTCGTCCGGGCCAAGCGGGGGCTCAACCACGTGCACGTGGGCTCGCTGCGGGCCGCCGACCACGAGATGGCGCTGCATCACGCCCGCGACCTCTACACCCGGCGCAACGAGGGCGTGAGCATCTGGGTCGTGCGCTCCGACGACGTGGCCGCGTCCAGCCCTGACGAGAAGGAGGCCTTCTTCGCCCCCAGCGGCGACAAGGTCTACCGGCATCCGACGTACTACTCGATCCCCGACTCCGTACCGCACATCTGAGGCGATCCCATGTCCTTCGACGACGCCTACGAGGCGCTCACCGACCACGACGACGACACACGGTGGGCGTACGGCACCGGCTTCGCCGATCCGCTGGCCGGTGTGGACAGCACCGTGCCGGTGGGCGTCGACCGGGGCGAGCTGGCCGCGTACTGCCTCATGCTCGGCGACGACGCGCTCATCATGTCGCACCGGCTGCAGCAGTGGGTGACCCGCGCGCCCGAGCTGGAGGACGAGCTGGCGCTGGCCAACATCGCCCTCGACCTGCTAGGCCAGGCCCGGCTGCTGCTCACCCGGGCGGCCGAGGTGGAGGGAGCGGGACGCGACGAGGACGCGCTCGCGTACCTGCGGGAGCCCGCCGACTTCCGCAACGTGCGGCTGGTGGAACGGGCGGACGGCGACTTCGCGCACCTGGTGGCCCGGCTGCTGGTGTTCGCGACGTGGCGGCTCGCGCTGCTGGACAGGCTGACCGGCTCCGGCGACCCGGTGCTGGCGGCGATCGGCGCGAAGGGCGTCAAGGAGGTGACCTACCACCGCGACTACGCGGCGCAGTGGGTGGTCCGGCTCGGCGACGGCACCGACCTCTCCCACGAACGGATGCAGGCGGCGACGGACGCGGTGACGCCGCTGATCGGCGAACTGTTCCGGCCGCACCCGACCGAGCTGCGACTGGCGCGGGACGCCATGGCGGTCGACCCCTCGACGCTCCGGCCGGAGTTCGACGCGGTGTGGTCCCAGGTGCTCGAGGCCGCCACCCTGCGCCCTGCGCCCGGCTCGGGAGCGGCGTCGTCCGGCTTGGGTGCGGCGTCTGGTTCGGGTGGGGCGTCTGGTTCGGGTGGGGCGTCTGGTTCGGGTGCGGCACCCGAGAGTGGGCCGCCGGGCGAGGTGCCCGCGGAAGCGTTGCCGCTTGCGGCGTCGGGTTCGGGCGCGGCCGTTGCCGGTGCGTTGCCGGGTGCGGCCGTTGCCGGTGCGTTGCCGGATGCGGGGGCCGTCGGGGGTGCGCAGGCCGGGTCCGGAACCGGTCGGGACGGGGTGCATACGGATGCCCTGGCCGAGATTCTCGCCGAGTTGCAGAGTGTGGCGCGGGCGCTGCCCGGGGGTGTGTGGTGACCGCGGCCGCGGTGGCCGCCCGGGTGGCCGATCCCGAGCTGCCGATGCTCACGCTCGCCGACCTCGGGATCCTGCGGGCCGTCGACGAGTCCGGTGACGGTGTGGTCGTCACGATCACGCCGACGTACTCGGGCTGCCCGGCCATGCAGACCATCGAGGACGACCTCACCGACGCGTTGCGGGGCGCCGGGTATGCGCGCGTCCAGGTGCGTACCGTGCTGACCCCGGCCTGGACCAGCGACTGGATCACCGCCGCCGGGCGGGACAAGCTCGCCGCCGCCGGGATCTCCCCGCCCGGGCCGGCGCCGCGCCGTGCCGCCGGGCCGGTGCCGCTCACCCTCTCGCCCCGCCGGCAGGTCATCGGCTGCCCGCAGTGCGGGCATCCCGACACCGAGGAGATCGCCGCGTTCAGCGCGACCGCCTGCCGCTCCCTGCGCCGCTGCCCGGTCTGCCGGGAGCCGTTCGAGCACGTGAAGGAGATCTGACGTGGCGGTCCGCGAGTTCCACCCCTTGCGCGTCGCCGCGGTGGAACGGCTCTGCGACGACGCGGTGGCCGTCACCTTCGACGTGCCCGGCGAGCTGGCCGACCGGTACGCCTTCCGGCCCGGCCAGTCGCTCACCGTGCGGCACACCGCGGGCGGGGCCGACGAGCGCCGCACCTATTCGATCTGCGCGCCCGCCGGGGCCCGCCCGCGCATCGGCGTGCGGGAGGTGCCCGGCGGCGTGGTGTCGTCCTGGCTGGTGCACGGCGTGCGGGCCGGCGACGAGATCGAGGTCGCACCGCCGTCGGGTTCCTTCACCCCTGACCTGGAGGCCGGCGGGCGGCACGTGCTGATCGCCGCCGGCTCCGGCATCACCCCGGTGCTGTCGATCGCCGCCTCCCTGCTCCGGCACCCGGACGCCTGCGTCAGCATCCTCTACGGCAACCGGCGCGCCGACACGGTGATGTTCGCCGAGGACCTCGCCGACCTGAAGGACCTGCACCCGGCCCGGCTCGAACTGGTGCACCTGCTCTCCCGCGAACCCCGCGAGGTCGACCTGCTGACCGGCCGGCTGGACGCGGACAAGCTGCGCACGCTGCTGCCGCTGCTGATCGACGTCCCGGCGGTGGACCACTGGTGGCTGTGCGGGCCGTTCGGCATGGTCACGGCGGCCACGGAGGTCCTCGGCGAACACGGCGTGGAGCCGCGGCGCGTGCACCGCGAGTTGTTCTGGGTGGACGAGGCGCCACCCGAACCGATCCGCGCCGACCGCACCCCGGACGGGCCGAGCAGCGAGGTGACCGTAATGCTCGACGGCCGGTCGACCACGGTCACCGTGCCGGAGGGGAACACCATCCTCGAAGGAGCGCAGAGATCACGGCCGGACCTGCCCTTCGCGTGCAAGGGGGGAGTGTGCGGCACCTGCCGGGCCCGGCTCGTCGAGGGCGACGTGGTGATGCGGCGCAACTTCGCGTTGGAGCCGGCGGAGGTGGCGGCCGGGTTCGTGCTGACCTGCCAGTCGACGCCCACGTCGGCGAAGGTCACCGTCAACTTCGACGACTGAGGGAGGGCGGTCCGGCCGGGGCGACCGGCGGCATCAGGGCGGTCGGCGTGGTCCAGGGTGACCGGTCCGGTCCGGCGGGGGTGACCGGCGGCATCAGGGCGGTCGGCGTGGTCCAGCGTGACCGGCCGGCCGGCCGGGGCGACCGGCGGCATCAGAGGGGTCGGCGTGGTCCAGGGTGACCGGTCCGGCCGGCGCGGATCATGACCCGGTGCGGACCGACGACGACCGGGGTGGCCGGTGCGGTCCGGTTCCGAGGAGTGCGACCAGGGGAGCCAGAGCGGCTGGTGCGACCAGGGCAACCAGTGATGGTGCGGACCCGGGTGGCCGGGGTTGGCTGGTGCGGATCGGTGCGGATCGGTGCGGATGGGCGCGGATCGGCGCGGCCGTGGTGGCTGGTGCGGCGCATGGGCCGATCGCGGGTTGGCGCTGGCACGAGACAGCACACCCATGTGTTGCGGCGACGGCGATCGGCCGCGAATCGCCTCCGAACGTCCCGCCGCCAGACTCTTCGCCGAGCTGCGCCGGATCCAGAACTGCCGGGCCGCCCGGAGTGCAGCACCACGATCATCACTGGCGGGTGCAGATCGCGATCCCATCCGGCGCAGCTACGCCCTCGGGCCGGGAATGCCGATCTCCCTCCGGCATCCTGCCCGCAACTCTCCGTCCTTTCGGCGGGCCGCCGGCGTGTTCCTCCTGGCGACCTTTCTGCCATACCGGATAAGCGCGAAATCGCCCTTCCCCACCCCGAAGCCGCGCTACGGACCGCGCCGACCTGCGGATCATTTCTGCACTGATTGTGAGTTAATCCTCAGGGCTGGGCGGGTCGGCGGGTTTCTGCGTACGGAATGCATATAGTCCTCCGCCCTCAGGAAGGGAAGACAGAATGCGTTTACGCACTGTTCTCACCATCGCGGCGACCGGGGTCGTCGGCGCCGCCGGTCTGCTTGTCGCGCCGTTGACGTTCGCCGCGCAGGCGCCCGGGAATGCCTGTCCCGACGTCGAGGTCATCGGTGCCCGGGGCACTACCGAACGGCCCGGTCTTGGGGTGCTGCTCACGCCGCTCGCCCAGCGGATCACCCGTGAGCTGCCCCAGACGGTGCGGTCCACCGCCGTCGACTATCCGGCCTCCTTCAACTACACGGCCAGCGTGCGGCAGGGCGTGACCAGCCTCGCCGCGGATGTCCGGGAGACCGCGGCGGCTTGTGCGGGCACCAAGTTCGTGCTGGCCGGCTATTCACAGGGCGCCGATGTGGTCGGTGACGCGCTCGTCGGCGGGGCGGTCCGGGGCCGGGCCGTCGCTCAGCCGGCGATTCCCGCGGCGCTTGCCGACCGGGTGGTCGCCGTGCTGCTCTTCGGCGACCCGACGTTCACGGCGGGGGAGGACTTCAACGTCGGCGACGGCACCCGGTCCGGGGTGTTTCCCCGTGGGGCCGGCGGTCTGGATGCGTTCGCGGACCGGACGCAGTCCTTCTGCAACCGCAACGACCGGTTCTGCCAGGGCGGCACCAGCCTGGCCGCGCACCTCGACTACACCAAGTTCCTGGACGACGCGACCGACTTCGTCTCCCAACAACTGAACTGAGACCCACAGAACTGGGACCCGTCAGCGCAGAAGCCTGAACCCGGGCAAGTCCCCCGCAGCCCCAGGCGGCGGGGGCCTTGCCGCGCTGCCCGCCGGTCCGCAATGGACACCGGAGCCACTCGGCCCGGAACAAGCCACGCAGCAGACCCGCCTCAACCCCCACCCAGCTGCTCACCCAACCCGGTCCGCAGATACTCCAACCTCCGCCCCACCCGAGACCCCGTGACCAACCCGGCGTCGCGCAGGGTCGTCAGATGATGCGACGCCGTGGCCGCCGCCAGCCCCAGCGCCTCCGCCACCTCCCCCGTGCTGTGCGGCACCGCCAGCAGCGTCAGCACCGCCGCCCGGGTCGGCCCCAGCAACGCCGCCAGCGCCTCCGTCGGCGAGCTGCGCACGCTCCCGTCCCACAGGGCTCCGTACCCCCGCGGCGGATACCACAACGCCCTTGCCTGCCGTGGTTCCGTCAGCGCGAACACCTTCGGCCCGGCGAAACTGGACGGCAACAGGGTCAGCCCGTGGCCGTCCAGGCCGAGGTCGTCCGCCTGGTCGCCGTACCCGATGCGCAGGGTTGTCTCGTCCCAGCTCAGGCTCGGGTGCAGGTCCCGGACCAGGGTTCTCGGGCCGTGCTCGGCCGCCGAGCGGGCGCGGTGGGTGATCTCCGCCTCCGCCGCCGCGCGCAGCCGCGGCCAGTACGGCGCCAGCGCCAGGTCGAAGTACTGGCGGATCTCCCGGAGCAGCACCGCCAGCCCGCCCGCCGGGTCCCGGGTGAAGCGGGCGATGACCGGTGGCACGTCCGCCGTCCCGCGCCAGGCGTGGGTCACCTCGTACGCCACCCGGTCCAGCGGGGTGGCCGCGATCATCGCCAGCTCGTCGCGGAGCAGCGGGCGGGCGACCGGTGGCACCGGGCTCAGGAAGTCCGGCACCCAGCCGTTCGGGCGGGACACCACCGCCAGGAACGTCTCCGGGCGGGCCGTGGCCAGCACCGGGCGCACCTGCGCGCGCCAGGAGGCGTACATCCAAGAACTGGTCCGGTTTGGTCAGGGCCACGCTGCTGGCGATCACCTCCGCCATCGGGGAGTGGGCGAACCGGACGCCCGCGAGATCGGCGGGGGCGAATGCGAGCCGGATCATCCGTCCATTCGAGCACGGTCGAACGGCTCCGGCCATCGGGTCGGCGACCGTACGGTCGCGGCATGCGATATGTGCACCTCGGCCGTACCGGTCTGCGGGTCTCGCGGCTCTGCCTCGGCACGATGAACTTCGGCTGGCAGATCGGCGAGCCCGAGTCCCACGCGGTCCTCGACCGCGCCCTCGGCGCGGGGATCAACTTCGTGGACACCGCCGACATGTACGGCCGGGAGACCGGCGACGGGCTCAGCGAGCGGTTCATCGGGAGCTGGTTCGACCGGTCCGGGGCCCGCGACAAGATCGTGCTCGCCACCAAGGCCTACGCGCCGATGAGCGACTGGCCCAACGACGGCGGCCTCAGCGCCCGGCACCTGATCGCCTCCTGCGAGGCCTCGCTGCGCCGGTTGCGCACCGACTGGATCGACATCTTCCAGCTGCACCACGTGCAGCGGGAAACCCCGTGGGAGGAGATCTGGCAGGCGCTGGAGACGCTCACCGGGCAGGGCAAGATCCGGTACGCCGGTTCGTCGAACTTCGCCGGCTGGCATCTGGCCCGGGCGCAGGCCGCCGCCGACAAACGCCACTATCTCGGGCTGGTCAGCGAGCAGCCCAAGTACAACCTGCTCACCCGGCACGTGGAGCTGGAGGTGCTGCCGGCGGCCCGGGAGCTGGGCATCGGCATCCTGCCGTACTCGCCGTTGCACTTCGGCGCGCTGTCCGGCGCGTTGCGCAAGCAGCGCGAGGGCGTCGCCGGGCGCAGCGTCCTGCACGCGCCGGAGCGGGTCGAGCCGCACCGGGACGCCCTGGAACGGTTCGAGAAGCTGTGCGCCGGCCTCGGCCAGGAGCCCACCACGGTCGCGCTCGCCTGGCTGCTGGGCCGGCCCGGCGTCACCGCGCCGGTGCTCGGGCCGCGGACGCCGGAGCAGCTCGATCTGCCGCTGCTCGCGCTCGACACCGAGCTGTCCGCGGAGACCCTGGACGCGCTGGACCTGATCTTCCCGCCCGTCGGCAACGGCGGTCCGGGCCCTGAGGCGTGGGCGTGGTGACGGGGGTACGCCTCAGGGCCCGGTTTCCCTCACGAGCGGCCGTGCCGCGCCGATACCTGGGCTTGTGCAAGCTGCGGAGTTCGACGACAGCGACGCGGAGTACTGGGCGCGGCAGATCCGGATCGGCGCCGCGGTCGCCGCCGGGGTGACGCTGCTCGGCTGCGTCCGGGTGGGCGTGGACTGGGGCGCGGATCAGCGCTGGCTGATCGTCCCGGTGCTGGGCGCGGCCGTCGTGCAGGTGGTGGCCGCGTTCCTGCCGTGGGTCCGGCTGGTCCGCCGCCCGGCGCTGCGCGGCTGGCTGATCCTCTGGTGGGTCGCCGAGCTGCCGATGCTCTTCGTCTTCTCCCGGATCGACCGGGACGGGCTGATGCTCTACCTGCCCGGCTCGGCCCTGATCATGGTGACCGCCGCGGCGCTCTACGGCCCCGCGGTGGTGGTGAGCCTCGGCGTGCTGGCCGTGGCCGGCTATCTCGCGCTGCTGCCGGCGGTGACCGGCGTCAACGCGGTCTCGGTGGTCTCCCTGGTCGCCATCATGTCCTGCCTGGTGACGTTCAACTCGATCAACGCGCGCAGCCGGCGGCGGCTGGACGCCCGGCGCAAGGCCGCCGAGCACCGCACCGAGATGCTGCTCGAGGCCGCGTCGGACGCCGTGTTCGCGATCGACGGCAACGGCAATTTCCGGTACGCCAGCCCGTCCGCCCAGCGCCTGTTCGGGCTCACCCGCGCCGAGGTCACCGGCAAGGCGATGGTCGCGCTGGCCCACCCCGACGAACTGGCCGGCCTGCGCGCCTGGATGGGGTCGCTGTTCGCCGTGCCGGGCGGCACCGCGCGCACCGAGGCGCGGTTGCGCCGCCCCGACGGCAGCTGGCTGCACCTCGACGTCATCGGCACCAACCGGGTCGACGATCCGGCCCTGCGCGCCGCCGTGATCAGCCTACGCGACATCGGCCGGCGCAAGGAGCTGGAGGAGCAGCTCAGCCGGCAGGCGTTCACCGACTCGCTGACCGGGCTGCCCAACCGGGCGCTGTTCCGCGACCGGCTGGCGCAGGCCGTCGAGCGCCGCGCCGGCGCGGCGGTGACCGTGCTGCTCATCGACCTGGACGACTTCAAGCTGGTCAACGACAACCTCGGGCACAGCGCCGGCGACCAGCTGCTGGCCACGCTCGCCGGGCGGCTGCGCGCCGAGATGCGTCCCGGCGACACCCTGGCCCGGCTCGGCGGCGACGAGTTCGCCATCCTGGTCGAGGACCTGGCGCCGGGCGAGGCCGAGGCGCTCGCCGAACGGCTGCTGCGGGCCGGCCGGGAGCAGGTCCGGCTGGACAGCCGCGACGTCGCCTGCTCGCTGAGCATCGGCATCGCCCACGGCGACCGCCCCGCCGAGCAACTGCTGCGCGATGCCGACCTGGCCATGTACGCCGCCAAGCGCAACGGCCGCAACGCCTACGCGGTGTTCGACCCGTCGATGTCACGGTCGGTGCTGGAGGAGGCCCAGCAGCGCGTCGACATGGAACGGGGCCTGGAGCAGGACCAGTTCGTGCTGCTGTACCAGCCCGTGGTGGACCTGATCACGCAACGGATCGCCGGGGTCGAGGCGCTGGTGCGGTGGCGGCACCCCGAGGACGGGTTGCTCAGCCCGTACCAGTTCATCGCGACGGCCGAGGCGAACGGCCTGATCGTGCCGCTGGGCCGGTGGGTGCTGCGCGAGGCGTGCGCGCAGCTCGCGCGCTGGCAGCGCGAGACCCCGGCCGCGGCCGGGCTGAAGATGAACGTCAACCTGTCCGCGCGGCAGTTCCAGTACGCCGGCCTGGTCGCGGACGTGGCCGCGGCGATCGCCGACGCCGGCATCGCGGCCGGCGCGCTGACGCTGGAGATCACCGAGTCGATGCTGATGGAGGACGTCACCGGGGCGATCGAGACGCTGGGCGCGCTGCGGGCCCTGGGCGTGCGGCTGGCGATCGACGACTTCGGCACCGGGTACTCGTCGCTGAACTACCTCAAGCAGCTGCCGGTCGACATCATCAAGATTGACAAGACCTTCGTGGACCAGGTCGACACCGACGCGGACGACGTGGCGCTGGTGGACGCGGTGGTGGGGCTCGGCCAGGCGCTGCGGCTGCAGACCGTGGCCGAGGGCATCGAGACCGACGGGCAGTGGCTGATGCTCCGGCAGATCGGCTGCGACCAGGGCCAGGGCTACCTGTTCGGCCGCCCGGGCGACGCGGCGTCGGTGATCGGCCTGCTGACCCGCGAACCGGCCACCGCCGAACGCTGACACCGGGCGGCCGGACGGTGCCGCCCGGCCGCGGGCGAGCAGGCGCGCCGCTGTCAGGCCGGGAGCTGGCAGAGGGCGAAGATCTGGCTCTCCGGCGGCGTCCCCGCGGGGGTGAACTGCACGGTCTTGATGCTCTCGACCCGGAAGCCGGCCTCGGTCAGCTTCGCGGCGAGCTGGTCCTGCGGGTACCCGGTCACGAACACCGGCACGCCCAGGAACTCCAGCGGCAGGCTGTCGGTGTCCATGTCGACCATGCTCAGCGCGAACCAGCCGCCCGGCTCCAGCCAGCCCTTGATCGCGACCAGGGTCTGCTCGATCTCGGCGCGGCTCAGCATGAGCAGCGAGAAGAACGCGGTGACGGCGCCGAACGTGCCGAAGTCGGCGGCCAGCTTGCGGACGTCGGCGTGCACGAACTCGGCGGCCGGCACCTGCTCGCGGGCCAGCTTGAGCATGCCCTCGGAGATGTCCACGCCGACGACCCGGCGCCCGGCGGCGGTGAGGGCTCGCGCGGTCGGCACGCCGGTGCCGCAGCCCAGGTCGAGAACGGGCGAGCCGGCCGGCGCCAGGGTGTCGATCTGCGCGATCGCCGCGGCCTGGAACGGGTTGTGGCTGTGCTCGCCCTGGTAGAGCTCGGCGAGCTGATCGAATGCCTCCATGCGCCGCAACCTACGGTACGGACCGGCGAAGATCTACCACCGTACGTCCTTAGTGGACGAATCTTCGGCCGGTGCCGTCCGGCGGTCAGGGGCGGCGCAGCACCGACAGTTCCAGGATCGCCGGCATCGGGGCCACGCCCGGGCCACCCGCGCGGACCCAGGCGGTGATGTCCTCCTCGATCGCGTCGTCCGCGACCAGCCCGAACCACACGGCCCGGACCCCCTGGCGGCGGGCGGCGGGCTCCGGGTGGACCACGATGACGTTGGCCTCCGCGCAGGCGTCGAGGCATTCGCTCACCCGTACCCGGTGCGGCGCCGGCAGCGCCTCGCGCAGCCGGACCAGCTGACCGTCGTGGTCGACCTGCGGGTGCTTGCGCGGGTTGCCGCAGCAGCAGTCCCGGCACACCGTGACCGTGCAGCCCGGTGTCATCGTTCTCCTCGTTGCCGGCACCCGCTGGACCTTAGCCGGTGGCGGCCGGTGCCGCCCGGCGGAGAGGCGCAGACAACAGGTCGCGCGGCCACCGAACCGGTGACCGCGCGAACGGGTTGTCGCTGTCGTCAGTCCCGGGCACCCGCCCGGCGGCGCCGGGTCGCGCCGATGATGACCAGGCCGGAGAGCACCAGCAGCGCCCCGCCGAGGATGATCGTCATCGAGTTCGCGCCGGTCAGCGCGAGCTTCGAGGGGTCGGCGGTCTGCACGTTCGGCTCCGCCTGCAGGTCCGGCGCGCCGTCGTCGCCGCTGTCGGCGTTCGACACGCTCTCGGCGGCCGGTGCGGTGGTCTTCTTCTTCGTCGGGGTCGGCTCGGCGGTCTTGCCGGCCACGGCCTGCGCGGGGCTCTCGGCGTCGGCGTCCGCGTCGGCGTCCGCGTCCGCGTCGGCCTCGTCCTCGTCCTCGTTGCCGGTGGCCGTCGCGGGCTTGGTGGTCTTGGCGGGCTTCGGCGCGGTCGTGCCGGCCTTCGGCGGGATCGTCACGGTGCCGGTCTTCGGCGGCGTCGTGCCGGTCTCGGTCCTCGGCGTCGCGGTGGCGCCGGGGTTCGGCTCCTCGCCCTGGTCACCGCCGCCGTTGTTGTCCCCGCCGTTGCCGCCCTCGTCCTGGCCGTTGTCACCACCGTTGTCGCCGCCGCCGTTGTCGCCGCCGCCGTTGTCGGCCGGCGGAGTGGCCGGGGGCTCCTCCTCGGCGGGCGGCTCCTCGTCCTGGCCGCCGCCCGCGACCCTGACGCGGACCGCGTCCAGGGCCGGGGTCTGGTTGGCGCGCTGCATCATCGGGATCCGGTGCGAGCCGTCGCCGGCCCACGAGGCGCACTGGGCGATGCCCTCCTGCGGCAGGCCCGGGACCTGGATGGTGACGGTGTCGGGCTGGGCGCCGCCCTTCTTGTCCTCGGTGGCGACGAAGAACGCGGGCACCGGGGCGGGGTCGGGCGCCTCGTCGGTGGCCGACAGCATCCGGCAGGCGGTGTGGAAGTGGCCACGCACCAGGCCCTCGCCGGTGAGCACCGAACTCTCCACGTAGTAGCCGCCCTGCCCGGCCGCGAGGAACCGGTCGCGGACCAGGTTGCGGGTGCTGACCTTGAGGGTGAACGGGGTGTTCGCCCGGACCTCCCGCGGGAACTCGGTGATCAGCAGCGTCGGGTTGCGGGCCTGGTCGCCGACCTCACCGAACTCGGTGGAGACGCAGCGGTTGCCGTTCTGGAAGCCGTCGTGCGCGTCCAGGTCGCTGTCCTCGCAGCTGTCGGCGAGGATCTGCAGCCCGTTGACCTGCGTGACGGTGGTCTTGCCGGTGGTGCACTCCGTCGCGGGCTCGGGCGCGGGGGCCTTCTCGCCCTTGGCCAGCTGCCCGTCGCCCTTGTGCTGGACGTCGCCGTCCTTGTCGGTGTAGGTGCCGACCTTCGGGTCGGTCGCGGCTCCCTTGCCGGCCGGCGCGGCCGCGTCGGCGGCGGGCGCCTGGCAGGCCACGGTCTTGCTCTCGTCCGCGTTGGAGATCTGGGTGACACCGATCACCCCGCCGAAGGCGATCAGTACGGCGACCGCGGCGATGATGCGACGGTCCGGGCCCCGGCGTTGGGCGGCCCGACGGTAAGTCGGCCTTCGCATGGGTGGCACCTCTTCTGTAACCAATTTCGGTGGCGGGTGTGCCGGTTGCGGGGAGCCCTATCCGGGCCCGCGCGCCACCGGCACCCAGACGTTAGGAGCCGGCCGCTGCTGACACCAATTTCCCAGCGAAACTTGAGGCATTCTTACGGTGGAATTAATGCAAAAATATGGGTCCCGCGGTGAACTCCTGGCATCGGTCGTTCGGCCGATGTCCGGCCTCCTCCGAACGGTGGAGGTGGCCGGGCTGGGGGACGCGTGCCGAGCGTACCCAGGGAAAGCCCGCCCGAGGATCACCCGGGCGGGCAGACCACGTGTCAGGACGCCGGTTCGGCGGTGACGACAATGTTGTCGCGATAATGGCGGGTCTTGGCATCGAACGGTCCGCCGCAGGTGATCAGCGTCAATCGCGGTGCCCCGTCCCGGGCGAAATACCTGTCCAGCGGAATGCGCGTCTTGCGGTACCGCTCCCGGGCGACCACGGTGAACTCGCGGTCCGCGCCGCCGGTCCCGGCCAGGCTCACGGTGTCGCCCGGCTCCAGGCTGCTGAGCCGGAAGAACGCACCCTCGCCCTGGTCCGCGCTGTCGACGTGGCCCGCGACCACGATCGAGCCCGCCGTCGCGGTCATCCCGGGCCCGAACCGGTACCAGCCGACCCGGTCGACGCTGGGCGGCACGTCGAACTCGCCGGTCTCCGCGTCCACCCCCACCGCCGCGACCGTGGCGTCCAGCTTCAGCGCGGGGATCCGCAGCCGGGCCGGCGCCGCCTCCTCCGCCGGGGCGGTCGCCTCGGCGGAGGAAGCGGTGGTGGAAGCGGGCGTGGACGGCGCCGGTGCGGCCGACGCCAGGGCGGTGACCGCCGCGGCGCCCACGGTCGGCGCCGGCCGGGCGAGGAAGGCGGCCACGCCCACCACCGTCACCAGCACCAGGCCGGCGACGATGAGGAGCGGGGCGCGCCCGCGTGAGCCCGGGCTCATCGGCGGCCCGGCACCAGCCGGCGTGCGCCGAGGGCCAGCATCAGCAGGCCGGCCGCGGCGACCGCGTACCAGGTGAGGCCCAGGCCGGTGCCGGCCGCGCCGCCGGTGCCGCTCGGCACGCCGCCCGGCGCGGAGTGCAGCCCGGTGATCGACTGGGTGACCAGGTCGAGGGTCTTGTCCTCGGCCGAGCCGATGGCGTAGACGATCGTCGCGGTGCCCTCCTTCAGGTCGAGGTCCGCCGGGCCGATCGCCACGGTGTCGGTGCCGGCCAGCACCACGTCGGCCTCGACGCTGCCGGCGGGCAGGTCGGCCTTGGCCTCGTTCGGGTTGGTCAGGTTCTCGAAGACCGGCTTGCCGCCCGCGCGCACGTCGACGGCCGGCGCCGCCGCGGTGTGCCGCACGATGATCCGGGCCTGGCCCGCGGCGACCTTCTTGACGTCGTTGACGAACGGGGTGAGCGCGGGCTCGCCGGCCTCGCTCAGGTGCGCGACGAGGCTGATGTTCGCGCCGCCCGGGATCTCGGCATCGTCGACCGTGAGCAGGGCCTTGCTGATATCGTCACCGGGCTTGGTCAGCGCGATGTCGTAGCTGCCCTCCTCCAGCGACAGCGGGCCCGCGACCTTGCCGGGCGCGAAGTCCGGCAGGGTCTTCTCGCCGTTGACGTAGACGTCGACGTTCTGCCCGGGAATGCCGTGCACGACGGAGACCTGGGAGGTGGCGGCGAACGCCGGGGTGGCGGTCAGGGCGGCGAGGCCGCCGAAGGTGACCAGGGCGGCCGTACCGACAGCGGCGGCGCGGCGCAGGGGCGACAAGCGCATCGAAGTTCTCCTCGGGGTTTCGGGTCCGGGGTCGGACACCCGGTGGTTTCGTTCGCTCCGGCGCGGCCGGATGCACCGCGAAAAAATTGATTTCGCTGCATCCACGGCCCGGCCGGGGAGCGAATGAGCAGGTGGAAAGGGGGCCGATGAAACCCGACGACGAACTCGCCGAACGCTTCCGGGCGGGCGACGAGCATGCGCTGCGCCTGGCGTACGACAGATACGGCGGCGCGGTGCTCTATCTCGGCGTACGCCTGCTGGGCAACCGGGCCGACGCGGAGGACGTGACCCAGACGACCTTCGTGGCGGCCTGGCAGGGCCGGGGTACGTTCGACCCGGAGCGGGGCGGCATGCTCGGCTGGTTGCTCGGCATCGCGCGGCGCAAGGCGGTCGACCGGCTGCGTTCGGCGGCCCGCGAGGAGCGGGTGGCCACGACGGTACGGGCCCAGCCCATGGCCGACGAGGAGAGCCCGGAACGCGTGCTGGACCGCCTGGTCGTCGCCGACGAGCTGGCCCAGCTGCCCGCGGAGCAGCGCCGCAGCCTGGAGCTGGCCTTCTACGACGACCTGACCCATCCCCAGATAGCGGCGCTGACCGGGCTGCCGCTGGGCACGGTGAAGAGTCACATCCGGCGCGGCATGGCGAATCTACGACGACGGTGGGAGGTGGACGGTGCAGCATCTGGATCCCGATCGGCTGGTCCTTCTCGCGCTCTCTGAGGAGGCCGCCGACACCGACGAGTCCGTCCACCTGGCCGAGTGCCCCGGGTGCAGCGCGGAGATCGACGAGCTCCGGCACGTCGCCGAGCTGGGCGCGGAGACGCAGGGCCTGCGGGCGCTGCCGCCGCCGCCCGAACGCGTCTGGGCCGGCATCGAGGCCGCGACCACGGCACCGGTGCGCCGGTTGCCGCAACGGCGGCAGCGGCGCTGGGCGCTGCCCGTGCTGGCCGCGGCGGCTGCCGCGGTGCTGGCAATCGCCGGCACGGTCACCGTGCAGCAGCTCACCGAGCGCACCGAACCGACACCGGTGACCGCCCGGGCCAGCCTGTCCCGGCTGGGCGGGGCGCCGGCGGCGGCGGAGGGCGCGGCCGAGGTCCTCGGTGGCAACCGGTTGCGCCTCGACGTGCGCAATCTGCCGCTGACCACCGGCTTCTACGAGGTGTGGCTGATCGACCCGGACGACACCACCAAGATGATGGCGATGGGCAGCCTGCCGAAGGACGCCGTCGACGTGGTGTTCCCGCTGCCGCCGAACGCGGATCTCAACCGCTACCGGCTGGTCGACGTGTCGGCCGAGCCGAACGACGGCGACGCCGCGCACTCCGGCAAGAGCCTGCTGCGGGGCACGCTCACGAGCTGAGCACGGCGCGGTACCGGGACGCGATCAGCGCGAGCTGGGCGTCCCGGTACTGCCGTATCAGGTCCCCGAGCTCCGGCCGGGCGGCGGCGGCCCGGTCGACCAGCTCGCCGACTGTGCGCAGGGTCGCCGGCACGCCGGCGCACAACGGGTCGAGCTCGGGGTCCTGGAGCCGGCGCAGGTCCGGACGCGCGGCCAGCGTGTGCACCACGGGCAGGGTGGCCCGGCCGGCCGCGAAGTCGTCCGGCAGGTCGAGCACGTCGTCCAGCAGCTGCACCGCGGTGCCGAAGGCCAGCCCGCACTCGGCCAAGCCGTCCTCCGGCGTACCGGTGACGATCGCGCCGAGCCGGGCGGCCGCGCCGAACAGCGTGCCGGTGCGCAGTTCGGCGATGCCGAGCGCGAGGTCGGCGGAGGGCAGCTGGTGGTCGGCCGCCAGGGCCCGCCCGGCGTTGAGGCCGACCACGGCCTCGCCGAGCAGGTCGCCGGCCCCGGCGGCCGCGGCCAGCCGGAACGCCAGCCCGGTCAGCACGTTGCCGGCGAGCAGCGCGACGGCCGCGCCCTCCTTGGCGTCGATGCTGGGCACGCCCTGCAGCAGCCGGGCGTCGTCGTGCACGGCCGTGCCGAGGTGCAGCAGCTCGACCGCGGCCGCCGCGCGGGCGGTGCGCCGGGACGTGCCGGGCCAGGCGCGGCCGGCGACCGCCAGCACGAGCCCGGCCCGCAGCCGCTGGTGCTCGGCGGCCACGATCCGCCGGCACGGTTCCCGCAGCGACTCCGGCACGCTGTCGAGTGCCTCGGTCAGTATCGCCTCGGTGACGGCGAGGCCGTCATCCGTCACCCGGCCACCGCCGCCGGCGGCTCCACCCGGCCCACCCGGCCCACCCGGCCCGCCCGGTGCGCGGCGGCGGGATCCGCCGGCCACCAGAACCGGTCGTCCAGCAGCGTCGCCAGCGCGGGCACCAGGACGGTACGCACGAGCAGCGTGTCCAGCAGCACCCCGAGCCCGACGATGACGCCGATCTGGGTGAGCGTGATGATCGGCAGCACCCCGAGCACGGCGAAGACCGCGGCCAGCAGGACGCCGGCGCTGGTGATCACCGCGCCGGTCGCGGCCAGCGCGTGGATCATGCCGGCCCGGGTGCCCCGGGTGGCGGCCTCCTCGCGGGCCCGGGTGACCAGGAAGATGTTGTAGTCCACACCCAGCGCGACCAGGAACAGGAACGCGTACAGCGGGACCTGGTTGTCCAGGCCGGGATAGCCCAGCACCTCGCGGAACAGCCAGGAGCCGGCGCCCAGGGCGGCCACGAAGCTGGCGATGACCGTGCCGATCAGCAGCACCGCGGCGACGACCGCGCGCAGCAGCACGCCCAGGACCAGCAGCACGACCAGCAGGATCACCGGGACGATGACCCGCAGGTCCCGCCGGGCCGCGTCCTTGGTGTCCATCCCGATCGCCACGCTGCCGCCGACCAGGACGTCGTCGCCGACCGCGGCGCGCAGCGCGCGGATCGCGGTGTAGCTCTCCGGGGTGTCCGGCGCCGCGGTCAGCACCGCGCTGATGCTGACGATCCGGCCGGCCTGCTCGTCGACGCGGGCCTGCGCCACGCCGGGGGTGGCCTGGACGGCGGCCAGGTCCGCGGCCTGCCGCTCCGGGGAGGTGATCACCACGGTGGGGTCGGCGGCCCCGGCGGGGAAGTAGCGGCTCAGCGTGGTCAGGCCGTCGACGGACTCCGCCTCGACCCGGAACTGCTCGGTCTGCGAGAGCCCGAGCCGGGTGCCGATCAGGCCGGTGGACAGCACGCCGAGGACCAGCAGCGAGACGATCGTGACCAGGCCGGGCCGGCGGGCGACGCCGCGGCCGACCCGGGCCCAGATGCCGCGTTCCTGTTCGGCGCCGCCCTCGCCGACGCGCGGGATGAACGGCCAGAACAGCCCGCGGCCGCAGACCACCAGCGCGGCCGGCAGCGCGATCAGAGCGAACAGGGCGGCGACGGCGATGCCCAGCGCCGAGGTCACCCCCAGCGCCACGGTGTCGCTGAGGCTGGCCAGCGCCAGCGTGAGCAGGCTCAGCACGACGGTGACGGCGCTGGCGGCGACGGCCGGGCCGGCCCCGCGCAGCGCCCGGCGCATGGCCTCGCGGCGGTCGGCGTGCTGGTGCAGCTCCTCGCGGTACCGCGAGATGAGCAGCAGGGCGTAGTCGGTGCCCGCGCCGAAGACCAGCACCGTGACGATGCCGACGGTGGACGGGCCGATGGTCAGGTCGGTGTGCCGGGAGACCACGGCGACCAGGCCGCCGGCGACCCGGTCGGCGATGCCGACGACGGCCAGCGGCACCAGCCACAGCACCGGGCTGCGGTACGTGATCAGCAGCAGCAGCGCCACCACGACCACCGTGACGAGCAGCAGGTTGGTGTTGGCGCCGGTGAAGCTGTCGGCGATGTCGGCGGCGAACCCGGCCCCGCCGGTCACCTGCGAGGTCAGCCCGTCCGGCAGCCCGGCGCGGGCGGTCTCCCGCAGGCCGGCGACCTTGGCGATGATGTCGTCGCTGGACAGGTCGGCCGGCAGCGGCACGGCTAGCAGCGCCGCGTCGCGCTTGTCGGAGAGAATCGCCGGCGCCCGGGTGCCGAACGCCTTGCCGTCCGCGGCGATCTTCGCCAGGTCGGCGTCGGTGAGCGCCTGCCCGCCGCGGCTGTAGACCACCAGGGCGGGGTTCTCCTGCCCCGACGGCAGCTGCCGTTGCAGGGCGGCGACCTTGGTCGACTCGGCAGCCGCCGGCAGCGCCGCGGTGGGGTCGTTGGTGGTCCGGGTCTCGCCCGCACCGGCGATGACCGAGCCCCCGACCAGCAGGGCGACGGCTAGCACCAGCCAGGCGGTGAGCCGTCCGGTGAGTGTCCGAAGCACCATCATTCCTCCACGGAAAAGAATCTCGACCATCGAGAGTCTCCACGAATGTGGTGTCATCTGCAACACTGAACGCGTGTATCGGGCGCGGAAGTCGGAGCGGGACAGGCTCCGTGAGGAGATCGTCAACCTGATGCGCTCGTACAGCGTCGAGGCGCAGCACGTGGGGCACGCGTTCGCCCAGCGGCACGGGCTGCACCCGACCGACCTGCAGGCGCTGATCGCGGTGATGCACGCCGAGGGCCGGGGCGCCCCGCTCACCCCGGGCCGGCTGGGCGAGGCGATCGGGCTCTCCTCGGGCGCGACCACCGCGGCGATCGACCGGCTGGAACGCGCCGGCCACCTGCGCCGCACCCGGGAGAGCACCGACCGCCGGGTGGTCCACCTGCGGTACGGCGAGCCCGGCATGAAGCTGGCCATGGAGTTCTTCGGCCCGCTGGGCAAGCGCACCGACAAGGTGATGGCGGACTTCACCGACGAGGACCTGGCCCTGGTCGGCCGCTTCCTGCGGGGCATGAACGAGGCCCTGGCGGAGCACCGCACCGAGGTCCGCGCCGGCGACTGACCCGGCCGCACCGTCCGATGTGGTGCCGTGCCGCCCGGCGCGCCGCGTGACAGGGGGAGACTTCCGCACCGGGTCTGCGTCACGATGGGAGCGGCGGGAAGGAGACCCCGATGGCAATGGTGCACGGCACGGTCGCCCCCGGATACGAGAAGGTCCGCGAGGTCTTCGCCGCGGAGCTGGCCCGGCTCGGTGACCTCGGCGCGCAGCTGGCGGTGCTCCGGCACGGCCGGCCGGTGGTCGACCTCTGGACCGTCGACCCGCGGGAGCTGACCGGGCTGCTGTCGGTGACCAAGGGCGCGGCCTTCCTGGTCGTCGCGCTGCTGGTGCAGGACGGCGTCATCGACCTGAACCGCTCGGTGCGGCACTACTGGCCGCAGTTCACCCCCGACGTGACCGTGCGCGAGCTGCTCGGGCACCGGGCCGGGCTGATCGGGGTGGACGGCGGGTTCGGCCCGGGCGAGCTGGCCGACGACCGGATCATCGCCGAGCGGCTGGCCAAGCAGCGGCCGTTCTGGCCGCGCGGCTCCGGCTACGGTTACCACGCGCTGGTGATCGGCGCGCTGGTCGGCGAGATCGTCCGCCGGGTGACCGGGCGGTCCCTGCAGCAGACCTACGAGCAGCGGGTGCGGGCGCCGTACGACATCGACCTGTACCTGGGGCTGCCCGCGGAGCTGGAGCCGCGGTTCCGCCTGCTGCGCCCGCCGGTCGGCAACGAGCCGGGCCCCGACCCGGCCGGCCTGACCGGCATCGCGCTCAACCTGCACGCCGACCCGCCGACCGACCTGACCGTTTTCGCCAACAGCCGCACGGTCCGTGCCCTGGGCCAGGCGTCGGTCGGCGGTGTCGGCAACGCGCGTGGCATCGCGCGGTTGTATGCTGCGGCTCTGTCGGGCCTCAACGGCAGGGAACCGCTGCTGCGCCCGGCGACGACCGTCGAATTCGGCACTGCCGGCGGCCCCGCCCCGGACCTGTTGTCCGGCAGTTCCGGTGACCAGTTCGGCCTCGGTTTCGAGGCCATGACGACTCCCTATCCGTTCCTCGGCCCGGCCGCGTTCGGTCACTTCGGCGCGGCCGGCTCGCTCGGCTTCGCGGCTCCGCGCAGCGGCATCGCGTACGGCTACGCCCGGGACCGCCTCGCCCAGCCCCACGGCGGCGGCGCGGTGGAGAACGATCAGTTCGTGGCGGCTGTCATTCAGGCCGCCGACGCCTGATCGTGGTCTGCCGCACGCCCGCCGGATATCCGGTACTTTCATGATCCACGCAGCGGCGCCGCCCACCGGCGGACGCCGATGAGATGGAGGAACCCAGTGCGGACCCTTGCCCGTACCGCCGCGGCACTGCTGGCGGTCACGACTTTCGCCGGCCTCACGGCCTGCTCGCCGCCCGAGAAGGAGAGCGCGTCCAGCGGCACCGGTGCGGCCACCGCCGCCAGCGCCGCCGACCTCGGTGGCATGGACGCGCTCGTCGCGGCCGCCAAGAAGGAGGGCCAGCTGAACGTCATCGCGCTGCCCCCGGACTGGGCCAACTACGGCGAGATCATCAAGACCTTCGGCGACAAGTACGGCATCAAGGTCAACTCGGCCCAGCCGGACGCCTCCAGCCAGGACGAGATCAACGCCGCGGACCAGCTCAAGGGCCAGGACAAGGCGCCGGACGTGTTCGACCTCGGCAGCGCCGTCGCGACCGCGAACGTGGCCAGGTTCGCCCCGTACAAGGTGGCGACCTGGGCCGAGATCCCGGACGCGCTCAAGGACGCCAACGGCACCTGGACCAACGACTACGGCGGCTACATGTCGATCGGCTACGACAGCAAGAAGGTGCCCGCCCCGGCGAGCGTCGCCGACCTGCTCAAGCCCGAGTACAAGGGCAAGGTCGCGCTCAACGGCGACCCGACCCAGGCCGGCGCCGCGTTCGCCGGCGTGGTGATGGCCGCGCTCGGCAACGGCGGCTCCGCCGACGACATCGCCCCCGGCGTGGAGTTCTTCGGCAAGCTCAAGAAGGCGGGCAACTTCCTGCCGGTCGACCCGACCCCGGCCACCATCGAGTCCGGCCAGACCCCGGTGGTCATCGACTGGGACTACCTCAACGTCTCGCAGGGCGCCAAGCTCACCGGCAAGACCGAGTGGAAGACCGTCGTGCCGGCGAACGCCGTGCTCGGCTCGTACTACGTGCAGGCGATCAGCAAGGACGCCCCGCACCCGGCGGCGGCGCGGCTCTGGCAGGAGTTCCTCTACTCCGACGAGGGCCAGAACCTGTGGCTCAAGGGCGGCGCCCGCCCGGTGCGCGCCGACGCCATGGCCAAGGCGGGCACCATCGACGCCACCGCGTTCGCGGCCCTGCCCAAGGCCGAGGGCACCCCTGTCTTCCAGACCGAGGCGCAGACCACCAAGGCCAAGGAGTACCTGGCGGCCAACTGGGCCAAGGCCATCGGCTGAGCATGGCCACCGTCACGGACGACCCGGGCCTGCTGGCACCCGTGCCACAGGTCCGGGCCCCCCGCCGGGGGCTGCGGCTGCACGACGTCCGCAGCCTGCTCGGCACGCTGCCGTTCTTCGCGTACGTCGTGGTGTTCCTGGTCATCCCCACGCTGGTGGTGGCCATCGGCGCGTTCGCCGGCGACGGCGGTTTCACGACGGCGAACGTGACCGCGCTCGGCGACTCGTACGTGCTGGACGCGTTCGGGCGCAGCATCCTGCTCTCCGCGGTGACGGCGCTCATCGGCGCGGTGCTCGGCGCGGTGCTGGCATACGCGCTGGCCACCGCCAAGCCCGGCGGGCTGCTGCGCCGGGTGGTGACCGCGGCCTCCGGCGTGCTGGCCCAGTTCGGCGGTGTCACGCTGGCGTTCGCGTTCATCGCCACCATCGGCCTGTCCGGCTTCGTCACGGTGTTCCTGCGCGACCGGCTCGGGGTGGACATCTACTCCGGCGGCGTCTGGCTCTTCGAGCTGCCGGGTCTGGCGCTGGTCTACACCTACTTCCAGATCCCGCTCATGGTGATCGTGTTCCTGCCCGCCCTGGACGGCATCCGGCCGCAGTGGCGCGAGGCCACCGAGAGCCTGGGCGGCTCCACCTGGCAGTACTGGACCAGGGTGGCGGGGCCGCTGCTCGCGCCCGCTTTCCTGGGTTCCACGCTGCTGCTGTTCGCCAACGCGTTCTCCGCGTACGCGACCGCGGCCGCGCTGGTCAGCCAGGGCAACCCGATCGTGCCGCTGCAGATCCGCACCGCGCTGACCAGCGAGGTGGTGCTGGGCCAGCAGAACCTGGGCAAGGCGATGGCGCTCGGCATGGTCGTGGTGGTCGCCGTGGTGATGACCCTGTACGCCCTGCTGCAGAAGCGGACCGCCCGATGGCTGGGCTGAGGGCGCGCCGGGCCCGCCGGCAGTCGGTGTTCCGCTGGAGCGTGCTGGCCGTCATGGGCGTGTTCTTCCTGCTGCCGCTCGCCGCGATGGTGGAGTTCACCACCCGCGGCGACAGCGGCACCTGGTCGCTGCTGGTGAACTGGCCGGAGCTCAGCGAGACCTACCCCGACCTGGCCGACGGGATCATCGCGTCGCTCGGCCAGGCGCTGCTGACCGCCCTGCTGATGCTGGCGCTGCTGGTGCCGACCGCGATCTGGGTGCGGCTGCGGCTGCCCGGGCTGCGGCCGCTGGTCGAGTTCATCTGCCTGCTGCCGCTGACCATCCCGGCGATCGTGCTGGTGGTCGGGCTCGCCCCGGTGTACGCCTGGGTCAACTACTTCCTCGGCGGCTCGTCGCTGACGCTCACCTTCGCGTACACGATCCTGGTGCTGCCGTACGCGTACCGGGCGATCGACGCCGGGCTCTCCGCGATCGACGTGAAGACGCTCGCCGAGGCCGCCCGCGGCCTCGGCGCGGGCTGGTTCACCGTGATGGCCCGGGTGGTGCTGCCGAACATCCGCTCGGCCGTGCTGTCCGCGGCGTTCCTGACCGTCGCGCTGGTGCTCGGCGAGTTCACCATCGCCTCGCTGCTGAACCGCACCAACCTGCAGGTCGCGATCAACCTGCTCGGCAAGAGCAGCGCCACCATGTCGGTGGCCGTCTCGCTCGCCGCGCTGATCCTGGCGTTCGTGCTCCTGCTGCTCCTGTCCCTGTTCGGCGATCGACGGAAGGCGTCCCGATGAACGGCACGAACGGCGTCGCGGTCCACCTCAACGACCTGCGCCGCACGTTCGGCGCCGTGCACGCCCTGGACGGCCTCGACCTGCACATCGAGCCCGGCGAACTGGTCGCCCTGCTCGGCCCGTCCGGCTGCGGCAAGACCACGGCGCTGCGGGTGCTCGCCGGGCTGGAGGACGCCGACAGCGGCCGGGTCCTGGTCGGCGGCAAGGACATCACCGGCCTGCCGGCGAACCGCCGCGACATGGGCATGGTGTTCCAGGCGTACAGCCTGTTCCCGCACCTGACCGCGCTGGAGAACGTCCAGTTCGGGCTCAAGCTGCGCAAGCGGGCCGGGGGCGACCGGGCCGCGGCGATGCTGGACCTGGTCGGCATCAGCGAGCACGCCGCCCGCTACCCGCATCAGCTCTCCGGCGGCCAGCAGCAGCGGGTGGCGCTGGCCCGGGCGCTGGCGATCGAGCCGCAGGTGCTGCTGCTCGACGAGCCGCTGTCGGCGCTGGACGCCAAGGTCCGGGTGCAGCTGCGCGACGAGATCCGGCGGATCCAGACCGAGGTCGGCACCACCACCCTGTTCGTCACCCACGACCAGGAGGAGGCGCTCGCCGTCGCCGACCGGGTCGGGGTGATGCGGGACGGCCGGCTGGAGCAGCTGGCCGCGCCGGCCGCGGTGTACCTGCGCCCGGCCAGCGCGTTCGTCGCGGACTTCGTCGGGCTGAGCAACCGGCTGCCCGGCCACGTCGACGGCGCGACGGTCACGGTGCTCGGCACCCGGCTGCCGCTGGTCCAGCCGGCCACCGGCGGGCCCGCGGTGACCGCGCTGGTGCGCCCGGAATCGGTCGGGATCGTGCCGGACCCGGACGGCGCCGCCCGGGTGCTCTCCACGGCGTTCCTCGGCCCGACCAGCCGGGTCACCGTCGAGGTGGGGGAGAGCGTCGTGGTCGCCCAGGTCAGCGGGGAACTGCTGGCCGACCTGACGGTCGGCGCCCCGGTCCGGGTGGAGCTGCGCCCGGTGCCGGTGTCGCTGCAGGACTGACCGGCTTATGGCGATCACGCCGCGTGCCTTGCTCTACTGACATGTGCGCACCTACTACCGCGGGCCCGACGCGGCCGTCACCGACGAGCTGTTCATCTGGCAGGCCGGGTCCACCCGGTCCTTCGTGGTGGCCGAGCTGCGCCGGGTGAGCATGGAACGCCAGGAGCACAGCCGGCTCGGCCGGGTGGTCGTGGCGGTGCTGCTGGCCGTCGCCGGCGCGGGCTGGGTGCAGCTCGAGCTGCCGGCCCGCT
This sequence comes from Actinoplanes sp. NPDC049599, assembly GCF_044465625.1. Lineage (NCBI taxonomy): Bacteria > Bacillati > Actinomycetota > Actinomycetes > Micromonosporales > Micromonosporaceae > Actinoplanes > Actinoplanes sp. NPDC049599. Next base: position 38,499 of record NZ_JBITLX010000020.1, read on the forward strand.
GGTACGTGGGGATCGGCGCGCTCGTGGTGGGCCTGGCGGTCGCGGGCTGGCCGCCGCACACCCGGCTGTGGGCGCTGAAGGCGGCGTACCGGGGTGACGACGAGGTGACGCTCTACACCTCCGGGGATCCCCGGGTCTTCCACCAGGTGAGCCGCGCCCTGCGGCGTGCGATGGAGGATGCCCGCCAGTGACGCTCGTGCTGACGCAGACCGCGGCCGAGGTGCTGCGGGTGATCGCGTACCACGCCATGGTGGACGGCCACGGGGTCGTCACCACGGCGCTCGCCCGGATGGCCGCCGCGCGCACCGACCCGGTCTGGGCGCTGCCGGTGCTGGGCCGCGGCGCGGCGGAGACCCGCTACCGGTTCCTCCGGCTGCCCCGGCCGCCGGATGAGCCCCCGGTCGAGCCCTCCTTCCGGTACGCGGCGGAGCTGCGCGAGGCACGCTGGCGGGCGGCGGCCGGCGCGGGCGAGGAGCCGCTGGTGATGCCGGATCCGGTGTGGGGCAAGGAGTTCTGCGCCGCGCTGGACCGTGCGGAGTCGGTCGCGGTGGGCCGCTGGCTGGGCATGCCGGAGCTGCTGTTCGGCCTGCTGGACGGCCCGGACACGGCGCCGGCCTGGCAGCGGCTGCACGCCGGCGGCTTCGCGGCGGACACCACGCCGTACGCGCCGTACTTCGCCGGCGCGGAGCCGCTCGGCGCGATCGAGACCCGCGAGGCGGCCACCACACCCTGGGTGAGCCGGGTGCTGGGCCGCTTCCGGGAGCCGGCCACCGGCGGGCCGATCTTCGTCATGCTGGAGCAGGAGGCGCGCCGGCAGGCCGTCCGGCTCGGCCACGACGTCGTGCAGAGCAGCACGGTGCTGCTGGCGATCCTCGGCCTCGACGAGCAGATGCGGCTGACCGACTGCCACTTCACCGGCCGCTACTGGCGCACCAACGACGGCGCCGCCCGGCTGGCGGCCCGCGGCCTGACCCTGGAGGCCGCCCGGCGCGCCGCCGAGCCGATCGTGCTGGAGCGGGCCGCCCCGCCGTCCGGCGACCCGGCCCGCCCGATGTTCGGCGCGGGGACGCCGGCGGATCCGGTGTGGACCCGGGAGGCGATCGCCCTGCTGACCGAGGCGGGCCGGGTCGCCCGGCGCAACGGCGCCAAGGCGTACGGCACCACTCACATCGTGGCGGCCCTGGCGGAGACCCCGGCCCCGGCGGCGCAGCGCCTGCTCGCCGTCGTCGGCTGACCAAGATCACTCGGCGGAGTCGGCACGGAACGGTGCGTCGCCATTTCCGGCGGCCCCGGAAAATGCTTCTCACCGGCATTGAGCAGCGCATTCCTCGCGTTCCGGCGGGCCGCAACCTGAAGGAAACCTTTGCTGGGAAATTGCTTTGAACTCCTGCGGTGGCCGCCTCGTACTGATGGACGTCGACGACGTTTGTCCCGGGCAATAACCCCGATTCGCGCGCCGGTGGGAGACCGCCGGAGCGTTTGACGAAAGGCCGAGCATGAGTCGTGTCCACTACGGCACGCGGGCGGTTAACCGCCTGTCGCGTCGTCGGGTTCTTGCCATCGCCGCCACCGTGGGTGTCGGTGCCGCCGGCGCCAGCGTCGCCGGGCTGAGCCTCGCCGGTGAGAAGCCCGGCAAGGCCGACGGCGAGCCGCTGGTGATCTCGCTGCGGGACGCGAAGAAGGGCACGTTCGACGTGTTCTCCGGCGGCTCCAAGGTGACCCTGACCGACAAGGACCTCGCCGAGAAACTCCTCAAGGCCGTCAAGCGCGCCTGAATCGCTTCCTCACCCAGCCCCCCGATTCCTGAGTAAGGAAGAAGACTCATGTCATCGCACCGTGAAGCGCCGGAGATCAGCAAGGACCCGGTGGCCGACAGCGCCGACCTGTACGCGTTCGTGAGCCCGGACCACCCGGACACCGTGACGCTCATCGCCAACTACGTGCCGCTGCAGCTCCCGGCCAGCGGCCCGAACTTCTTCGAGTTCGGCGACGACGTGCTCTACGAGATCCACGTGGACTCCAACGGCGACGGGCGCCCGGACCTGACGTACCAGTTCCGCTTCCGGACCGAGCTGCGCAACGACCGGACGTTCCTCTACAACACCGGTCCGATCGAGTCGCTGGACAGCGAGAACTGGAACCGCCGGCAGTTCTACTCGGTGACCCGGGTGGACGCCAGCGGCAAGCAGACCGTGCTCGCCGAGAAGCTGCCGTGCCCGCCGTGCAACGTCGGCCCGCTGTCGATCCCCGACTACGACAAGCTCGCCGAGGACGCGGTGCACAAGCTGAAGACCGGCGAGAAGGTCTTCGCCGGCCAGCGCGCCGACCCGTTCTTCGTCGACCTCGGTGCGATCTTCGACCTCGGCACGCTGCGGCCGTTCCAGGACAAGCACCTGGTCGGGCAGAAGCTGTTCAACTACGCCGGCAAGGCGGTCAACGCCACCGACAAGATGAACGTGCACAGCATCGCCATCCAGCTGCCGCTGCACTACGTGCGCAAGGACGGCAAGAAGAAGGTCCGCGGGCGCGACCCGGGCGCCGTCATCGGCGTCTGGACCTCCGCGAGCCGGCGCCAGGTGCAGGTCCGGCACGGCAAGAAGGACAACGACGACGTGTACGTGGGCCCGCAGGTCCAAGTGTCGCGGCTGGGCAACCCGCTGTTCAACGAGGTCATCGTGCCGATGGCGCAGAAGGACCTGTGGAACAGCCTGCCGCCGAGCGAGGACAAGCGGTTCGCCGAGTTCGTCGAGCAGCCGGAGCTGGGCGCGCTGCTGCCGGTGCTCTACCCGGGCCTGTTCGACAACCTGGCCGAGCTGAACAAGGCCAAGAAGGCCCGGGCCGACCTGGTGGCGATCCTGCTGACCGGCATCCCGGACGGCCTGATCGACGACTTCCAGAACAACACCGGCGAGGTCCAGGCCGACATGCTGCGGCTGAACACCGCCATTCCGCCGACCAAGGAGGACCCGAACGCGTTCGGCATCCTCGGCGGCGACCTGGCCGGCTTCCCGAACGGCCGGCGGGTCGCCGACGACGTGGTGTCGATCTCGCTGCGGGCCATCGCGGGCGTGACAGTGCCGCTGGTCGACGAGAAGTTCGAGCCGGACGCCGCAGCCGCGCTGGTCGAGCAGGGACTGTCCGCCAAGGACGCCAGCTCCAAGCTGCTGAAGAAGTTCCCGTACCTGGGCGTACCGTTCGACGGTTTCAACAACCCCGAGCCGGCGGACAAGTGAGCGCGGGCGTGCACCACCACCACACCCTCGACCCGTCCGGGCAGGGCACCGTGGTGCTCAACATCGGCGCCGGCATCGGCGCGCTGGTCATCTACACCCCGGGCGGCCTGCACGGCCACGAGATCGAGGTGAGCCCGGTCGGCGACGCGTCGGCCCGGACCCACGCCGCGGTCCGCGCCCGGTACGTCCGCGACGGCGTGCTGTTCAGTGTGGTCATCGACGATCTGGCTGAGGGCCGCTACGTGGTCTGGCGCGACCCGGTGACCCCGCTGGCCGAGGTGGACGTCCGCAGCGGCGCGGTCACCGAGTACGACTGGCCGGTGCCCGCCATCGCGTAACCGGCGGTGACGCCCCTGTCGGTCTAGGGTGAGCGGATGGACACGGCAGGGGCGCCCGGTCCGGAACCCGGCCCGGGCACGCCGGACGGCGACGTGGCGGTCTGCGCCAGCCTCCGGACGACGGACGTGGAAGAGGCGGGCTCGTTCTGCCGGCGGATGTTCTACGGCCCGCTGGAGATCAAGCCCGCGGCCGGCGGCGGCGAGCCGATCGCGTTCTCCGGCGACGTGGCGCAGATCGGCCCGATCACCATCGGCGACATCAGCTACGGCGCCGAGATGTGCCTGTCCACCGGCGACCTGGAAACGGCGTACCACGTACTGGCGCCGCTGACCGGCGCGGTCCAGGTGCTGCACCGCTCGGCGGCGACCACAGCGGACCCGAGCCAGGCGGCGGTCTTCCGCCCGCTCGGCGACATCTCGCTGCGCTGGTCGGCCGACTGCCGGCTGATCAGCGTGAAGATCGAACGGCTGGCCCTGGAACGCGAGCTGGACGCGACCCTGGACCGCAAGGTCGGCTCCCCGCTCCCGCTCGGCGCGACCTTCGGCCTGGCGGGCGGCCCGGGCCGCAGCTGGCTCGGGCTGATCCGGCTGCTGCTCGGCGAGGTCCGCCAGCCGGACGGCCTGACGCTGCTGCCGACCCTGCTGCGCCGCTGGCGCGAACTGGCGGTCAGCGGCCTGGCCCAGGCGGTCGAGCACCCGTTCTCCACAGGCCAGGCGGGCCGCCCGACGGCCCGCCGCCCCCGCACGGTGAAACGCACCCTGGACGCGATGCACACGGAACCGGGCCGCTCGTTCACCGCAGCCGAACTGGCGGCAATCGCGGGGGTGGGGATCCGGGTCCTCCAGGAATCCTTCCGCCAGCACGTGGGGGTGCCCCCGCAGACGTACCTGCGCCGGTTGCGCCTGGAGGGCGTCCACGCGGAACTGAGCCGGGCGGGCCCGGGCGTGGTGAGCGTGAGCGAGGTGGCAACCCGCTGGGGCTTCACCCACCTGGGCCGCTTCGCGGGAGCCTACCGGGACCGCTACGGCGTAACCCCAAGCCAAACCCTCCGCGACCGCACCTGACCCCCAGCCCTGCGCTGGCGTGGCTGCGACGATGCCCTGCGCTGGCCCGGCTGCGACGATGCCCTGCGCTGGCCGGGCTGCGACCACGCCCCGCGCTGGCCAGGCCGCAACTATGGCCTCGCGTCGGCCCGGCTGCGACGTGCGGCCCCGCGCTCACCCTGGCCACAACCCGTGACCTCCGCGCGGACCTGGCACGCCTGTCCGAGCTCGCCCCGAGCGCCGGAATCGCGTTGCGGAATCGCGTTGCGCTCGAGCCCCGGCGAAACCCGCCCCCACACCTCCTGTGCGCTTCCACTTCGACAAGATCCACTCATCGCGCGACAAAGGGGTCGATGGAGGCGAATTCGCCATGGCAAGGCGCTTCGGTGTGGACCTTGTTGCGTGGCGGTCAGCTCCGCACCCCAACGCGACAAGATCCGCGAGGGGCCGGGTTGAGGCGGGGCGGCGCGAAGTAGGGCGACGCGAAGTAGGGCGGCGCAGGGTGGGCGGCGCGGCGCAAAGTTGTCGGAGGGTGGCGCTAGGGTCG
>NZ_JBITLX010000020.1:43760-182969 GCF_044465625.1 Actinoplanes sp. NPDC049599
GGGCGCGGCGGGGCGCGGCGGGGCGCGGCGGGGCGCGGCGGGGCGCGGCGGGGCGCGGCGGGGCGCGGCGGGGCGCGGCGGGGCGCGGCGGGGCGCGGCGGGGCGGTTGGCGAGAGGAGCGCGGGCGGGAAGTCGACGTGAACTCCGGCGGCCCAAGAGAGCTGTGGTCACAACCGCGCCCGCGCCGGCGTGGTGTGGGCTGGTTGCGAGGCGGGCGGGAGCGGTCGGTGGCCTTAGGTAGCGCTGTCGGCTCCGGGCCACGACCCGATGTGGTGCGGGCGGTGCCACTCAGGAGGAGGGGTGGGGCGAAGCAAGGTGCGGCGGCAGGCGCATGCTGCGCCGCTGGTGCCCGAACCTCTGGGCGGCGGTAACGCTGCGGCTTGCCTGGCGTCCGGGCGTTACGAGATCGCTCGGCGGCAGGGGCGCTGGCCGGCGGTGGGGCAGCGAGGGTGACCACAACGGGCTTGGGGGCGGGGATGACCCACGCAGGGACCAAGCCTGACCGCCCGGAGTGGGTTATCCCCGCCCCCAAGCCCACCATGCACGCAGCCGGCAGCGAAGGCCATGCACGCAGCCGGCAGCGAAGGCCATGCACGCAGCCGGCAGCGAAGGCCATGCACGCAGCCGGCAGCGAAGGCCGTGCACGCAGCCGGCAGCGAAGGCCGTGCACGCAGCCGGCAGCGAAGGCCGTGCACGCAGCCGGCAGCGAAGGCCATGCACGCAGCCGGCAGCGAAGGCCGTGCACGCAGCCGGCAGCGAAGGCCATGCACGCAGCCGGCAGCGGGAGACAACCATGCAACCAGCCCGCGTTCGGCGGGAGCGACGGTCAGTGCCATGCAACCAGGCACGACCGGGATCAAGACCTACGGATCGATCCGCTGGCCCTTGCCGATCACCACGATCCCGCTGTCCGACACCGTGTACCGCTTCCGGTCCCGCTCGAGGTCGACCCCGATCTGCGCGTCCTCCGGGATCAGCACGTTCTTGTCGATGATCGCGTTGCGGACCACCGCGTGCCTGCCCACCTGCACGCCCTCCATCAATACCGAACCCTCCACGTGCGCCCAGGAGTTCACCCGGACGTTCGGGGAGACCACCGAGCGTTCCACCAGCCCGCCCGAGACCACCACGCCCGGCGAGATCATCGATTCGACCGCGCGGCCCTGGCGGTCGTCGAAGCCGTGGACGAATTTGGCCGGGGGCCAGGAGCCGTAGTTGGTGAAGATGGGCCAGTCCATGTTGTAGAGGTTGAAGACCGGCAGGGTGGCGATCAGGTCCATGTGGGCGTCGTAGAACGAGTCGAGCGTGCCCACGTCGCGCCAGTAGCCGCGGTCGCGTTCGGTGCTGCCCTGGACCTCGTTGTCGCGGAAGTCGTAGACGTTCGCCTCGCCCTTGGCCACCAGCATCGGGATGATGTTGCCGCCCATGTCGTGCTTGCTGTCCGGGTTCTGCGCGTCGGCGGTGACCGCTTCGCACAGGGCGCGGGTGGTGAAGACGTAGTTTCCCATCGATGCGAAGATCTCGTCGGGGGCGTCCGGGAGGCCTTCGACGTCGACCGGCTTCTCGCGGAAGGCGCTGATCCGGCGGCCGTCCGGGCCCACGTCGATGACGCCGAACTGGTCCGACATCGATTTCGGCTGGCGGATGCCGGCTACGGTGACCGCCGCGCCCGAGGCGATGTGGTCGTCGACCATCTGCTTGGGGTCCATGCGGTAGATGTGGTCCGCGCCGAAGACGATGACGTAGTCGGGGTTCTCGTCGTTGATCAGGTTCAGGCTCTGATAGATCGCGTCGGCCGAGCCGGCGAACCAGCGCGGGCCGAGCCGCTGCTGGGCCGGTACGGGGGTCACATAGTTGCCCAGCAGGGTCGACATCCGCCACGTCTTGGTGATGTGCCGGTCGAGCGAGTGCGACTTGTACTGGGTCAGCACCACGATCTTCAGGAACCCGCCGTTGGCGAGGTTCGACAGCACAAAATCGATCATGCGGTAGATGCCGCCGAAGGGGACACCGGGCTTGGCCCGGTCCGCGGTGAGGGGCATCAGGCGTTTGCCCTCGCCACCTGCCAGAACGATCGCGAGCACCTTGACAGCCATGCGAGTGACGCTAACTTTCCCGGTGGCCCAGCGCCAGTCGAAGCGTCGATTCTCCGGGCGTGGCGTGCGGCTCAGCGGGATTTCCCGGAATCCGGTAAGCGGAACGGGCCGTCACGGCGTCCTTTGAGGGCAGGACTTGACGAGCGGGGCAGTGCGCCATGGTACCTGCGGACCGCGCTGGTGCGTTCGCACGTCTCCTGGCTGCGCCGGCGCTCCAGCGGGGAACGGCCGGGCCGGCTCGCCGCCGGGCCGCCGGGCGGGGCGGCGCCCGACTTCGCCGATCAGCACGCGGCGCGGCCCGACCTGTGGTCGCGGCTGGACCGGCTGACCCGGGCCCAGTGCGCGGTCCTGGTGCTGCGCTACTACGAGGACCTGGACGACCGGCAGATCGGCGAGGTGCTGCGGTGCGCGACCTCGACGGTACGGGTGCACGCCGCCCGCGGCCTGGCCCGGCTGCGCACCGGCCGGGTGCTGAGCATCGAGGTGAACCAGCAGGACGTGCCGATCAGCGGGGACGAGCTGATCCGGTTCGGCGAGGGCGTCGCGGTGGCGGGCTGAGCGGGCCGCGGGGGACTATTCTGCGTCACGTGACCGACTCACGTTCGACCTCCAGCGGCACGGATCTGCGCGTCGACCTGCTCACCCGGGAGTACCCGCCGGAGGTGTACGGCGGCGCCGGCGTCCACGTCGAGTACCTGGCCCGGGACCTGCGCCCGCTGGCCGACGTCCGGGTGCACTGCTTCGGGGCCCCGCGCTCGGAGCCGGGCGTGACCGCGTGCCCGGAGTCCGCCGAGCTGGCCGGGGCGAACGCCGCCCTGCGCACCATGGGTGTCGACCTCGCCATGGCGGCCGGCTGCGACGGCACCGACATCGTGCACAGCCACACCTGGTACGCGAACTTCGCCGGCCACACCGCCAAGCTGCTGTACGGCGTCCCGCACGTGGTCACCACGCACAGCCTGGAGCCGCTGCGCCCGTGGAAGGCCGAGCAGCTGGGCGGCGGCTACGCCCTCTCGTCGTTCTGCGAGCGGACCGCGATCGAGGGCGCCGACGCGATCGTGGCCGTCTCCGGCGGGATGAAGCGGGACGTGCTGACCGCGTACCCGGGCGTCGACCCGGACCGGATCCGGGTGGTCTACAACGGCATCGACACCGAGCAGTACGCCCCGGACCGCGGCACCGACGTCATCGAGCGCCTCGGCATCGACCTGAACCGGCCCAGCGTGGTGTTCGTCGGCCGGATCACCCGGCAGAAGGGCCTGCCGTACCTCATGCGGGCCTGCCACGACCTGCCGCCGGAGACCCAGATCGTGCTGCTGGCCGGCGCGCCCGACACCAAGGAGATCGCCGCCGAGGTCGAGGAGCTGGCGAGCCGGCTGCGCGACGCCCGCGACCCGCAGGGCGTGATCTGGGTGCAGGAGATGCTGCCCAAGCACGAGGTCGTGCAGGTGCTCACGCACGCGACGGTCTTCGTCTGCCCGTCGGTCTACGAGCCCATGGGCATCGTCAACCTGGAGGCGATGGCCTGCGAGACCGCGGTGGTCGCGACCGCGACCGGCGGCATCCCGGAGGTCGTCGCGGACGGCGAGACCGGGCTGCTGGTCCCGATCGAGCAGGTCACCGACGGCACCGGCACGCCGGTCGACCCGCAGCGCTTCATCGCCGACCTGGCCGCCGCGATGACCAAGCTGATCAAGGACCCGGCCCGGGCCGCCGCGATGGGCCTGGCCGGGCGGCGCCGCGCGGTGGAGCACTTCAGCTGGTCCCGGATCGCCGTGGACACCCTGGAGGTCTACCGCTCGGTGCTCTGACCCAGGATCGCCCGGGCCACCGCCCGGCCGGAGAGCCAGGCGGTCTGCACCCGGGGCTTGCCGAAGGCGTCGCCGGCCAGCCACACCCGGCCGTCCGTGGCGTACGAGGGCGTGCCGGGGGCCGGGTGGGCGTAGGTCCAGCGGTGCACGTGCACCTCGGGCCGGTCGGTCAGCCCGAGCACCTCGCCGACCGCCCCGGCCAGCTCGCCGGCCGCGGCGCCCGGGTCGGCCAGCCGGGGCCGGGCGAAGCCGGGCGTGGAGTGGGCGACCAGCACCGCCGCGCCGTCGCCGCGCCGGTCGCCGTCGTCGAAGATCGTCGCCAGCACCGGGTGGTCGTTCACGAACGCGCCGTGCAGCTCCGGCCAGGAGCGCCTCCGGTACGTGCAGACGGCCGCCAGCACCGGCTCCCACACCTGCGCCCGGGCCGCGTCGGCGACGGCGGCGGGCGGGTCGAGCCGCAGCGCCTGCGGGCCCGGCATGGCCAGCACCACGGCGTCCGCGTCCGGCGGGACCGTGCCCAGCTCGCTGCCCAGCTCGACGTCGAGCCCGTCGGCCAGGTCGGTGGCCAGCGACCGCAGCCCGCCCGGCGCCGCCCAGCGCATCGGCCCGGTGGTCGGCTCGCCGGGGAACACCGCGAGGGTGTCCGTCCAGGGCTGGGCCAGCCCACGGGCCTGCCAGCGCTCGGCGAGGGCCGCGAAGCCCGGGTCGTCGGCGACGAAGTAGGCCGCGCCGAGGTCGGCGTACCGGCCGTTGATGCGCCGGCTGGCCAGGCGTCCGCCGACCACCCGGCCGCGCTCGTGCACCCGGACGGCGGCGCCCCCGGCGGCGAGCTCCCGCGCGCAGGACAGACCCGCGATTCCCGCACCCACCACGACCACGTTCATGTCTCGAGGTTAGGACCAGGCACACTGGGGCGATGCGCCGTCCCCCCGTCCGGCTCGTCCTGATCGTCGCCGCTGTGCTCCTGGGAGTGTCGGTGCTCGGCATCGGGCTGCTCAGGGCGGCCACCTACGACCCGCCGGGCGCCGCCCGGGAGCCGGCCGGCGTGGCTGTCCCGGCCGGCACGCCCGGCCGGTGCGCGGGGGTGCCGGTCAGCGCCACCCGGGAGCTGCGCGGCATGTGGCTCACCACGGTCATGAACATCGACTGGCCCAGCCGGCCCGGGCTGAGCAAGGCCAAGGTGCAGGCCGAGTACCGGGCCTGGCTGGACCTGGCCGTGTCGATGCGGCACAACGCGATCTTCGTGCACGTCCGGCCCAGCGGCGACGCGTTCTGGGAGTCGGCGTACGCGCCCTGGTCGGAGTGGCTGACCGGCAAGCGGGACGGCAGGTCGCCCGGCTGGGACCCGATGGAGTTCATGATCGCCGAGGCGCACGCCCGCAACCTGGAGTTCCACGCCTGGTTCAACCCGTACCGGGGGACCCAGCCGGCGCCGTCCGGGCCCGGCGCCGACTTCACGAAGCTGGCGCCCGGCCATCCGCTGCTCAAGCACCGGGACTGGGCGATCTCCTACCCGGACGGCAAGAACGCCCGGCTGTACTTCGACCCGGGCATCCCGGCGGCCCGCAAGTTCGTCGAGGACGCCATGCTCGAGGCGGTCGAGCGGTACGACGTCGACGGCGTGCACTTCGACGACTTCTTCTACCCCTACCCCGAGGGCGGCGGGAACGACTTCAAGGACGACGCCAGCTTCGCCCGGCGTGCCGACAAGTCGCAGAGCCGCGGCGACTGGCGCCGGGCCAACGTCGACACCCTGGTCCGCGAGATGAACCAGCGGATCAAGCAGCTCAAGCCGTGGGTGAAGTTCGGGATCAGCCCGTTCGGCATCTGGCGCAACAAGCAGACCGACCCGGCCGGCTCGGACACCCGCGGGCTGCAGAGCTACGACTCGATCTACGCCGACACCCGCAAGTGGGTGCGCGAGGGCTGGCTGGACTACGTCGTGCCGCAGCTGTACTGGGCGATCGGCTTCGACAAGGCCGACTACACCAAGGCCCTGCCCTGGTGGTCGAAGCTGGTCAAGGGCACGAAGGTGCAGCTCTACATCGGCCAGGGCGACTACCGGGTGGGTGAGAAGGGCCCGTGGAAGCAGCCGGACCAGATCGACCGCCAGCTCGCCCTCAACGACAAGTACGGCGTGCTGGGCAGCGTGCACTTCAGCGCCAAGCAGATCCGGGCGGACCGGCTCGGCTCGGTCACCCGCTACCGGAAGAACCACTATGCCGCCCCGGCACTGCTGCCGCCGATGGCGCAGCTGCCCGCCGCGCCGCCGGCCGCGCCGCAACTGATCGCCGCGCGCCGGGCCGCCGGCGGCCCGGTCGAGGTCGACTGGCGGGCGGGCGCCGGCCCGGAGCCGGCGAGCTGGGCGCTGTACCGGGTCGAGGGCGCCGCCGCGAAGCTGGTCGCCACCGGCCGTGCCGGGGCCGAGGTGCGGGATCCGGCGCCGGCCGCCGAGGCGGCGACGTACTGCCTCAGCGGGCTGGACCGCTCCGGCAACGAGAGCCCGCTGAGCGCCGCGCGGGCGGTCAGCCCGTGACGGTGCCGCCGCTGACGTCGAGGTGCCGGGTGGTGTGCACCGCGGCCAGCATCCGCCGGTCGTGGGTGACCAGCAGCAGCGTGCCGGGGTAGCCGGCCAGCGCGGACTCCAGCTGCTCGATCGCGGCCAGGTCCAGGTGGTTGGTCGGCTCGTCGAGCACCAGCAGGTTCACCCCGCGGGCCTGCAGCAGCGCCAGCGCCGCCCGGGTCCGCTCGCCCGGCGACAGCGTGTCGGCCGGGCGCATGACGTGCGCGGCCCGCAGCCCGAACTTGGCCAGCAGCGTGCGCACCTCCGCGTCGGGCAGGTCCGGCACCGCCGCGCCGAACGCGGCCATCAGCGGCTCGTCGCCGAGGAACAGCCCGCGGGCCTGGTCCACCTCGCCGACGACCACCCCCGGGCCGAGCTGCGCCGCGCCGGACTCCAGCGGCAGCCGGCCGAGCAGCGCGGCCAGCAGGGTCGACTTGCCGGCCCCGTTCGCGCCGGTGATCGCCACCCGGTCCGCCCAGTCGATCTGCAGCGTGACCGGCCCGAGGGTGAAGCCGCCGCGGCGCACCACGGCGTCGCGCAGGGTCGCCACGACCGCGCCGGCCCGGGGCGCGGCGGCGATCTCCATCCGCAGCTCCCACTCCTTGCGCGGCTCCTCGACGACCTCCAGGCGCTCGATCATCCGCTGGGTCTGCCGGGCCTTGGCGGCCTGCTTCTCGGTCGACTCGGCCCGGACGTTGCGGCCGATCTTGTCGTTGTCCTTGGCCTTGCGGCGGGCGTTGCGGACCCCGTTCTCCAGCCAGCCGCGCTGCATCTGCGCGCGCTCCAGCAGGGAGCCCTTCTTGTCGGCGAACTCCTCGTAGTCCTCCCGGGCGTGCCGCCGGGCCCGGTCACGTTCCTCCAGGTAGGCGCCGTAGCCGCCACCGTAGCGCCGGACCTGCTGCTGGATCAGGTCGAGCTCCAGCACCGCGGTGACCGTCCGGGTGAGGAACTCGCGGTCGTGGCTGACCAGCACGGTGCCGGCCCGCAGCGAGGTGACGAAACCCTCGAGGCGGTCCAGGCCGGCCAGGTCGAGGTCGTTGGTGGGCTCGTCGAGCAGCACGATGTCGAAGCGGCTGAGCAGCAGCGACGCCATCCCGGCGCGGGCCGCCTGGCCGCCGGAGAGCGCGGTCATCGGGTGGTCCAGCGCGACGCCCAGGCCCAGCTCCGCGGCCACCTGCCCGGCCCGCTCGTCCAGGTCGGCGCCGCCCAGGTCGAGCCAGCGCTCCAGCGCGGTGCCGTAGCTCTCGTCCGCGCCCGGTGCGGCCGCGGCCAGCGCCTCGGCGGCGGCGTCCATCGCGGTCTGGGCCGGCCCGACGCCGGTGCGCCGGGCCAGGAAGTCGCGGACCGTCTCACCGGCCCGCCGCTCCCGCTCCTGCGGCAGATAACCGACGTTGGCGGTGGGCGGGCTCAGCGTGACCGTGCCGGCCTCGACCGGCAGCAGACCGGCCAGCGTACGCAGCAGCGTGGTCTTGCCGGCGCCGTTGACGCCGACCAGGCCGATCACGTCCCCCGGGGCGACCACCAGGTCGAGGGAGCTGAACAGGGTGCGGTCGCCGTGCCCCGCGGCGAGGTCCTTCACGATCATCGTGGCGCTCATCGGGGCCCGACTCTATCGCCGGGTCACCCCGGGATCGGCACCGCCGTGCCGCTGACCCGTACGCCGTCCTCACCCGGGGTCAGCGTGACGGTGATCCGGGCACCACCCTGCGCCACGTGCACCACCGTGCCGTCCGGCACCAGACCCTCCGCCCGCAGGTATCCGCCGAGGGCGGCCGCGGCGGCGCCGGTGGCCGGGTCCTCGTAGAGCCCGCCCACCGGGAACGGGTTGCGCACCTCGAACCGGTCCGTCGTCTCGCGCCACACGAGCTGGATCGTGGTCCACTCCCGCGCCTGCATCAGGGCCTTGAGCGCGGGCACGTCATAGTCCAGGTCGGCGAGCCGCTGCCGGGTCCCCGCCGCGATGACCGGGTGAAAAGCTCCCGCGTACGCGACCCGCGGCGGCAGGGCCGGGTCGAGGTCCGCCGCCTGCCAGCGCAGCGCCGCCAGCAGCGCGGTCAGGTCGTCCGCGGCGAGGTCGGCCACCCTCGCGCCGACGCTGGTCAGGGTCGCCCGGCGCCGGTCGTCGACGGTCACCGGAACCGCGCCGACGTTGGTCACGAAGGTGAGCGCGCCGGGGCCGTCCCGGTCGGCGAGCGCCACCGCGGTGCCCACGGTCGCGTGCCCGCAGAACGGCACCTCGGCGAGCGGGCTGAAGTACCGCACCCGGTAGGTCGCCGGTCCGCGCCGCTCGGTCAGGAAGGCCGTCTCGGCGTAGCCCACGTCGGCCGCGACCGCCTGCATCTCGGCGTCGGACAGGGTGCCCGCGTCCAGCACCACGCCGGCCGGGTTGCCGCCGGCCGGGTCGTCGCTGAACGCCGCGTACCGGAGGATCCTGATGTCACTCATGGTCCCCAGCCTCCCGCCGCACGCCGGGCCGGTGCCAGAGCCAATTCCGCGGCCTTGGTCACTTGTCACACCCGCGGGGTAGCGTTCCGGAAGTGACTGAAGCTTCCACACAGCTCGTCCCCACACCTCCGACAGATCTGCCCCGCACGCTGGGCGAGCTCCGCGCCTCCGGCCACGAGTTCCGCACGGTCAAAGAGGAGCTGCGCGACAACCTGCTGGACCGGCTGCGCCGCGGCGCGCCACGCTTCCCCGGCATCGTCGGCTACGACGACACCGTGCTGCCCGAGGTCGAGCGGGCGCTGCTGGCCGGCCACGACATGGTCCTGCTCGGCGAGCGTGGCCAGGGCAAGACCCGGCTCATCCGCGGGCTGATCGACCTGCTCGACGAGTGGACCCCGTTCGTCACCGGCTCCGAGCTGCGCGAGCACCCGTACCTGCCGATCACCCCGGCCACCCGGCGGCTGGCCGCCGAGGCCGGCGACCTGCTGGGAATCTCCTGGCTGCACCGCTCCGAGCGGTACGGCGAGAAGCTCGCCACCCCCGACACCAGCGTCGGCGACCTGATCGGCGACGTCGACCCGATCAAGGTGGCCGAGGGCCGGGCCCTGGGCGACCCCGACACCATTCACTTCGGCCTGGTCCCGCGCACCAACCGCGGCATCTTCGCGGTCAACGAGCTGCCCGACCTGGCCGAGCGGATCCAGGTCTCGCTGCTCAACGTGCTCGAGGAGCGCGACATCCAGATCCGTGGCTACCAGCTGCGGCTGCCGCTCGACCTGTTCCTGGTGGCCTCGGCCAACCCGGAGGACTACACCAACCGGGGCCGGATCATCACCCCGCTCAAGGACCGCTTCGGCGCCGAGATCCGCACCCACTACCCGCTGGAGATCGAGCTGGAGACGGCGCTGATCCGGCAGGAGGCGGCGCTGGCCGCGCACGTGCCCGACCACCTGATCGACGTGCTGGCCCGCTGGACCCGGGCGGTGCGCGAGTCGCCGGCGGTCGACTCCCGGTCCGGCATCTCGGCCCGGTTCGCCATCGCCGCGGCCGAGACGGTCGCCGCGTCCGCGCTGCGCCGCTCCGGGCTGAGGAACGAGCGCGAGGCCGTGGCCCGGATCTGCGACACCGTGTCGGTGACCAGCACGCTGCGGGGCAAGGTCGAGTTCGAGAGCGGCGAGGAGGGGCGGGAGACCGAGATCCTCGGCCACCTGCTGCGGCTGGCGACCGCCGAGACGTTCCGGGCCCGGCTGGCCGGCATCGACCTGTCCAGCTTCACCGACCTGGTCGCCGAGGGCGCCATCATCGAGACCGGCGACCTGGTCCCGGCCGAGGAGCTGCTGGCCCAGATCGGCCCGGTGCCCGGCCTGGCCAAGGTGCTCGACCGGCTCGGCCTCGGCGACGCGCCCAGCCCCGGGCAGGCGGCGTCCGGCGTGGAGTTCGTCCTGGAGGGGCTGCACCTCACCCGCCGGCTGGCCAAGGAGCTGACCGACGACGGCCGCACCCTGTACGGGAGCTGATCGGCATGTGCCTTCTCATCCCTGCGGCCGGCGCCGGCCGCGCACCCGGTGGGGTGACCGGCCGTGGCTGGTAACCGATTCCGGTACGGCGCCTGGCGGGACGGGCCCGATCCGCTCGCGCCGCCGTACGACGTGCGGGCGGCCGTGGACGAGGTCGGGGAGCGGGTGCTCGGCGGCGACAGCCTCCGGGACGCGCTGCGTGACCTGCTGCGCCGTGGCCCCCGCGACGGCCGGGGGCTCGACGACCTCGAGGCCCGGGCCCGCCGGATGCGCCGCGAGGCGTTGCGCCGGGGCAACCTCGACGGCGCGGTCACCCGGGCGCAGCAGCTGCTCGACCAGGCCCTCGCGGCCGAACGCGACGAGCTGCGCGGCCGGGAGGGCGACGACGCCCGGTTCGCCGAGGCGGTGCTGGACAACCTGCCCCGCTCCACCGCCCAGGCCGTGCAGGAGCTGTCCGGCTACGACTGGGCCAGCGACGAGGCCCGGGCCACGTACCAGCAGATCCTCGACGGCCTGCGGCGCGAGGTGGTCGAGCAGCGCTTCGCCGGCATGCGCGACGCGCTGCGCGGCCAGGACCCGGCGGCGAACGCCCGGGTCACCGAGATGCTCGGCGACCTCAACGAGCTGCTCGGCAGGCACGCCCGCGGCGAGGACACCGACGACGCGTTCCAGCAGTTCATGGCCGAGCACGGCGAGTTCTTCCCGGACCACCCGCAGAACATGGACGAGCTGATCGACTCGCTGGCCCGGCGCGCCGCGGCGGCCGAACGGCTGCTGCGGTCGCTGAGCCCGCAGCAGCGCGAGGAGCTGTCCCAGCTCATGGACCAGGCGCTCGGCGACGGCCCGCTGCGCGGGCAGCTGGCCGAGCTGACCGACAACCTGCGCGCGCTGCGGCCCGAGCTGACCTGGAACCGCGGCGAACGCATGCGCGGCGGCGAGGATCTCGGCTACGGCGACGCCACCGCGGCGCTCGGCGAGCTGGGCGAGCTCGACGACCTCCTCGAACAGCTGGGCCAGGAGCATCCCGGGGCGACCCTGGACGACGTCGACGTCGAGGCGGTGGAGCGCCAGCTCGGCCGCGGCGCCGCCGACGACGTCCGGCGGCTGCGCGAGCTCGAACGGGAGCTGCGCCGGCAGGGCTGGGTCACCCGCGACGACGACGGGCTCACGCTGTCGCCCAAGGCGCTGCGCAGGCTCGGCCGCACCGCGCTGGCGCAGGTCTTCTCCGACCTGTCCGGCGCCGAGCGCGGCCAGCACGACCTGCGCGACGCGGGCGCGGCCGGCGACCTGATCGGGTCGTCACGGCGCTGGCGGTTCGGCGACGAGCAGCCGCTCGACGTGGTCCGCACCATCGGCAACGCGATCCGCCGCCGCGCCGGCGCGGGCGTCGGGACGATGCCGGTGCGGCTGGAGCCGGAGGACTTCGAGGTCGCCGAGACCGAACGGCGGGCCTCGGCGGTGGTGGCGCTCTGCGTCGACCTGTCGTATTCGATGTTCGCCGACGGCCGCTGGGGCCCGATGAAACAGACCGCGCTGGCCCTGTCGCACCTGGTCGCCACCCGGTTCCCGCAGGACTCGCTGCAGATCATCGGCTTCGGCCGGTATGCGATGAGCCTGTCGCAGGGCGAGCTGGCCGCGATCGAGCCGGACATGGTTAAGGGCACCAACCTGCAGCACGCGCTCAAGCTGGCCGGCCGGCACCTGCGCCGGCACCCCGGCGCCGAGCCGGTGGTGCTGGTGGTTACCGACGGCGAGCCGACCGCGCACCTGGAGGAGGACGGCGAGGCGTACTTCAACTGGCCCACCCGGCCCGAGACGGTGCAGCTCACCGTGCACGAGGTGGACCTGCTCACCCGGTACGGCGCCACCCTGAACGTGTTCATGCTGGGGGAGGACCCGGGGCTGCGCCGCTTCGTCGACGCGGTGGCCCAGCGCAGCGGCGGCCGGGTGTTCAGCCCGGACGTCGCCGAGCTGGGCCGCTACGTGGTCGACGACTACGTACGCAGCCGGCGCGGCAAACGCTGACCCGCGCCCCTTCTTCCTAGGATGCTTTACGCGGTGTGTCGCGGATAACGGCCTTCGCACGGTCCGGCCCGGGGTGAACCGGGACAACGACGAGGCTGGTTATAGTGGCTCCGCGAGTGACCGGCCCCCGGTGTGTCCGGCGCGCCGACCGGGGGGTCGGCGACGGACGATCCCACCGGCGGCTGTCCACGACGTCCCCGGGTGGGGTCCCGGGGCCGGCAAGGGGGAGAGGGGGCGCGATGTCGCAGCAGCCTGCGCAGGTGACGCCCGGCTCGGCCACGCCCGGCCGGCTGCCGATCACCGCCTCCGACCGGATCTGGACCATCCCGAACGTCATCAGCTTCGTCCGGCTGCTCGGCGTGCCGCTCTTCCTCTACCTGCTGCTCGGCCCCCAGCACGACGTCGCCGCGGTGATCGTGCTGACCCTGGGCGGCACCACCGACTGGGTCGACGGCTACGTGGCGCGCCGGATGAACTCGGTCAGCCGGCTCGGTGAGCTGCTCGACCCGTTCGCCGACCGGCTCTACATCCTGGCCACGCTGGCCGGCTTCACGCTGCGCGAGGTGGTGCCCTGGTGGCTCACCGCCGCCCTGGTGCTGCGCGAGGCGGTGCTGGCGGTCGCCCTGCTGGTGCTGCGCCGCCACGGCTACGGACCGCCGCCGGTGCACTACGTCGGCAAGACCGGCACGTTCCTGCTGCTCGGCGCGTTCCCGGTGCTGCTGCTCGCCGAGGCCGTCCCGTCGATCCACGCGGTCGCCTCGCCGATCGGCTGGGCGCTGGCCTGGTGGGCGCTCGGCCTGTACTGGGCGGCGGCGGTGCTCTACCTCGCGCAGACCCGCGCCATGCTGCGCGCCGACCGGGCCGACCGGGCCCGGGCCGGGGCAGTTGCCGGATGACCTCGCCCGACGGCGGCGACGGGCAGCGCCGGTTCGCCCCGGACTTCCTGACCGAGCTGTTCCAGAACCCGCTGGACCCCGGCTACGCCGACGCGGCGGCCCGCAAGGCCCGCGGCGAGGGCCGCACCGGCACGCCCAAGCGGGTGGTCAGCGGGGTCAGCGCGCTCACCCTGGTGGCGCTGGGCTTCCTGCTGGTGGTGGCCTACCAGCAGACGATGGCCGACGAGCCGGCCCGCAGCCAGGCCCGGGCCACCCTGGTCGACCAGGTGCAGAGCCGCCGCAGCGGCACCGCCGAGCTGCAGGAGCGCGCCGAGCGGCTGCGCGCCGAGGTCGCCGGCCTGCGGGAGAAGGAGCTCGGCGGCGCGGCGGTGGCCCGGCTCAAGGACATGGAGGCCGAGACCGGGCTGGCCCCGGTGCGCGGCGCCGGCGCCCGGGTCACCGTCGGCGACGGCCCGATGCCGCTCGACCCGCTGACCGGCGAACGCAAGAGTGAGGCCCGGGTCCGCGACACCGACCTGCAGGTGGCCACGAACGCGCTGTGGGCGGCCGGCGCGGAGGCGATCGCGGTCAACGGCCAGCGGCTGACCGCCACGTCGACGATCCGCCAGGCCGGCGAGGCGATCCTGGTCGACTTCCAGCCGGTGACCACGCCGTACCAGGTGGTGGCGATCGGGCCGGAGAACCTCGACGACAAGTTCCGCGACGGCGCGGCGGGCCGCTTCTTCCGGGCCCTGAACACCAAGTTCGGCATCGCCTACGACGTGGCCGGCATCGGCACCGTCACGCTGGCGGCGGCCACCGAGCCGAACCTGCGGCAGGCCGTGCCCGCCACCTCGCCGGCCGCGTCCGCCGGCGTACCGACCCCGTCCAGCAAAGCGTCGAAAGGCGGCTGATGATCGCCGTACTCGCCCTGATCGCCGGTGTTGTGCTCGGCATCGTGTTCCATCCGACGGTGCCGCCGGCGTTGCAGCCGTACCTGCCCATCGCGGTCGTGGCCGCGCTGGACGCGGTCTTCGGCGGCGTGCGCGCCAAGCTCGACGGGATCTTCGACGACAAGCAGTTCGTGGTGTCGTTCATCTCCAACGTGCTGGTCGCGGGCATCATCGTCTACCTGGGTGACCAGCTGGGGGTGGGCGGCCAGCTCTCCATCGGCGTCGTGGTGGTGCTCGGTGTCCGGATCTTCGGCAATGTGGCGGCGATCCGCCGGCACCTCTTCCGGGCGTAGGGGCGGCGGATGACCGACGACGAGATGAACGGCGACCAGCAGCCGGGCCGCACCCCGGCGCCCGCACCCGCCGACCGCACGCGGCCGGCGACGCTCGGCGACCCCGGGATGCCGTCCGCGGGCCGCCGCCCCGGCCCGGAGGCTGACTCCCGACCTGACCCGGAGGCTGACTCCCGGCCCGGCCCGGATGCCGCCGCGCGGCCCGGCCCGGATGCCGCGGCCCGGCCCGGCCCGGATGCCGCGGCCCGGCCCGGCCCGGATGCCGGTCCGTGGCCCGATCCGGATGCCGCCGCGCGGCCCGGCCCGGATGCCGGTCCGTGGCCCGATCCGGATGCCGCCGCGCGGCCCGGCCCGGATGCCGGTTCGTGGCCTGGCGCGGATGCCGCCGCCGGGCCCGGCGGGGAGGCCGACTCCCGGCCCGGTTCCGAGGCCGCCGTGCAGCCGGGCCCGGAGGCCGACCTCTGGCCTGGGTCGGACGCCGCCACGCGGCCCGTCTCGGAGGCCGGCCCTTGGCCCGGCGCGGAGCCGTCCGGCGTGGGTGGGGAGGTGCCGCTGGATCCGCATGCGCCGCTTTCGGCGGACGGGCCGACCGTCCGGCTCTCCGGCGCGGTGCCGGAGCTCGCGGAGGACGACCCGCGCGGGGGAGACGAGGCCGAGCCGGCTGACGAGGCCGCTGCGGACGGTGACGAGCCCACCGTGCTGTCCGGCACCGTCGGGCCCGGCGACGAGCCCACCACGCTGCTGACGCCGCCCGCGGCGGCCGACCGGGAGCCGGCCGCGAAGCCGCGCACGCTCGACGGCGGCGCGACCATGCGGTTGCAGCCTCCGTTCTTCGCGCCCGGCACGACCAGGACTCCGCGGGCCACCCCGGTCCCGGACCGGCAGGAGCCCCACCGGGACCCGGCGGACGACGCGCCGGACCAGCCGCAGCGCACGGCGCCGTGGCGGGACGACCCGGCTCCGGAGCGACCCGACGCCCGGCCGGCGGTTGCGGACGTGCTAGAGCGGCCCGACGCCCCGCAGGCGGTTGCGGACGTGCCGGAGCGGCCCGACGCCCCGCCGGCGGTTGCGGACGTGCTGGATCGTGCTGACGACGGCCCCGGCGGTGAGGCGGCGTCACCCGGCGTGGTGCCGATGCGGGAGCGGGCTGCGGGCGTACCGGACAAGGCCGCACCCGGCCGGCGGTTCTCGTCGGCGGGCGCGCTGATCTGGGTTCTGCTGGCGCTGCTCGGGTTCACCCTGGTGGTGCAGCTGCAGAGCAACGACGACGACGCCGGGCTGGCCACCGCCCGCCAGGAGGACCTGGTCGGCATCCTCAGCGACCTCGAGGCCCGGGACCAGCGGCTGCAGCAGGAGATCAACGCTCTGGAGGAGAGCCAGCGGCAGCTGACCTCCGGGGTCGCCGGGCGGCAGGCCGCGCTCGCCGAGGCCGGCAAGCGCGCCGACGAGCTGGGGCTGCTCTCCGGCACGCTGCCCGCGCGCGGGCCCGGGCTGAAGATCTCGATCGACCCCCGGGGCCAGCCGATCAAGGCCTCCGCCATCCTCAACGCCGTGCAGGAGCTGCGCGGCGCCGGCGGTGAGGTGATGGAGATCATCGGGGACAACGGGGTCGCCGTGCGGATCGTGGCCTCGTCCTATTTCGTCGACGCCGACGGCGGCCAGGTGCTCGTCGACGGCAAGCAGCTCAGCGGGCCCTACACGCTGTGGGTGATCGGGGTGCCGTCGACCATGCAGACGGCGCTGCAGATCCCCGGTGGGGTGGTCGCTTCGGTGAGCCAGGCCGGCGGTAACGTGACCATGGAGCAACGCAGCACGGTCGAGGTGGCCGCGGTGCGTCAGCCCACCAGCCTGCAGTACGCGCGCCCGGTCTCCTGAGCGGGCGCGCTTGTCAACGGAGGAACGTGTGATCCCTGAGGACCTGCGGTACACGGCCGAGCACGAGTGGGTGTCCGGTGACGGCACCGCGCCCGTGCGGGTGGGCATCACCCACTTCGCGCAGGACGCGCTCGGCGACATCGTCTACGTGCAGCTGCCCGACGAGGGCACCGTGGTGGAGGCCGGCGACCAGCTCGGCGAGATCGAGTCGACCAAGAGCGTCTCGGAGATCTACGCCCCGATCGCCGGCACCGTGGTGGCCCGCAACGGCAGCCTCGCCGACGAGCCCGAGCTGATCAACGCCGAGCCGTACGCGGCCGGCTGGCTCGTGGAGATCGCCCCGGCGGACCCGGCGGCGCTCGCCGGGCTGCTGGACGCGGAAGCATACAAGGCACTGACCGACGGCTGATCGTCCGCGCGTCTTGTTGCTCGCCATTTCGGCGCTGACTAGGCTCGCGGGGCACATGCAGAACTGTTATTACTTCGAAACCGATATCGTGCCGTCCGGACCTCCGGGCAGCGGCGGGGGGCGCTGCGAGCCGGACCCGGGTCCGGCTCGCTCACCCCGTGTCGTCGGGCGGCGACCGAAACAGATCCGTGAGGTGGTCCGATGACGCGCCCAGACGACGAGTTCCCCCCACTCGACGTCACGTCCACGCTGAACCTCGGTGCGCTCGACGAGGTGCTCGAGGGCCCCGAGACCGACGTGGTGCCGAGCCGGATGTCCGGTTCGCTGCCCCCGGGGATGGCGCTGCTGGTCGTGCGCCGCGGCCCCAACGCGGGTGCGCGGTTCCTGCTGGACCATGACGTGACAACAAGCGGTCGGCACCCCGACAGCGACATCTTCCTGGACGACGTGACGGTCTCGCGCCGGCACGCCGAGTTCCACCGCGACGGCGGCACCTTCACGGTGCGCGACGTGGGCTCGCTCAACGGCACGTACGTGAACCGGGAGCGGGTCGAATCGGCCACCTTGAGCAACGGGGACGAGGTCCAGATCGGCAAGTTCCGGCTGGTCTTCATCGCCGGTCCCCGGCCGGAGGGCGAGGGAAGCGGGGCGTGAACCCGTCGGGGGCGGCCGCGCACGACCAGGGCCCGCGGGCCCAGGGCCGTGACGCTGCGCTGATGAGCATCGGGGAGGTGCTGGCCCAGCTGCGTACCGAGTTCCCGGACACCACGATCTCCAAGCTCCGGTTCCTGGAGGCGGAGGGGCTGGTGGACCCGCAGCGCACCGCCTCCGGATACCGGAAGTACTCGTGGAACGACGTGGCGCGGCTGCGCTTCGTCCTGACCGCGCAGCGGGACCAGTACCTCCCGCTGCGCGTCATCCGCGAGCAGCTCGAGGCGCAGGAACGCGGTGACGACCCGCTGGAGCACCGGCGGCCGTCGCTGGTCGCGGTGGGCTCGGCGGCCGAGGTGCCGGCGGACGCCGCCGACACCCGGGTGTCCCGGGCCGACCTGGTGGAGCGCACCGGCATCGCCGAGCAGATGCTCACCGAGCTGGAGCAGATCGGCCTGGTGGCCTCGCGGCCGCCGGGCTGGTACGACGGCGACGCCGTGGTGATCGTCGAGGCCGTGGTCGGCCTGGTCCGGCACGGCCTGGAGCTGCGGCACCTGCGCGCGTTCCGGACCGGCGCGGACCGCGAGGTCGGGCTGTTCGCGCAGCTGCTGACGCCGCTGATGCGCCAGCACGACCCGGCGGCGCGGGCCCGGGCCGCGGAGACGGCACGCGAGCTGCAGGCGCTCTCGCAGCGGCTGCACGCGGCGCTGGTACGGGCGGGACTGCGGGACACCCTCGGCCGCTGAGGCGTGGGGTCATCCCCCTCAGGACACGGGCATCGTGTCGCGCCCGGTACCGAGCGTCCGTGTACCGTGCAGGATAGGCGGGAAACAGCCTGATGGTCGCGTTGCCCTCCGGGGCGGCGATGGCCGTACGGGGCGGCTAAGACATGCGACACGGAGGCGTGCGGTGCGCGAGCTGAGCGTGGTCGGGGTTCGGGTGGAGCTGCCCAGTAACCAGCCGATCGTCCTGCTCAGGGAGGTCGACGGCGATCGGTACCTGCCGATCTGGATCGGCGCGGTGGAGGCGACTGCCATCGCGTACGAGCAGCAGGGCGTGAAGCCCGCCCGGCCGTTGACCCATGATCTGTTACGGGACATCCTCGCGGCGCTCAAGGCGCCGCTGAAGGCCGTGGAGATCACCGAACTCAAGGAGAACGTGTTCTACGCGGATCTGCTGATCGGTGACGATCTGCGGGTCTCCGCCCGGCCGAGCGACTCGATCGCCCTGGCCCTGCGCGTGGGGGCGCCGATCCGCTGTGCCGATCAGGTGCTGACGGAGGCGGGCATCGTCATCCCCGACGAGCAGGAGGACGAGGTGGAGAAGTTCCGCGAGTTCCTCGACCAGGTGCGCCCGGAGGACTTCGCGGGCTGACCGCGCATCGACGATCACCGGAGGTCCGGTCGTCCGTACGCGGCGTGTCGCGGCATTACCTCCCTGTTTCGTGGCGCGCTGAGTTATACGCTCGTGAGGTCCAGGTGAAGCGGCACCGCGCAGCGGGGAGGTAGTCGCGTGCACGAGTCAGACTCTGTTGAGGGTCCGCTTGTCGGCGAGGACGGCGATACGGGTTATCGCGGAGTGACGGCTTGTCAGGCGGTCGGCATCAGTTACCGCCAGCTCGACTACTGGGCGCGGACGACGCTCGTGGTGCCCAGCATCCGGGACGCCTCCGGTTCCGGCACGCAGCGGCTCTACTCGTTCCGCGACCTGGTCGTGCTCAAGGTGGTCAAGCGCCTGCTGGACGCCGGCGTCTCCCTGCAGAACATCCGCAAGGCGATCGAGACGCTGCGCTCGCGCGGCGTCGACGACCTGGCGGGCATCACCTTGATCTCCGACGGCACCACGGTCTACGAGTGCCGCTCGCCGGAGGAGGTCGTTGATCTGCTCCAGGGCGGCCAGGGTGTCTTCGGCATCGCCATCGGCGGCGCCTTCAAGGAGATCCAGGGCTCGCTGTCGCACCTGCCCGCCGAGCCGGCCGCCGGCCCCCAGCCCGTGGGCACCGGCCTGCCGGAGCAGGCCGCCGCCGGTGACGAGCTCGCGGCCCGCCGCGCCCGTCGTCGCGCCGGCTGATCCCGCGGCCCACGTCGCCGACCGCCCGGGAATGCCACTGCACCAGCACATCTGACCGGATACCCAGAAATTCGCGCTGGGGAGTGTCAGGGTGGTGGTAATGCGGGTGCGGTCCGAGAGCCGCGCACCGACTTCATTGCGGCGAGCCGCCGTCCGGACCTCGACGTCGTCTATCGGGTCGCCCCGACACGGGCCGAGGGGACGGCGTGAACGCGATCATTCAATGGATCGATGGCGCAGTCGCCGCCGTGCCGCTCGGGGTCCTCGAGGTCTGGGGGAGGCTGGCGTACCTCGTCGGGATCGTGCTGGCGATCGTGGCGTTCGGCGGCTTCACCTTCCGGCCCGGCGGGCGCTGGAGGCTGGGAAGAGAACGGCAGGCCTGGGACGCGAAGGCCGTCCTCAGCATCCCGTTGACGTTCATCCCGATCGTCGTGTCCGGCTATCTCGGGTCCTTCGTCGTGCTCGTTCCCGAAGCGCAGACCTTCGAGTCGCTGAAGGATCTGACCGTCCTCGTCTGTGTCCTGCTGTTCGGATATCCCGCCCTTCTCACGGTGCCGTTCGCGTATGCGTTGTCCGACCTGATCGAAGGCGTGCCTCCCGGATTCGTGCTGGACTGGCTGCCGGGTTACTTCATCAACCCCGCGTGCTTCTGGATCGCCTATCTCCTGGTCGGCCGTGACCCCGACTTCCGCCGGCTCCGGACCTGGCGGCGGTACCTGCTGTTCATCGCGTCGTTCCTGGCCGTCGAGCCGATGCTGTGGGGCCACATCGCCGCGGGGAAGTTCACCTCCGCGGTCTCCTACCAGAGCGTCAGCTCCGCGCTGTTCTTCACCACGGGCGTCACCTGGATCCTGGCGCCGGCGGCGATGCTCGCCGCGTTGCCGGCCGCGCGGAGGTTCGGACTGTTCTGGGCGGAGATCCCCGGCCACGTCCGGGAACGGGCGCTGGGGCGCGGGGAGTGGGTCTGGGAAGCCGGTGCGGGCACCGGCACCGGCAATCCGGCAGCGACTGCCACGGGCGACGTCTGGCCCCTCCGGATGGTGCTCCTCACGCCGTTCATGACCCTTGTGCTGGTCATGGTGGGTGCGACCTCATACGTCACGCTCCGGAGCGCGGGGGAGGATTCGAACAAGCTCGCGTCCCGGTTGCAGGAGGAGATCTCGGCCACCATCCGGCTCCGCCTCGCCGGGCGTCCGGCGGGCACCGACGGCGACATCAGCGGTCTGCTGCGGAGCCTGCCGGTGGCGCGGGACGGCGTGGCGCTTGTCGTCGATCGCTCGGGGAACGTGATCGGCTCGTCGACGCGGCCCGGGGACCCGGTGGCGGCGAAGGCGGTCGCCGGGCTCGGCAGGGCGCTCTCGGATCCGGACCGTTTCCGCACGGGCTTTCAGTATCGCTTCGTGCATGTCGTTCCCCAGCCGCTGCATCGGGAGACCTGGCTGGCGCGTGCCACCGCGTATGAGGATTCGCGGACCGGTAGCGGCTGGCTGGTGCTCACGGTGATGCCGGAGTCGTACTACCGGGCCGGCGCGCAGGCGGGCAGCCGCCGCTCGGCCATGGGGTTCGCGCTGGCGCTGCTCCTGTCGCTCGCGTTGTCCGCGGTGCTGGCGGCCACGTTGACCGCGCGGCTGCAGAGACTCTCGACCGCCACGCGGTTGCTGGCGCTGGGAGATCTGCAGCAGCGGGTACCCGGCAGCCGCCTGGCGGAACTGGACAGTCTGGCCGGCTCCTTCAATGACATGGCCGAACGACTGCAGCGGTCCTTCGACGATCTCAACGACGAGGTGAAGCGGCGCCAGCATGCGGAGCGCGCCGTGCGGGAGTTGAACGACGGCCTCGAACACAAGGTCGCCGAACGTACCCTCGAGCTGCAGATCGCCACGGCACACGCGGAGTCGGCCGACCGGATCAAGTCGACCTTTCTCGCGCAGATGTCCCATGAGCTCCGGACTCCCCTGAACGCGATCATCGGCTTCGGGGCGATCCTCCACGACGGCCAGGTTGATCCCTCGTCACCGCAGGCGAAGGAATTCCTGGGCGACATCCTGGCGAGCGGGCACCACCTGCTGGAACTCGTCAACGACATCCTCGACCTGTCGAAGATCGAGGCCGGCGGGTGGGTGTTCCGGCCCGAGCGCATGGATGTCGGCGCGGTCGTCGGCGAGGTGTGCGGCATCGCGCGGGCGGGTGCCGCCGAGGAACGCGTCCGGGTCGAGGCGGAGGTCGAGCCCGGTCTCGACGCGACGCTGGATCCTGCCCGCTTCAAGCAGGTGCTCTTCAACTACGTGTCCAACGCCCTGAAGCACTCGGCGGAAGGGGGGCGCGTGGTGGTCCGGGTCCGCGCCGAGGGCCTGGATCGCCTCCGCCTGGAGGTGGAGGACACCGGCGTCGGGATCGCACCCGACGACATCGCGCGGCTGTTCACGGAGTTCGTCCAGCTGGACTCCGGCAACGATCACGCGCCCGGCGGCACCGGTCTCGGGCTTGCGCTCACCAAGCGGCTCGTCGAGGCGCAGGGTGGTGCGGTCGGGGTCACCAGCGAGCTCGGCAGGGGGAGCCTCTTTTACGCGGTCTTCCCGCGGCACAGCCCGATTGTCGGACAGGCGGAGCCCGGGCACTCCTACCGAGCTGCTTCGAACCGGAACTGAAGGGTGGGACCGATGCCAGGTGAGCCCCTGCTCGTGGTCGATGACCTTGCCGTCAACCTGAAGCTGCTGGACTTCGTGCTGGCCCGGAAGGGCTACGAGATCCGTACCGCGGCCGATGCCGAGGAGGCGCTCGTCGTGCTGCGGGACTGGCGGCCGCGGATGATCCTGCTCGACCTCAACATGCCGGGGATGGGCGGCCTGGAACTGGCGCGGCGGCTCAAGGCCGACCCGTCGACGCGGGAGATTCTGATCGTCGCGGTCACGGGGTCCGCGATGAAGGGCGACGATCAGACGGCCCTTGACGCCGGGTGCGACGCGTACGTCAGTAAGCCCATCGACGGGCGTACCCTGCCGGACTTCGTGGCGCGGCTGCTCGCGGAGAACGTCCCGCGGGGCGGGTGACCTGATTGCCGGAACGGCAAGAATGTTTGCCGGGCTCCGGCGGGCAGGCGCAGGCTGCGAGCATGACTGACGCGACCTACTGGGACACCCGCTACGCCGAGAGCACCGCGGTCTGGAGCGGCGACGCCAACGCCGCGCTCGTGCACGAGGTCGGCGACCTGACCCCGGGCACCGCCCTGGACCTGGGCTGCGGCGAGGGCGGCGACGCCATCTGGCTGGCCCGGCACGGCTGGACCGTCACCGCGACCGACATCTCCGCGGTCGCGCTGGACAAGGCCGCCGCGCACGCCGCCGAGGCCGGGGTCACCGTGGACTTCCAGCGCCACGACCTGGGCGCCTCGTTCCCGGCCGGCACCTACGACCTGGTGTCCGCCCAGTTCCTCTACCCGCGCGGCGACGTGCCCCGGGAGCAGATCCTGCTGGCGGCGGCCGCCGCGGTCGCCCCCGGCGGCATCCTGCTGATCGAGGGCCACCAGGACTTCGGGCCGTTCGCCGAGCAGCACCGCTCGCACGGCGACATCAGCTTCCCGGTGCCGGCCGAGGTGCTCGCCGGCCTGCGGCTCGCCGAGGGGGAGTGGGAGGTGCTGCGCTGCGAGACCCACGACCGGCTGCAGAACGGCCCGGACGGCGTGCCGGCGCACCGGACGGACAGCACGATCAAGGTGCGCCGCCTGCCGCGATGAGCGAATCCGGCCAGGCTACATTCACCGGGTGACCGATCCCTTCGCCGCCGCCGGCACGCTGCGGGACGCGTACCGGCGGGTCGACTGGGCGGCCACCTCGATCGGCCCGGCCGCGACCTGGAGCCCGGCGCTGCTCGCCGCCGTGGACCTGATGCTGCACACCCGGGCGCCGGTCACGCTGTTCTGGGGCCCGGACGACGTGCTGATCTACAACGAGGCGTACGCGCCGATGATCGGCGACAAGCACCCGGCCGCGCTGGGCGCCCCGGCCGGCCAGGTCTTCGCCGAGATCTGGGACACCATCGGCCCGATGCTCGCCACGGTGCACGCGGGCGACGGCGCCATCTGGGTCGAGGACCTGCGGCTGCTGATGAACCGCCGGGGTTTCCTGGAGGAGACCTTCTTCACGTTCTCCTACTCCGCGGTGCACCACGCCGACGGCAGCATCGCCGGGGCCATCGACATCGCCTCCGAGACCACCGCGCAGGTGCTCGGCCGGCGCCGGCTGGCCCTGCTCAGCCGGCTCAACGACCGGCTCACCGACGTCGCGGACGTCGACCAGCTGCTCGACCGGGCGCTGCCGGTGCTCCGCGCGGCCACCGACGACCTGCCGGGCGTCGACATCCTGCTGCCCGGCACGCAGGCGCCGACCGCGGCCTGGCCCGCGCCGCTGGACCGCGACGTGGCCGTCGAGTCCACCCCGGCCGGCCGGATCGCCCGGATCCGGCTGACCGGGGCGGAACCGAGCCGCGCCGACGCCGTGCTGGTCACCCGGATCAACCCGCACCTCGCCGTCGACGAGGAGTACCTGGGCTTCTTCCGGCTGATCGGCGCCGCGCTCGCGCAGGGCCTGCACCGGGCCCGCACCCGCCAGGCGGAGCGGCGCGCCACCGCCATGGAACGGGAGCTGGCCGAGGCCCTGCAGCGCAGCCTGCTGGCCGCGCCGGCCCAGCCGGAACACACCGAGGTGGCGGTGCGCTACCAGCCGGCCCACGAGGGCGCGCACATCGGCGGCGACTGGTACGACGCGTTCACCCTGCCCGACGGCCGGCTGACGGTCGTGGTCGGCGACGTGACCGGGCACGACCGGCGGGCCGCGGCGGCGATGAGCGAGATCCGCAGCCTGCTGCGGGGCATCTCGTACGCGCTGCTCAAGCCCCCGGCGCTGGTCCTGACCGGGCTCCAGGAGGCGTTGCAGGGCTTCGCCGTGGACGTCTTCGCCACCGTGGTGCTGGCCCAGATCGAGCGCGCGGAGCACGGCACCCGCCGGCTGCGCTGGTCCAACGCGGGCCACCCGCCGCCGGTGCTGATCGCCCCGGACGGCACGGTGCGGCTGCTGGAGACCCGGGCCGAGACGCTGCTGGGCACCCGGGGCCGGGTCGCCCGCACCGACCACACGGTCGAGCTCACGCCCGGCACCAGCGTGATCTTCTACACCGACGGGCTGGTGGAGCGGCGCGACGCGACGCTGGACGACGGGCTGGCGGAGCTGACCCGGGTGCTGGACGGCTGCGCGGCGATGACCGCCGAGGAGATCTGCGACCACCTGCTGGCGTGCTTCGCGGGGAGCACCGAGGACGACGTGGTGCTGGCCGTGGTCCGCGCCCGCGACTGAACCGCGCGCCGGTTCCCGGCGCCGTCCCGCGGCCGGGCCCGCCCGGCGTGCGCGCGGCGCCCTTCGCCCGGCGCGTGATCAGCCGCCGGTGAGGAGGCGGAGGAGCAGCGCCAGCGGGGGCCAGCCGGCCCGGCCGCGCCGGGTCACCGCGTAGCACCGCAGCCGGACCTCGGCCGCGGTCATCGCCAGCAGCCGGACCCCGGGCAGGGTGGTCTCGTCCATCGGCAGCAGCCCCACCCCCAGCCCCGCGACGATCATGTCCTGCACCAGGTCGAGGCTGTCCGCCCGGTGCACGATCCGCGGGGTGAACCCCTCCAGCGACGCGACCGCGCGGACCACGTCCTCATCGGCGGTGTTGCGGGAGTTGACGATCCAGTCGTCGTCGGCGTACCCGGCGAAGGTGACCGCCGGGGCGTCGCTGGGCACCCCCAGGCCCCACGGCACCTCCCAGAGCGGCACCGTCTCCAGCGCCGGGTCGAACGCCGCCGGGGCCAGGTTGTAGTCGTAGGTCAGGGCCAGGTCCATGGCGTCCATGGCGAGCAGCTCGAACGCCTCGAACGGCTCGTGCTCGTGGATCAGCAGCCGCACCCGGGGCGTGGTCGCGGCCAGCGTGGCCGCGATCGGCAGCAACGACCGGCGTACCGCCGTGGCGAAGCCCGCCACCCGCAGCGCCCCGGCGGGTTCGGCGTCGGGGTCCAGGTCCAGCCGGGCCGCCTCGACCGCGGCCAGGATGGTCAGCCCGTGCCGGGCCAGGCGCTGCCCGGCCGGGGTGAGCCGGACCCGCCGGCCGTCCGGCTCGACCAGGGTGGCGCCGGCCTCCCGGGCCAGCACGGCGAGCTGCTGCGAGACCGTCGAGGTGGTGATGTGCAACTCGTCCGCGACGGCGCGCATCGAGCCGAGCCGGGACAGTTCCACGAGCAGCCGCAGGCGGCGCGTCTCCATCGCGCCATTGTCCGGCAAACCCGAACGGTGTGTCCATCATCGGCACGTGGACGTTAACGGTTTCCCCGGCTGTACTGGGGCGATGCGTTCACAAGCACGGACCGGCACGACGATGGCGCTCGCGTCGATGGTCCTCGTCCAGCTGGGCCTCGCGGCCTCCGTCGGCCTGCTCGACCGGATCGGCCCCGAGGGCGCGGCCTGGCTGCGGCTGTCCTGGGCCGGCGTGATCCTGCTGGTGCTGGTCCGGCCGCGGCGGAGCTCGTTCACCCGGGCGAGCCTGCTGACCACGGTCGCGCTGGGCGTGGTCACCGCCGGCATCACCATCCTGTTCATGGCGGCGGTGGCCCGGCTGCCGCTCGGCACGGCCAGCGCGCTGGAGTTCCTCGGCCCGCTCGGCGTGGCCGTCGTCCGCGGCCGGCAGGGCACCAAGGTGTGGCCGGCCCTGGCGGCGGTCGGCGTGCTGCTGCTGACCGAGCCCTGGCAGGGCACCGTCGACCTGGTCGGCGTCGGCTACGCGCTGGCCGCGGCGGTCTGCTGGGCGGCGTACATCCTGCTCACCCAGCGGGTCGGCGACGGCGTGCCGGGCCTGCAGGGCCTGGCCGTGTCGATGCCGGTCGCGGCGCTGGTGGCGAGCCTGGTCGCGGGCCCGGCGGTGTTCGGCGCGCTGAGCTGGGAGCTGCTGGCGATCGGCCTGGGCCTGGCCCTGGTGCTGCCGGTGGTGCCGTTCGCCCTGGAGATGCTGGCGCTGCGCCGGCTGACCACGGCGGCGTTCGGCACGCTGATGAGCCTGGAGCCGGCCTTCGCGGTGGTGATCGGCCTGCTGCTGCTGGGCCAGGTGCCGGGCTGGGCTCCGCTGGCCGGCATCGCGTTCGTGGTGGCGGCCGGCATCGGCGCCGAGCGCACCGGCGCCCGCGCGCCCGCGGAGGCGGACCGCCGCGAGGCTCCCGTGCCTGCCACGGTGTGAACCGGGCCCGTTCCGGCGACCGGACGGCATGGACGCCCGCCGCGGGTCGGCCGGACTCGCACCGTTCGCGGTCCATGTCGCCCGCCACCCGCACCCCTGAGCACGGCCGGCGGCCGGGGTCTACGCCGCGGTGCCGCCACCCGGCCCGGTCCGGGGGCCGGCGTCGAGGGTGAGGGTCAGCGTGCTCTCGTACGCCACGCTGCGGACGGCCTCGGGGACCACCTCCGGCGGTTCCTCGTCACCGGTCCAGACCTTGACCGCGACGTGGGCGTACCCGTCCTGGTGGGCGGGCGCGGCGCGGAAGCTCACCGCCTGCCCGGGCGACAGGGCCCGGTAACCGGGCTCGGCGATCGCCGAGAAGTGCACCCAGCAGCCGCCCGGCGTTTCCGCCGCGTCGATGACGCCCCAGCCCTCGTCGGCGTGGTACTCCCGGACCGTCCCGTGCAGTGTCATCGGTCCACTGTGCCAGCCGGTCAGGTCAGATGGGGGTCACGCCGCCGTGGCGGTGGGGCGGGCGGGTGACGGGTCCAGGGTGCGTTCCACGGTGATCGCGTGCCACAGGCAGAACATCGCCACCGTCCAGACCTTGCGGGAGTTGTCCGCCACGCCGGCCCGGTGGTCGGCCAGCAGGCGCTGGGCGTAGCCGAGGTCGAGCAGGTGCCCGGTCTGCGAGCGGGCCATCAGCTCGGCCACCCAGTCGCCGATCGCGCCCTTGAGCCAGATCCGGGTCGGGGTGGGGAAGCCCAGCTTGCGGCGGTCGCGGACGGATTCCGGGACGATCCCGCGCATCGCCTCGCGCAGGGCGTGCTTGGTGGTGCGGCTGCCCGGGGGGAGCTTCAGCGCGGTCGGCAGGCCCGCCGCGGCGGCGTACACGGCCTGGTCCAGGAACGGCACGCGCAG
The DNA here is from genome assembly GCF_044465625.1 of Actinoplanes sp. NPDC049599. Taxonomy (NCBI): domain Bacteria; kingdom Bacillati; phylum Actinomycetota; class Actinomycetes; order Micromonosporales; family Micromonosporaceae; genus Actinoplanes; species Actinoplanes sp. NPDC049599. The sequence goes on from NZ_JBITLX010000020.1 coordinate 71,498, forward strand.
CTCCAGCGAGTGGGCCATGGACATCCGGTCGGCCTTGGTCAGGATGTCGCCGGGCAGCCAGGTGTGCAGGTCCACGTACTGCATCGAGGCGACGTCGTCCACGTCGGCGGTCTCGGCGTACAGGGAACCGGTGATGACGGTGTGCGGGTCGGCCGTGAAGCGCATCAGCTCCGCCTTCTCGGCCGGGGAGAAGATCCGGGCGTTGCCGTAGTAGCGCTCCTCGATCGGCGTGGTGCCCCGTTCCAGGAAGCTGTGGCCCTTCACTCCCTCCGGGATGACCTTGGAGAGGTTGCGCAGGCCGCGCTTCATCCCGGCGGGCAGCCGCTCGATGCCGGCCAGCGACATCGGCTCGCGGTAGATCGTGTAGCCGCCGAACAGCTCGTCCGAGCCCTCGCCGCTGAGCACCACGGTGACGTGCCGGGCCGCGGTGCCGGCCAGGAAGTACAGCGGCACCAGCGAGGGGTCCGCGACCGGGTCGTCCAGCAGCTGCACGATCCGGGGCAGCTCGCGGATCACGTCGTCCTCGGTGACCACCGTCGGGGTCAGCCGCACGCCGAGCTGGTCCGCGGTGTCCTGGGCGATCTCGATCTCGGAGTAGCCCTCGTGCGCGAAGCCCGCGGTGAACGCGTGCAGGTCCGGCTTGACCTCGGCGGCCAGCGCCACGATCGCGGACGAGTCGACCCCGCTGGACAGGAACGCGCCCACCGGCACCTCGGCGTGCAGGTGCTTGCGGACGCTGTCGCGCAGGGCGTCGCGGATCGCGTGGATCGCCACGTCCGGCCGCACGTGCAGCGGGCGCAGCGACGGCCGGAAGTAGCGGTGCAGGCGCTGGCCGCCGCCGGGCGTCCAGGTCATCCGGTGCCCCGGCGGCAGCCGCCGGACGTGCCGGTGCAGGGTCATCGGGTCCGGCACGTACTGCAGGGTCAGGTAGTGGGCCAGCGCGTCGGTGTCCAGCGCCGCCCCCGAGTCGCCGCTGAACGGCAGCAGCGCCTTGCGCTCGCTCGCCAGGAACAGCCCGTCCGCGGTCTCCAGCAGGTACAGCGGCTTGATCCCGAACGGGTCCCGGGCCGCGTGCACCGTGCCGGTCCAGTGGTCGTACGCGACGAACGCGAACATCCCGCGCAGCCGGGGCAGCGCCGCCGCGCCCCAGTGGTGGAACGCCGCCGCCAGCACCTCGGTGTCGCCCCGGGTGGCGAACGTGGCCCCGTGCTCGCGGACCAGGTCGGCGCGCAGCTCCCGGTAGTTGTAGATCTCGCCGTTGAACACCACCGTCCAGCGGCCTGCCTGCGGACCCTCGCACGGGTAGTGGGCCGGCTGGCGGCTCTCCGCCACGTCGACGATGGCCAGCCGCTGGAAGCCGAAGGCCAGGCCGTCGCCGTACTCGACCTGGGTGTCGTCCGGGCCGCGGTGGTGCATGGTGGCCAGCGCCGCCTCGAAGGCGGCGGCCGACGCGGGGTCGGGGACACCGGCGTTCGCCCGGCTGCTCACGAACACGCTCAGACCACACATGGCAGGACTCCCTCAGGTAACGAGCGGGTCTGCACCGTAGGGAGCGCGCTATGAAGAACTTGTGAGGAAGCGGCCGAGATCCGGCACGGCACCGGAACCGGTCCGGATCTTCATCGGAATCTGACATTTCTCGACCCGGTTGACCGGCTGGGTCAGAATCTCGGGCGTGACCGCCAGGATCCTGATCGCCGACGACGACCCCAAGCATGCCCAGCTCATCCGCCTCTACCTGGAGCGCGAGGGCCACCAGGTGCTCACCGTCGGTGACGGGCGGGCGGCGCTGGAGCAGGCCCGCGCCCGCCGGCCGGACCTGGTGGTGCTGGACATCATGATGCCGCTGGTGGACGGCCTCGACGTCTGCCGCATCCTGCGGGCCGAGTCGTCGTCGGTGGCGATCCTGCTGGTCACCGCCCGCGCGACCGAGAACGACATGCTGCTGGGCCTGGACATCGGGGCCGACGACTACCTGGCCAAGCCGGTCAGCCCGCGGGAGCTCACCGCGCGGGTCCGGGCCCTGCTGCGCCGCACCGGGACCGCCGGCGCCCAGGCCGCCACCCTGCGGGTCGGCGACCTCGAGGTGGACGCGGGGCGCTTCGAGGTGCGGGTCGGCGGCGCGCCGGTCAACCTCACGGCCAAGGAGTTCGGCATCGTCGAGCTGCTGGCGCGCGAGCCGGGCCGGGTCTTCACCCGGGGCCAGATCATCGACAAGACGTTCGGCTTCGAGCAGGAGGTCTCCGAGCGGACGGTGGACGCCCACGTGGTCAACCTGCGCCGCAAGATCGAGACCGATCCGGCCGAGCCCCGGTACGTGCAGACGGTCTACGGCCGCGGCTACCGGATGGCCGAGCAGTGAGCTTCCGGCTGCGGATCTTCCTGCTGGTCATGGTGGTGGCGGTGACCGCGATCGGGGCGACCGCCTGGCTGACCCTGAGCCTGACCTCCCGGGAGATCAACGAGTCGCAGGCCGCCGCCGACCGGCACCGCTACGAGATCGCCGACGAGATCTCCCGCTTCGGCCGGCTGCACGGCCGGTGGCCCGGGGTGGACGTGCTGGTCGCGGACCTGTCGCAGCGGACCGGCCTGCACATCCGGCTGGCCGCCCTGGACCAGACGGTGCTGGCGGACAGCGACAACCTGGCCGGGCGCCCGGTCGGCCAGGTGCGCCCCGGCCCGATGCTGATCGATCCGCGGCCGGACACCGGCGACTGGGTCGGCCGGCCCGTCGACGCGACGCCGAACATCCTGGCGGCGAAGGGGATCCCGGCGGCCGCGCTGCTGCCGGCGAACCTGTTCGCGCCGGTGCCGGAGGACCGCCTGCAGGCCACCCGGGCGGCGCAGATGCTGCTCCAGCTCGCCCAGTACCGGGCCGCGCTGGTCACCGTGCGCTGCATCGCCGACGAGGTGCCCGGCGCCACGCCCGCGCTGCAGACCGACGAGGTGCCGTACCTGACCGCCGCCCAGCGGCGGGAGCACCCGGCCTGCGTGCGGCGGGCGGCGTCGGTGGTGCGGGCCAACACCAAGCGCCTGGAGCTCGACCTGGTGACGTACCGGCAGTGCAGCGAGCCGGGCCTGCCGAAGGCGGACACCGAATGCGCCGCGACCGCCTTCGCCGACCGGGCCGGCGTGGACGCGGCCGTGCCGCTGCAGCTCTACCTCGGCGTGACCGCCGACGCCGACGTGGGCCGGCTCGGCCGGCCCGCGATCCTCGGGGTGGCCGGCCTGATCCTGGTGACGCTGATCGGTACGGCGTGGATCGCGCGAGTGGTCAGCCGGCCGGTGCGCCGGCTCACCGACGCCTCCCGCCAGCTGGCCGCCGGCCGGCTGGACGTGCGGGTGCCCGCCGCCGGCCGCGGCGAGCTGGCCCGGCTCTCGGCGAGCTTCAACTCCATGGCCGAGGCGGTGCAGCACAGCGAGGAACGCCAGCGCCGGCTGGTCGCCGACGTGGCGCACGAGATGCGGACGCCGCTGTCGAACCTGCGCGGCTACCTCGAAGGGCTCTCCGACGGGGTGGTCGAGCCCAGCCGCGAGCTGTTCGCCTCGCTGCACGAGGAGACCATGCTGCAGCGGCGCATCCTGGACGACCTGCAGGTGCTGGCCCTGGCCGAGGCCGGCGACCTGCGCTACAACCGGGCGCCGGCCGACCTCGCGGACCTGGTCGGCGCGGGCGCCATCGTGCACCGGGCGGTCGCGGCGGAGGCCGGCATCGCGCTGACCGTGGACGTGCCGGCGCCGGTCTGGGTCGAGGCCGACCCGGACCGGCTGCGCCAGGTGCTGGGCAACCTGCTGACCAACGCCCTCCGCTACACCGACGCGGGCGGCCACGTGCTGGTCCGGGTCCGCGAGGTGGACGGCGCGGCCGTGCTCACCGTCCGGGACACCGGGGTCGGGATGAGCCCGGCCGACCTGGCCCGGGTCTTCGACCGCTTCTGGCGCGCCGACCCGGCCCGGCAGCGCGCCACCGGCGGCACCGGGCTGGGCCTGACCATCGCCCAGCGGATCGTCCGCGACCACCAGGGCCGGATCACCGTCACCAGCGAGCCGGGCGACGGCACGACCTTCTCGGTGCACCTGCCGCTGTCCGCGCGGGCCACCGTCAGTGCGGTCCCACCGCCGTGATCCGGATCGCCGCCGCGCCGAGCTCGTCGCTGGCCGCGAGATCCACCTCGGCCTCGATGCCCCAGTCGTGGTCGCCCTCGGGGTCCTCGAAGACCTGCCGCACCTTCCACATGGTCGGCGTGATCTCGATGTGCAGCAGCGCCGGCCCGCGTGCCGACGGCCCGGTGCCGACCAGCGGGTACTCGGCGTAGTAGTCCTCCAGCGCCTCGATCCACTCGTCGGTGCCCCAGCCGGACTCGGCGTCCAGCTCGCCCAGGTCCTCGGCGCGGCGCAGGGCGAACAGCTCCACCCGGCGGAACATCGCGTTGCGGACCAGCACCCGGAACGCGCGCACGTTGCGGGTGACCGCCGGCGGCTTGTCGTCCAGCGGGGACACCTCGACGATCTCGGCGCCCGGGTTGCGCAGCCGCTCCCACTCGTCGAGCAGGCTGGAGTCGACCTGGCGGACCAGCTCGCCCAGCCACTCGATCAGGTCGGTGAGCTCCTCGGTGCGGGCGTCCTCGGGCACGGTCTGGCGCAGCGCCCGGAAGGCGTCGGCCAGGTAGCGCAGGACCAGGCCCTCGGAGCGGGACAGCCCGTAGAACGAGACGTACTCGGTGAAGGTCATCGCGCGCTCGTACATGTCGCGGACCACGGCCTTGGGCTTGATCTCGTGGTCGGCCACCCACGGGTGCCCGCCGCGGTAGGTCTCGTACGCGCCCTCCAGCAGCGGCAGCAGCGGCTTGGGGTAGGTGACCTCCTCGAGCAGCTCCATCCGCTGGTCGTACTCGATGCCCTCGGCCTTCATCGCGTTGACCGCCTCGCCCTTGGCCTTGAACAGCTGGGCGGACAGCACCTGGCGCGGGTCCTCCAGGGTCGCCTCGATCACCGAGACCACGTCGAGCGGGTATTCCGGCGACTCCCGGTCGAGCAGCTCCAGGCAGGCCAGCGCGAACGGTGACAGCGCCTGGTTGAGCGCGAAGTCGATCTGCAGGTCCTCGGTGAGCCGGTAGCGGATGCCGTCGCCGGTCTCGTGCCGCTCGATCACGCCGCCGGCCAGCAGCGCCCGGGCGATGGCGAGCGCCCGGCGGATGTGCCGGCGCTGCGCGGCCGGCTCCTCGTGGTTGTCGGTCAGCAGGTGCCGCATCGCGGTGAACGGGTCGCCGCCGCGGACCAGCACGTTGAGCAGCATCGCATGGGACACCTGGAACGACGAGGTCAGCGGCTCCGGGTCGGCGCCGACCAGCCGGTCGAAGGTGGGCTGGCCCCAGCCGATGGTGCCCTCCTGCGGCTTCTTGCGGACCACCTTGCGGCGCTTCTTCGGGTCGTCGCCGGCCTTGGCCAGCATCCGCTCGTTGTCGATCACGTGCTCGGGGGCCTGCACGATGACCGTGCCGAGGGTGTCGAAGCCGGCCCGCCCGGCCCGGCCGGCGATCTGGTGGAACTCGCGGGCCTTCAGCAGCCGGGTGCGGACCCCGTCGTACTTGCTCAGCCCGGTGAACAGCACGGTGCGGATCGGCACGTTGATGCCCACGCCGAGGGTGTCCGTACCGCAGATGACCTTGAGCAGGCCCGCCTGCGCGAGCGTCTCCACCAGCCGGCGGTACTTCGGCAGCATGCCGGCGTGGTGCACGCCGATGCCGTGCCGGACCAGCCGGCTCAGCGTCCGGCCGAAGCCGGCGGTGAACCGGAAGCTGCCGATGGCCGCGGCGATGGCGTCCTTCTCGGCGCGGCTGCACATGTTGATGCTCATCAGCGACTGGGCACGTTCCAGGGCGGCGGCCTGGGTGAAGTGCACGATGTAGACCGGCGCCTGGTGGGTGGTGAGCAGCTCCTCGATGGTCTCGTGCAGCGGCGTCATCGCGTACTGGAAGATCAGCGGGACCGGCCGCTCGGTGTTGCTGATCACGGCCGTGTCCCGGCCGGTGCGCCGGCTGAGGTCGTCGACGAAGCGGGTGGTGTCGCCGAGGGTCGCCGACATGAGGATGAACTGCGCCTGGGGCAGCTCGATCAGCGGCACCTGCCAGGCCCAGCCGCGGTCCGGCTCGGCGTAGAAGTGGAACTCGTCCATCACGACCTGGCCGACGTCGGCGTCGGCGCCCTCGCGCAGCGCCAGGTTGGCCAGGATCTCCGCGGTGCAGCAGATGATCGGCGCGTCCGCGTTGACGCTGGCGTCGCCGGTGAGCATGCCGACGTTCTCGGCGCCGAAGACCTTGCAGAGGGCGAAGAACTTCTCGCTGACCAGCGCCTTGATCGGCGCGGTGTAGAAGGTGGTGCGCTTGTCGGCCAGCGCGGCGAAGTGCGCGCCGGTGGCCACCAGGCTCTTGCCCGAGCCGGTCGGGGTGTTCAGGATGACGTTCGCCCCGGTGGCGATCTCGATGAGCGCCTCCTCCTGATGCGAGTACAGCGTCAGGCCCTGCTCGGACACCCAGGTCTGGAAGGCGTCGAAGACGGCGTCGGGTGCGGCGGTGCCGGGCAGGCGTTCGGTCAGCGTCATGATGCGCCCCAGCCTATCCGCCGCGTTTGCCCAGCACCGTGGCCGGGCGCGCGGAGCGCCCGGCCACGGAAGGGACCCTGCTGTGGAGTTGCTGATGACCTGCTAGGCGCCGAACGCCGAGTAGATCGGGCCGGCGACGCTGCCCGCGAGGCCGATGACGGTCGCGACGACGGCGATGGTGGAACCGATACGGACGCGCATGGCGGGAGCTCCTCTGCTGCGGTGGTGGCCTCGCAGACAAGAGAATTCGCCGCCCAAGGTGCAGGACGGGACACCGACGGTTGCCGGCAGGTTGCAGAATGTATCGACTACATTCAATGCCTTGGAGGTACCGTGAGAACCCTCGCCGTCGTCGCCGCCCTGCTGCTCACCGCCGGCAGCGCCCAGGCACAAGCCCCGTCCGAGCCCGCACCCTGCGCCGGGCAGGTGCAGGTCAACCCGAGCTTCGAGGCCGGCCCGGCCGGCTGGACCGCCGGCCCCCGGATGGTCGTGCTGGCCGGGCCCGACCGGCCCGCGCACACCGGCCGGGCGTACGCGACCTTCGCCGGCCTCGACGTCACCCGGACCGACGTGCTGCGCGCCACCGTCACGATCCCGGCCGGCTGCGGGCTGGACGTACGCTTCTTCGGCCGGGCGAGCTCCACCGAGACCAGCCGCGGCGACTACCTCAACATGGGCCTGGCGGTGACCGGGATCCCGCCGAAGACCCGCTACTCGTTCGCCTTCGACATGGCGCGCGAGTGGCAGCAGTACGGCGCCGTCACCGCGCCGGCCGCCACCGAGCGCACCGCGACGATCGCCTTCGTGGCCAGCGAGACCGCGGGCGGCGGGGTGACCACCTTCGACGTGGACGACGTGACCGCGACGCTTCAGCCGGCGGCGGGCACCGCGGCGAACATGTAGCAGCCGTAGACCACGTTGCGGCTGTGCACCAGCACGACACCGGGCTCGGCCAGCACGGCGCGCAGCGCACCGACCGGGTCGCTGCCGTCATGCTGGCGGCTGGCCGGGTGGATCCAGCCCCGGCTGTCGTACGCGCGGAGCACCTGCGGGCGGCCGTACCAGTCGGCGGGGTAGTCCGGCCCGTCGGGCCGGCCGCCGCAGGGCTCGGCGTGCGCGAAGACCGGGCCGACCTCGCGGTAGGGGCTGGGCGGCAGCGGGGGCTCGTAGGTGAACAGCAGCAGGCGCTCATCCGGGCGGGCCCCCCGCAGGCAGCAGCGGAGCAGCTCACCGCCTTCGGCCACCCAACGCTCGGCGGTGCCGGCCGCGCGGACCTCGTCGAGCGCGGACGGCGGCAGGGCGACGATCGTGAATGTCATACCGTCATCGTGCCGCCGCACCCACCCCGGGTCTGGCGGGATTCGGACGCCGCATCGGCGACCCTCAGGACGATCTCCAGCAGCGGTGCCTCGGCGTGCCGGCTCACGCCCGATAGGCCGGATACGTGGTCGTGGCGAACCTCAGCGGGGCCAGGAGGCCAGGCGTTCGCGGAGGGCGCGCACCTGCTCCGGGCTCAGCCCGTACACCGCGAAGCGCGCGTCGTCCAGCCGGTCGAGGTAGCGGCCCGCGTCGGCCACCTCGTCGTCGTCCAGGCCGGGTTCCAGCGCCCGGGCCAGCTCCAGCACCCGCTGGAGCGGGTACCGCTCCAGCGCCGCCGCCACGTCGATGTAGTCGCGGACCTCGCGGCGGTTGACCAGCGCCGCCACCTTCGAGGCGACCAGGTCGTCCAGGTGCATGACCGGGCCGACGTCCATCACCACCGGGGCCCGGCGGCGGTCCAGGCGGGTCAGGGTCAGCCGCAGCGCCCGGGCGCCGTCGGCCACGTGGTACTCGCGCAGGTCCTCGTCCATGCCCGCGAACAGCTCGTCGGCCACCTCGCGGAACACCTGGTAGCCGGCCGTGGTCAGCGCCGCGGTGACCTGGCCGGCGGCCGCGCCGACCGCGCCGGCGGTGTCGGTGAACAGGTCGATGTCCTCGGTGGGGCGCTGCACCAGGCCGTTGACCAGCCAGGCCACGCCGCCGCCGAGCACGAAGCCGTGCTTCTCGCCGACGGTCAGGGCGATGGTGGCGACGTCGCGATAGAAGTCGTCGATGTTCCCGCTCACGCCGCGACGCTAGCCGACCGGGGAGCTCAGACCGCGGCGACGCGGCGCAGCGGGGCGTGCCGGGCCTCCCAGGCCGCGCGGACGCCGCGGGGGAGGTTCAGCTCCGGCCAGACCCGCACCAGCGTCGGGCCGTGCAGATAGCTGCGCAGCTCATCCACGCGGACGGCCTCGCGGAGCACGTTCTCGTACATCCACAGCAGCATGGTGGGCTCGTCCAGGTCGAACGCGCGGACCGGGTTCCACCACAGCCGCAGCGGCAGCTCGACCAGGCCGTGGGCCGGGCCGGTCAGCTCGCCGAGGGTCCCCGCCACGAGCACCGGCCGGTGCGGGCGGGCCAGGTGGACCGCTGCGGCGTCGAGCGTGCGGGTGGGCATGGGACCAGGGTAGACCGCCTAGCTCCCGGACGGATAACTCCTAGAGTCCTAGGATGCCCTAGGGGCAGTGCGGCAAGCCGCACCAGAACACAGAAACGACCGCCTCCGGCGGGCTCAACAAGACAGGCGGGTGCGCACCACGAGCTGGTGCAGGGCCTCCACAGCGCCGCGGTCGGCCTGCTCGGGGAGGGCGGACGCGTCCCGGGCCGCCTCCAGCTCGGCGCGCAGCCGGGGCACGTCGCGGGCCAGGTCGGCGCGGATCGCCGAGGGGAACGGGCCGTGTTCCGCCTCGCGCTTGCGGCCGATCAGCTCGGGCACGTACGGCAGGCCGGCGCCGAGCACCCCGAGGTCGGTCTCCAGCAGGCCGGTCCGCATCAGGTGCAGCCCGGTGAGCAGCACCCGGAGCGTGTAGAGCGCGGGCTTCAGCTCACCGGTGCGCTCGAAGAGCCGTTCCTGGGTGGCGGCGAAGCCCAGGTAGTGATGGGCGTGGTGCCGGGTGACCAGCGCCGGGGCCAGCGCGATCAGCTCGGCGTGCACCGGCGAGGTGGTCACCACCAGCGGCGACAGCAGCTGTTCCAGCACGTAGCCGTTGCGGCTGTGCAGCAGGCGCGCGAACTTGAGCAGGTCGTGGCTGACCACGTCCAGCTCCACGCCGTCGCGCCAGCCGTCGGACTGCAGCGTCTCCGGGCCGGTGCGCAGCCCGACGACCTCGGCCGCCGGCAGCAGGTGGGCGGCGCGCAGGTCCAGGTCCGAGTCGGCCGACGCGAAGCCGTACAGGTGGGCGCCGCTGACGGTGGCGAAGATCAGCGGATAGGCCAGGTCGTGGACGACCTGGTCGGCCCAGCTCGGCACCTCGATGGTCACCGCAGACCCCTTTCCCGTACGGCGTAGAGCAGCTGATCAACCGCAGCCCGGTCGGGCTCGGTCGGCAGGGTGGTGGCGCGTTCCGCCGCGGCCAGGTCGTCAAGCAGCTCGTCCGCCCAGCCGGCCACCGCCTGCCACGGCACCTCCCCGTGCTTGACGGCCAGCAGCCGGTCGCGCAGCGGGGTCACGTCGACCAGGATGTCGCCGGTGCGCAACACGTGCGCGCCGGCCAGCAGCAGCCGGATCATGTGCATGGCCTGCTTGTGGTTGGTCGCGCCGGTGCGTGCGCGCCGGGTGGCGACGCGTTTGAGCTGGTCACGGGCGTACGCGCCGTAGGTGTCGGCGAGCCGGCGGGACAGGAACGCCCGCCGGGTGGCCAGCAGGTGTTCACCGTCGGCGGTGAGCGCGGTGACCAGCGGCGACCACAGCACCTCCAGCACCGTCGGGTTGGCCTGCAGCGCCAGGATGCAGAAGCGTTCCAGCTCCCAGGAGAACTGTTCCTCGGCCGGCCCGTCGAGGTGCGTCGGCGGCTTGTCCAGGTGCCAGAACAGCCGGGTGGGCGCCGCGTAGACGCCCCGGCGGTCGTGGTCGGAGCCCGGCACGGCGAGGCCGTACGCGCGGGAGCCGACCACGACCGCCAGGATCGTGTGCTCGCTGACGAGGTCGGTCACAGGTCCAGGCTGGTGCCGTCGATCGCCTGCAGCTCGTCCTCGCCGAGGGCCAGGTTGTCCAGGGCGGCGACGTTGGTCTCCAGCTGCTCGACGCTGCTGGCGCCGATGATCAGGCTGGTCATCCGCCGGTCCCGCAGCGCCCAGGCCAGGGCGAGCTGGGCCAGCGACTGCCCGCGCTGCTTGGCGATGTCGTTGAGGCTGTGGATCCGGCCCATGGTCGCCGGGTCCAGGTCGCTCTCGTTCAGGAAGACGCTGGTGCGCACCCGGGAGTCGGCCGGGATGCCGCCGAGGTAGCGGTCGGTGAGCAGGCCCTGCTGCAGCGGGCTGAAGGCGATGCAGCCGGCGCCGACCGCCTCGAGCGTGTCGAGCAGGTGGTCGCGTTCGATCCAGCGGTTGAGGATCGAGTACGACGGCTGGTGGATCAGCAGCGGGGTGCCGAGTTCCTGCAGGATCGCGGCGGCGCGGGCGGTCTGCTCGGCGCTGTAGTTGCTGATGCCGACGTAGAGGGCCTTGCCGCTGCGGACGACGGCGTCCAGGGCGCTCATGGTCTCTTCGAGCGGGGTGTCCGGGTCGGGGCGGTGGTGGTAGAAGATGTCGACGTAGTCGAGGCCGAGCCGCCGCAGCGACTGGTCCAGCGACGAGACCAGGTACTTGCGGGAGCCCCACTCGCCGTACGGGCCGTTCCACATGTGGTAGCCGGCCTTGGTGGAGACGACCAGCTCGTCGCGGTGCCGCCGGAAGTCGGTGGCCAGGATGCGGCCGAAGTTCTCCTCGGCGCTGCCGGGCGGCGGGCCGTAGTTGTTGGCCAGGTCGAAGTGGGTGACGCCGAGGTCGAAGGCGCGGCGGGTGATGGCCCGCTGGCGTTCGATCGGGCGGGCGTCGCCGAAGTTGTGCCAGAGGCCGAGGCTGATGGCGGGCAGCTGGAGGCCGCTGCGCCCGGCGCGGCGGTAGGTCATGGTCTCGTAGCGGTCAGGCGCAGCCGAAAAGGCAGGCTCAGAGTAGGTCACACACCACACCTTAGGGATACAAGATCGAAACGTTCCCGCTGGTAGGTTCTAGGCAGCCGTACACCCGCGCGGGAGAGACCATCCCGGTGGCGCCGAAGGGGCAAATCCTCCCCGGAACCTCTCAGGCAAAAGGACCGCGTGGGCAGGCTGCTCTGGAGTGCCCGGTGGGTATGACAGAGGGGGAGGTTGCCTCCGTCGACCTCTTTCTCCCCGCAGGAGCTGCCATGACGTTCGCTGACCGCCACATCGGCCCGGATGCCGACGCGCAGACCCAGATGCTCAAGGCGATCGGGTACGCGTCGCTGGACGCGCTGATGGACGCCGCGATCCCCGAGGTGATCCGCTGGCACGGGACGCTGAACCTGCCGGCGGCGGCCTCCGAGGAGGAGGCGATCGCGGAGCTGCGCGAGATCGCGGGGCGCAACACGGTCGCCACCTCGATGATCGGGCTGGGCTACTACGGCACCATCACCCCGGCGGTGATCCGGCGCAACGTGCTGGAGAACCCGGCCTGGTACACGGCGTACACGCCGTACCAGCCGGAGATCAGCCAGGGCCGGCTGGAGGCGCTGCTGAACTTCCAGACGATGGTGACCGACCTGACCGGGTTGACCACGGCGAACGCCTCGATGCTGGACGAGGGCACGGCGGTCGCCGAGGCGATGACGCTGGCCCGCCGGTCGAGCAAGAGCAAGAGCAAGGTGTACGTGGTGGACGCGGACACGCTGCCGCAGACGCTGGCGATCCTGCGGACCCGGGCCGAGCCGCTGGGCATCGAGCTGAAGCTGGTGGATCTCGACGCGGGTGACGCGCTGCCGGCCGAGTTCTTCGGGCTGCATCTGCAGTATCCGGGCGCTTCCGGTGCGGTGCGCGACCACGCGGGCCTGGTGGAGGCCGCGCACGCGGTGGGTGCGCTGGTGACGGTCGCGGCGGACCTGCTGGCGTTGACGCTGCTGCGGTCGCCGGGGGAGATCGGCGCGGACATCGCCGCGGGCACGACGCAGCGGTTCGGCGTACCGCTGGGTTTCGGTGGCCCGCACGCCGGTTACCTGGCCGTGCGCGCCGGGCTGGAGCGGTCGCTGCCCGGGCGCCTGGTCGGGGTCTCGCGGGACGCGGCCGGCGCGCCGGCCTACCGGCTGGCGTTGCAGACCCGCGAGCAGCACATCCGCCGGGAGCGGGCGACCAGCAACATCTGCACCGCCCAGGTCCTGCTGGCGGTGATGGCCGGCATGTACGCGGTCTACCACGGCCCGGCCGGGCTGCGGCGGATCGCCGAGCACGCCCACCGGCAGGCGTCCACGATCGCGGGCGCGTTGACCGGGGCCGGCGTCGAGCTGGTGAGCGGGACGTTCTTCGACACGGTGACCGCGGTGGTGCCGGGCCGGGCCGCGGCGGTCGTGGCGGCGGCCGAGGGCGCGGGGGTCAACCTGCGGCTGGTGGACGCCGACCGGGTGTCGGTGGCGTGCGACGAGACCACGACGGAGGCGCACGTGGCCGCGGTGCTGGCGGCCTTCGGGGTGCCGGCCGGCGGGAGCTTCCCGGTGGGCGCGCTGCCGGTGCGCACCACCGAGTACCTGACCCACCCGGTGTTCCACACCCACCACTCGGAGACGGCGATGCTGCGCTACCTGCGCAAGCTGTCGGACCGCGACTACGCGCTGGACCGGGGCATGATCCCGCTGGGCTCGTGCACGATGAAGCTGAACGCGACCACCGAGATGGAGCCGGTGAGCTGGGCGGAGTTCGCGAACATCCACCCGTACGCGCCGGCGTCGCAGACCGCGGGCTACGAGGCCCTGGTGGCGCAGCTGGAGCAGTGGCTGGCCGAGGTGACCGGCTACGACGCGGTGAGCGTGCAGCCGAACGCGGGCTCGCAGGGTGAGCTGGCCGGGCTGCTGGCGATCCGCGGTTACCACCGTTCGCGGGGCGAGACGCACCGGGACGTGTGCCTGATCCCGTCGAGCGCGCACGGCACGAACGCGGCCAGCGCGGTCATGGCGGGCATGCGGGTGGTCGTGGTGGCCTGCGACGACAACGGCAACGTGGACCTGGCCGACCTGGCCGCGAAGATCGCCAAGCACGCGGACGCGCTGGCCGCGATCATGGTGACGTACCCGTCGACGCACGGCGTCTACGAGAAGGGCATCGCGGAGCTGTGCGGCGCGGTGCACGACGCCGGCGGCCAGGTGTACGTCGACGGGGCGAACCTGAACGCGCTGGTCGGCTACGCCCGGCCGGGCAAGTTCGGCGCGGACGTGTCGCACCTGAACCTGCACAAGACGTTCTGCATCCCGCACGGCGGCGGCGGTCCCGGCGTGGGCCCGGTCGCGGTGCGCGCGCACCTGGCGGAGTTCCTGCCGGGCGACCCCCTGGAGCCGGGTGAGCACCACGCGGTGTCGGCGGCGGCGCACGGCTCGGCGGGCATCCTGCCGATCTCGTGGGCGTACCTGCGGATGATGGGCCCGGACGGGCTGGCGGCGGCGACCGGCGTGGCGGTGCTGACGGCCAACTACGTGGCGGCGCGGCTGCGCGAGCACTTCCCGGTGCTGTACGCGGGCAACGAGGGCCTGGTCGCGCACGAGTGCATCCTGGACCTGCGACCGCTGACCAAGGCGACCGGCGTGTCGGTCGACGACGTGGCGAAGCGGCTGATCGACTACGGCTTCCACGCGCCGACGATGTCGTTCCCGGTGGCCGGCACGCTGATGGTGGAGCCGACCGAGAGCGAGGACCTGGCCGAGCTGGACAGGTTCTGCGCCGCGATGATCGCGATCAAGGGCGAGATCGACCGGGTGGCGGCGGGGGAGTGGCCCCGCGACGACAACCCGCTGCACCACGCCCCGCACACGGCGGCGGCGGTGACGGCGGACGAGTGGTCGCACGCGTACCCGCGGTCGCTGGCGGGTTTCCCGGCCGGGGTGGACCGGACCGCGAAGTACTGGCCGCCGGTGCGTCGCATCGACGGGGCCTACGGTGACCGGAACCTGGTCTGCTCGTGCCCGTCGCCGGAGGCGTTCGAGGAGTGAGCGGTTCCCGCGGGTCGGCCGGTCTCCGGTCGGCCCGCCGTCCGTTGGTCGCTCAGGCCGCCAGGGCGTGCACGGCGGGTCCGCGGTGGGGTGCGATCGTCCTGCCGTCGGGCAACAGCTCGCCGGTGTCCTCAAAAACGATGACACCGTTGCAGAGCAGGCTCCAACCCTGCTCGGGGAAGGTCGCCACGATCCGGGCCGCTTCGCGGTCGACGGCTTCGGCAGAGGGGCAGGACTTCTGGTGCTGGCACATCGGGTGTCTCCGGTAGGGGGTTGTGTCGTGCTTCACATCAACGGGGCGGAACACTACTCCCATCCGAACGAATCCGGATCTCGTGAGTAACGACGTCCCCTTGACAGAATCCACGCTTCTGATGGTCCACGGCAGGGCCACCGACGACCACTTTCCGACATCTGGCCGCGGTCGGAAACCGGGTTCTCCGGCGTCCTGCCAGGGCCGTCACCGTGAGTCATGCCGTTTCGAGTGGTCGGTCGGTGCTGGTGGTGACCCCGCAGAGCTTGTCGCGGCGTTCCTCTCCGGCAACGGACTGCCGGTGCGAGACATGGGCCGAACGGCCAACCAATTCCACCCGACCGGCGAGGGTACCCCCTGTGGAGCGGCACTGTACGTGTCCGCCTCCGCCGGTTCGGTGATGGCCGGAGGACCCCCTGGGGCGCCCTCGCCGGTCCCCGGCATCCCCGACGTGGTGGCCGTCGTGCACCGCCATGCAGCCCCGACCGAACCGTCACTCTCCGTCATGGGAGCGTGTGCGAATGGCGGCGGCGAATGGCGGTTGGGTCCGTTCTCCGACAGCTGGAGCCGCGCCGAGCACGCCGCCGCGGTGACCGCGGTCCGGGCCGCCATCGCCCGCGGCGACGTCTATCAGGTCAACGTGGTGGGGCACGCCTCGGCGCCGTACACCGGCGATCCGGGGCCGGCCCTGGCCCGGGTGGCCGGGCTGCCCGGCGCCCGGTACGGCGGGGTGCTCAGCGGCGCCGGCTGGGCGATCGCCACGGCCTCGCCGGAGACGCTGGTCGAGGTGCGCGGTGGCCGGATCATCACCCGCCCGATCAAGGGCACCCGCCCGGCCACCGCCCGGGGCCGCCGGGAGCTGCTGGCCTCGGCGAAGGAACGCGCCGAGCACGTGATGATCGTCGACCTGGAGCGCAACGACCTGGCCCGGCTCGGCGTGGGCCCGGTCCGGGTGGACGAGCTGTTCGCGGTGCGCCGCTGGTGCGGGCTGTGGCAGGCCGAGTCGGTGGTGTCCGCGCCGATCGAGCGCCCGGTCGGCCTGGCGGAGCTGCTGCGGGCGCTGTGCCCGGGCGGCTCGGTGACCGGCGCGC
Organism: Actinoplanes sp. NPDC049599; assembly: GCF_044465625.1. Lineage (NCBI taxonomy): Bacteria > Bacillati > Actinomycetota > Actinomycetes > Micromonosporales > Micromonosporaceae > Actinoplanes > Actinoplanes sp. NPDC049599. Next base: position 87,490 of record NZ_JBITLX010000020.1, read on the forward strand.
CCAAGCGGGCCGCGCTGGAGGTGATCGCCCGGCTGGAGCCGGTCGGCCGGGGGGTGGCGATGGGCGCGCTGGGCTGGGTCGGCACCGACCACGTCGACCTGGGCCTGAGCATCCGCACGGCGGCCGTGGACGGCGAACGGGTGCACCTGTGGGCCGGCGGCGGCATCACCATCGACAGCGACCCGGAGGCGGAGGTCGACGAGGCCGCGGCGAAGGCGGCACCGATGCGCGCCGCGCTGGCCGGCCGGCCGATGTCACCAACCGCCCGCCCCGGCACGGCTTAGCGGCCGGGGCTGCCGCGGCGGTGGCCCCGGCCGGTGTCACCAGCTCTTGTCAGCTGCGGGTGGTCCTGGCCGAGGACCAGCTCGCCCTTTTCGCCTAGGTTGTGGCTATGACTGTGCGACCCATCCGCCTGTTCGGCGACCCTGTGCTGCGTACCCCGGCGGAGCCCGTCGTGGTCTTCGACGCCGACCTGCGCGACCTGATCACCGACCTGGAGGACTCCGTCCGGGAGCCCGGCCGGGCCGGGGTGGCCGCGCCGCAGATCGGCGTCGGCCTGCGGGCGTTCTCCTACAACGTCGGCGGCGTCGTCGGGCACCTGATCAACCCGGTGCTCACGGACCTCGACGGCGAGCAGGACGACGAGGAGGGCTGCCTGTCGCTGCCCGGCATGGAGTATCCGACGGTGCGGGCCTGGGCGGTGACCGCGACCGGGGTCGACCGGTTCGGCGAGCCGGTGACGATCACCGGGACCGGGCTGCTGGCCCGGGCGCTGCAGCACGAGACCGACCACCTGGACGGGCGGCTCTACATCGACACGCTGACCGGTGACGTGCGCCGGCAGGCGCTGCGCGAGCTGCGCCGCGGGCCCCGGGCGGCCGGGGCGTGACCGGCCCGGTGCCGGACACCACCCGGCTGGCCGCGGCCTCGCTCGCGGCCGGTGATCCCACCGGCTGGTTCGAGCAGCTGTACGCCGAGGCCGGCGCGGGCACCGCCGAGGTGCCGTGGGACGTGCCCCGGCCCAGCAGCCTGCTCATCGAGTGGGCCCGCACCGGCGCGGTCGTCGGCGGTGGCCGCAGCGCCCTGGTGGTCGGGTGCGGGCTGGGCCGCGACGCGGAGTTCCTGGCCGCGCTGGGCTTTGTCACGACCGGCTTCGACATCGCCGCCACCGCGGTCCGCACCGCCCGCGAACGCCACCCGGACTCCCCGGTCGAGTACGTGGTCGCGGACCTGCTGGACCCGCCGGCGTCCTGGCGCGGCGGCTTCGACCTGGTGGTGGAGAGCAACAACGTGCAGGCGCTGCCGAAGCCGGCCCGGGACCGGGCGATCGCCAACGTCGGCCCGCTGGTCGCCCCGGGCGGCACCCTGCTGGTGGTGGCCGTCGCGGCCATCGGCACCGGCACCGCCGTGGCCGCTGACGCCGCCGCGGCCACCGGTGCCGGCGCGGCCACCGACGACACCGCAGCCGCAGCCGCGGCCGCGACCACGGGCGCGGACGCCGGTGGGCCGCCGTGGCCGCTGACCCGCGCCGAGATCAACGCGTTCGCCGGTCCCGGCCTGACGCCGGTGCTGGTCGCCGAGCTCACCGACGCCGGGGACCCGCTGATCAGGCGGTGGCGGGCGGAGTTCCGAGCCGCCGGATGACCGCCGGCAGCTCCGGCGGTTGCAGGCCGGGCAGCGTGGCCAGCTCGGCCGGGGTCAGCCAGGCGTAGCCGGTGAGGGTCTGCTGCTCGTCGGGCAGGAGGCCGGCCCGGCCGAGCGCCGGCCGGGCGGTGTCGTAGCGGGCCAGGAAGAACGCCTCCGGCCCGACGAGGCGCCGCCCCCGCCACCGGGTGTCGCGGTCGACGGTCACCGAGGGCCCGCGGACCGCGGCCGGGTCCAGGCCGGTCTCCTCGGCCAGCTCGCGGCGGGCCGCGGCCAGGAACGACTCGCCGGGCTCGACCCCGCCGCCGGGCGGCTCCCAGACCAGGTTCTGCTCGACGGGGTCGCGCCAGCACAGCAGCAGCACCCGGTCGTCGGCGTCCAGGCAGACGACCCGGGCGGCGGGGCGGTGGACCGGTGCCATGTCAGAGCACCTCGAAGCGCGGCGGCGGGTGGCGCAGGAAGTCGTGGTGGGAGATGTCCCAGCCGTACGCGCCGGCGCGGCCGAAGACCAGCACGTCGCCGATCCGCAGCCGGGACACCGGCCGGTCGCGGGCCAGCACGTCGCGCGGGGTGCACAGCTCGCCGACCGCGTCCACGGCCACGTCGGTGACCTGCGGGCGCGGCCACGGGTACGGCCAGGTGCCGGTCTCCAGCACGGTGAACGGGTGGCTGTAGCCCCAGGCGGCGGGCAGCCGGAAGTGGTGGGTGCCGCCGCGCAGCACCGCGAACCAGCGGCCGTGGGTGTGCTTGAGGTCGATGACCTCGGCGGCGTACCAGCCGGCGTCGGCGGCCAGGATCCGGCCCGGCTCGACGATCAGGTCCACCCCGGCCGGCACGGCGAGCCCGGCCAGGCGCGCCCGCAGCGCCGCGAGGTCGATGGTGGCCGTGCCGAGGTGGTCCACGCCCAGGCCGCCGCCGGTGTTGACCAGCCGCAGGGTGAGCCCGTGCCGCGCGGCGGTGGCCACCGACCAGTCCAGCGCGTCGGCGACGAACCGGGCGTGCGCGGCGGCGTCCAGGTTGTTCGACACCGCGTGCAGGTGGAAGCCGGTGATCCGCACCGAGGTCAGCGGCAGCGCCAGCACCCGGGCCAGCTCCGGCTCGTCGACGCCGAACGGGGTGGGCGTACCGGTCATGGCGTGGCTGCCGGGCAGCGCGGCCCCCGCGCGGTTGACCCGGATCGCCGCGTCCACGACCGTGCCGGCCGCCCGGGCGGCCCGGTCCAGCCGCCGCAGCTCGTGGCCGCTCTCGACGTTGACCTGCGCGCCCGCGGCCACGGCGGCGGCCAGCTCGGCGTCGGTCTTGGCCGGCCCGCCGAAGACGATCCGGCGGGCGCCGGCCGCGACCGCCAGCGCCAGCTCACCGCCTGAGGCGACCTCCAGGCCGTCGCAGACCCCGGCGAGGGTGCGGACCACCGCCGGGTGCCCGTTGGCCTTCACCGCGTACAGCAGGGTGGTTGCCGGTGGCAGCGCGGCCCGCACCTCGGCGGCCCGGGTGCGCAGCGCCGCCGTGTCGTAGACGTAGGCGCAGACCGGCGCCGGCAGCGCCCGCAGCGCGGCGGCGACCCGCTCAGGCGGGCGCATGCAGCGGGTTCTCCACCGGCAGGTACGCGTCGCCGGCCCCGGCCAGCCGCATCCGCACCAGCGCCTTGTGCGGCACGGTCGGCGCGGTGAACGCGGCGTGGTCCTGCGCGGCCGGCGCACCCGGCCCGGCGTAGGTCTCGTCGACCACGGCCCGCACGATCCGCCAGGCGGCGTCCTCGGCCAGCGCGTGCGACTCGCCGAGCCGGATCACCAGCTCGCCCAGGTGCGCCTGGAACACCGTGTAGCCGATCTTGGCGCGGAGCACGGCCGGGTCGGTCGTGGCGACCACCGAACCGGGCCAGAGCGCCAGCTCGTGGCCGGCCGCGGCGAGCCGGCCCGGGTGCAGGCGCAGCCCGGCGAAGTCGCGCACCGCCAGGCGCTGCGGCACCCCGGCGGTGAACGTCGGCAGGCAGTTCTGCAGGTGCGCCTCCAGCGCGACCCCGCGCAGGGTCAGCCGCAGCAGCGGCGGCAGGACCAGCCGGGCGTACGCGTCCAGGAACGCCGCCGCGGCGCCCGCGTCGTCGCGCCGTCCGGTGCTCGCGGCGAACTCGGCGACCAGCCCGGCGGCGACGAACGGCAGCGCGCCGCCGGGCACCGCCCGCTCGCCGGGGCGCAGCCGGCCGGTGAGCCCGTCGCGCACGATCGCCCCCAGGTCCCGCCCGGAGCCCACCGGCACGGCCGCGCCGGCGGTCTCGGCCAGCAGCAGCAGCCGGTCCGCGGCCGGGTCCTCGGCGACCAGCCGGTGCAGCAGCGCGGAGACCGCCGGGCCGTTGCGGGTGCTGGCGACGCTGATGCTGCGCCGGGTCGAGGTGACCTGGATGTCCAGCGACACCTTGACGTAGCGGCGGGTGCCGTCGGCGGCGACCGGCAGCAGCAGGGTCCGCAGCGCGGCGGTCGGGATCGCCTCGAGCTCGTCGTCGAGGATCCGCAGCGCGTCGCCGGCGAGCAGCTCGCGGTAGCGCACCGGCAGCACGGCGTCGCGCTGCCAGGCGTGCACCGGCTGCACCCGGAAGCCCGGCGGGGCCGCCGGCACCTGCGGGTACACCTGCCGCAGGGCGGCGCCGACGTCGTCGCCCAGGTGCAGCTCGTCGCGGACGGCGACGAAGCCCAGCCGGGTCCGGCCGGCCTCCAGGTCGTGGGCGAGCACGTCGCTGGTGTCCCAGCCGAGCCGGGTCCGTCCGCACGGGTGCAGGTTGTGCCCGGCCACGGCGAGCCGTTCCCCGGCGACCGCGGCGTGGTCCGGGTCGCCGGCCGGCACCCGCGCGCGGCGGGCCATCGCGACGGCCAGGTTGACCACGGCGTTGCGCAGCTCGGCGGCGAACCCGTCGGCGTTGCCCGGCAGCCGGTCGGGCAGCAGGTCGGCGGGGTCGTCGGCGCCCGCGGCGGGGTACTCGACCCGGCGGAACGCGTGCATCCGGTCGCCCGGCCCGGCCGGGGTCAGCCCCTCGCGGACCAGCGCGCCGCGCAGCCGCCGCCCGACCACGTCGGCGGCCTCGGGCAGCGCCGCGGTGAACTCCGCGGTCAGCTCCGGGGCGTGCACGGCGAGGGCGGCGCCGGTGTGCGCGGCGGCGAAGGCCAGCCGCCGGGCCGTCAGGATGCGTGTCATGCCCCCGCCATCGGGTTGTCGAGATGGGTCCAGAGGTCGTCCAGCGGCCGATCGGCCAGGCGCATCGCGGTGGTCGCCTTGACCGGCAGCGGATCGCTGAGCAGCCGGGCGGCGTCGGCGGTGCCGGTGCTGCGGATCGCCGCGGCGGTCGTCGCCCACAACCGGCCCGGCTCGGCGCCCGCGCCGGCCAGCACGGCGATGAGCTGACCGGCGACGGTGCCCAGCACGGCGGCGGCGAGCTTGGTGCGCAGCGCGTCCGGGTCGTCGGTGGGCAGGTCACCCTCGACCGGGGGCGCCTCGACGCCGGCGGCGTGCAGGCGCCGGGCGCTGACCCGGACGCCGCCCAGGTCGCGGTAGAGGATCCGGACCGGGCGGGCGCCGTGCAGCACCAGCAGGGTGTTCTGGCCGTGCGCCTCCAACGCGACGCCGCGGTCCAGCACGGTGACCAGCGGCGGGAACAGCAGCCGCGCCAGGTCGCGCCACCACGCGTACGGGTCGGCGGCGAGGCCGGGCAGCAGCGGCGCGAGCGCACCCAGTGGCAGGGCCGTCTCGCCCGGCCCGAGCCGCGGGGCCTGGCGGCGCAGGTAGGCGAGGTGGCGCTGCGGGACGCCGTCGACGAGCACCGCGCCCGCGCCGGTCTCGCGCAGCACGGTCAGCGGCAGGTCGGCGGTCAGCCCGGCGAGCAGGCGGGACAGCCGCGGTCCGTTGTGGACCGCGGCGGGCGAGACGGTGCGCACGGCCGAGGTCATCTGGATGTCGACGGCGGTCTTGAGGTGCTCGCCACCGGAGAGCGGCGCGACGGTGCGCAGCGACATCAGCGGCCGGACCGGCCCGGTCTGGCCGGCGTCGCCGAGCCACGGGTAGCGGTCGAGCAGGCGGTCGGCCTGCCAGGGGTGGGCGTAGAGGAGCGGCGGGGTGTCGCCGTACCAGCGGGCGGGCGGGACGGCGAGCCGGCGCAGGCGGATGACCGGGCGGTGCTCGGGGGCGTAGGCCAGGACGTCGGCGACGGTCATGCCGCCGCGGGTGCGGCAGCAGGGGTGCAGCGGGTGGCCGTCGAGGACCTGCTGCTCCAGGCGGGCGGGGCCGTCGGGGTCACCGGCGAGGCCGTCCGGGGTGGGTGGGGGTCCGGGTGGCCGGGCGGCGTGGGCGAGGGCGAGGTTGGCGACGCTGTTGTCGACCTCGGTGGCGAAGCGGTTGGTGTGCGGGCCCAGGTCGAGGGCGCGCAGCAGGGTGCCGGGGTCGTCGTGGGCCTGGCGCCGTCCGCCGGCCGGGTCGCCGTGGCCGGGTGCGGGGGAGAGGTGGGCGGTCAGGCCCGGGGCGGGGGTGGCGAAGGGGCGGGTCGCCGCCGGGGGCGCGGTGAGGGTGCGGCCGTCGGCGAGGTCCACGCCGGGTGGCCGGCGGGTCACGCCGGGCAGCGACTCGTGGTGCAGGGCGTGCAGCACCCGGGCCAGGATGGCCGCGCGGGCGCCGGGCAGCGCCGCGTCGTAGCCCGCGACCAGGTCGGGCCGGTGGATCCGCAGGTCGGCCCGGGTGCCGACGGGACCGGCCGTGTGCCTTGATGGCGGTACGTTCGTCGGCGGAGTCGGCACGGCGCCCATTCTCCGGCAGACGGCCCGCCGGTCCCCGCTCACCCCTAACATCCTAGGACGCTCTACGCGGGGTGCGCTCCGCCACGGGCGCACCCCGAACCCAAGGACAAAAAGGAATCAACGACACCACCTGATTTGATTTCGGCTCTGCCGGCGGTTGCTGGTGCGCGGCGGGTGCGGTCGATCGTCAGGCCGGGCGGCGCAAGGTCAGGGACTGGAACCGGTGGCCGTGACCGGTGTCGACGCCGTGGAAGTCCACGACGTCGAAGAGTGCGGCGGCGGCGAAGGCGAGCAGATGCTCGTCGGTGCGCCAGGAGAAGAACCGGGGCGGCTCGTGCTGATCGTCGGCGAGGATGCCTTCGCTGTTCTCGGCGTCGCCGTACACGCCGAGGAAGAACAGGCCGCCGGGGCGCAGGACCGCCCGGATCGCGGCGAGGACGGCGGGCAGGTCACCGTCGGGGACGTGCAGCAGGCAGTTCATCGCGTACACCGCGTCGAACGCACCGGCCGGGAAGTCCAGGCGCAGGAAGTCGCGGACGTGTGCCTCGATGCCCTTGGCCCGGCAACGCTCCACCATCGCGGGCGAGAGGTCGGCCGCGACGACGGCAAGGCCCTCCTGCTGGAAGAACGCGCTGTCGTGTCCGGTGCCGGCGCCGACCTCCAGCAGCCGCGTGCCCGCGGTGAGCCGGTCGCGGAACGCCTGCCGCTCCGCGCGTTTCCACGGGTCCTTGGTGAGCCCGTCGCGCCAGGCCGCGCGCGCGTCGTAGGCCCGGCGCAGCGGGTCGAGGACGGCGTCGTAGCGGGCGTTCACGGCGTTGACCGGGCGTGGGCGAGGAAGGCTGCCTCGCGGGCCGGGTCGAGGCCGACGGTGGGGCGGTCGGGGCGCTGGGGTGCCGTGCCGCCGATCTGTTGCAGCCAGGTCCAGGTGTCCGCGACGGTCTCGGTCACCGGGCGGTTCTCCAGGCCGGCGTGCCGGGCCTTGGTGACGTCGCCGTCGTGGAGGTAGGCGTGGTCGGGGCCGGGGGCGATCCAGATCGGCAGTTCCGTCCAGGGTTCGATGCCCGCGTCGAGGATCGCCTGCGGGTCGGTCCAGCGCAGGTCGGCGTGGCCGCCGGTGACGGCGTTCGCGGTGTCCAGGAGGTCGCCCATGGTGGTGTGGCCGGGCGGGCTGACCACGTTGTAGGCGCCGGTGCGGCCCTGTTCGGCGGTGTCGAGCAGCCAGGTGGCCAGGTCGCGGACGTCGATGTACTGCAGGGGCAGGTCGCGGGGCCCGGGTGCCAGGGTCGGTCCGCCGCGGGCCAGGCGGGTGAGCCACCAGGGCAGCCGGCCGATGTTCTCGTGCGGGCCGAGGATCAGGCCGGCGCGGGCGTGCAGGACGGTGCCGGTGAAGTTCTGCTCGGCGGCGAGTTCCGCGCCGCGCTTGGCCCTGGCGTAGTCGGTGTCGTCGGTGGAGTCCGGTGTGGCATCGACGACCGGGGCGTGTTCGGTCAGCGGGGCGGGTGCGCCGTCGGCGTAGACGCTGCGGCTGGAGACGTACGTGTAGTGCCCGGCGTGTCCGCTCAGGGCGCGGGCGGCGTCGCGGACCGCGGTGGGGCGGCCGGACCAGGTGTCGATGACGGCGTCCCAGGTGCCGCCGGCGAGGGCGGTGAGGCCCTCGGGGGTGCTGCGGTCGCCGGTCAGGGCGGTGGTGCCGGCCGGGGCCGGCTGGTGGCCGCGGTTGAGGACGGTGATCCGGTGGCCGCGGGCGTGGGCCTCGCCGAGGACGGCGGGGCCGACGAATCCGGTTCCTCCGAGCACGAGCAGCTTCATCTGCTGGACGATGCCTTTTGTCGTACCCCCGGCGGAAGATGTGATCGCTGACAGCGGAACGGGGGCGACATGGCGTTACGGGTGGATCTGACGTTCGACTGTGCGGGTGCGGTGGCGCTCGCGGAGTTCTGGAAGGTGGCGCTGGGCTACGAGGACGAGCCGCCGCCGGCGCCGTTCCGGTCGCGGGAGGAGTGGGCGGCGTCGTTCGGCCCGCCGGAGCCGGACGAGGGTGACGGGGCGTGGCTGCGCGATCCGGCGGGTGTCGGCCCGCGGCTGGTGTTCCTGGAGGTGCCGGAGCCGAAGGTGGCGAAGAACAGGCTGCACATCGACGTGCGGGTGGGCGGTCAGGGCCCGCCGGGGCAGGTGTGGGAGCGCGTCGAGGCGAAGGTGGCGCAGCTGGTGGGTGCCGGGGCGGTGGTGCTGACGGTGGCCGGGACGCACCACGTGGTGATGGCCGATCCGGAGGGCAACGAGTTCTGCGTGGCCGGTTGACCGCGGCGGGCGCTGCGGGTGTCAGCCGAGGGGGAAGTCGGCGACGGTTTCCCAGGAGTCGCCGGGTTCGCGGGCGCCCGCGATCAGGCGGATCGAGGTGACGGTGGTGCGGATCGGCAGGTGCGCGGTGACCGCCGCGGCGGCTGCGGCGAGGTCGGTGCGGGGGTGGTCGTGGCCGATGGTGAGGTGGGGGACCACCTCGTCGAAGGCGCCGGCGTAGGGCTGCGCCTGGGGGAAGCGTGCGGCCAGGGCCTCGGTGAGGGTGATGAAGGGCCGGGCGGGGTTCGGGGCGAGCCACACCACGGTGTCGCCGAACCAGCCGACGCGGTCCAGGGTGAGGTCGAAGCGGGGTTCGGCGGCGGCGATCCCGCGCAGCGCGGCCAGCACGGCGGGGTCGACCGATTCCGGGGGCAGGAAGGGGAAGACCAGGGTGATGTGGGCGGGCACGCCCCAGGAGGCGGCGCGGTCGAGAACGGCCCGGTGGTCACCGACGGCGGCCTCGGCGGCGGGGATCACGGCGATCAGGGCGGTGTGGGTCGCGGCCATGGGCCGATCATCACCCAGCGCCGCCACCGATTTTCCGCCCCTTGACCGCCCGGGGGCAGCCGATGCGGCGCAGTGCGCGATCACCTGTCGTCGGCGATCGGCGTGACCGGGGCGCGGACCCGGGCCAGGTGGTCCGGGTGGCCGTCGGCAACGGCCGGCTGCTGGCGTAACCGCGGCTGACGTCCCGATCTTAGGCTTTTTTCCACGGCAACCGAGTGGCAACCGAACGTGACCACTCGCTGCACCCCGCGCACCGAAAAGTTCCCTCTTGTCAGCCGGTGAGCCGAACCGGGCGACACATACGAGGGGGAACACACGATGTCCGCAGCGAAGACGCAGACCGTCAGCCGCGAGCTGGAGCTCTTGATCCGTCAGAACATGCCGCTGGTGGGTCACCTGGTCCGGGAGATGTTGTTCAAGGTTCCCGCCCACGTGCACCGTGACGACCTGGCCTCGGCCGGGTACGCGGCGCTGGTCACCGCCGCGCGGGCGTTCGACACCGGCCGGGGCATCCCGTTCGGCCGGTTCGCCGCCGTCCGGGTCCGGGGCGCGCTGCTGGACGAGCTGCGCAGCATGGACTGGGCGAGCCGTTCGGTGCGGGCCCGGGCCCGGCGGGCCGACGTGGCGCGCCAGGAGCTGACTGCGCGGCTGGGCCGCATGCCGAGCCCGGCGGAGCTGGCCGAGCTGCTCGGGGTCGGGGTCAGTGAGCTGGCCCACGTCGATGACGACGTGCAGCGTGCGGCGGTGCTGTCGCTGCAGGGTTTCACCGCCGGCGCGGCCGAGGACATGGTCACCGAGGACTCGATGAACCCGGAGGAGACGCTGCTGCACCGCGAGCGGATGGGTTACCTGCACGACGCGGTGGCGGTGCTGCCGGAGCGGCTGCGGTTCGTGGTCGAGGCGTCGTTCCTGCAGGAGCGGCCGCTGGCGGAGGTCGCCGGGGAGCTGGGTGTCACCGAGTCGCGGGTCTCGCAGCTGCGCACCGAGGCGTTGGCGCTGCTCAGGGACGGGCTGGGTACGCACATGGAGCAGCAGGACAACGGCGCGGCCAAGGGTGACGGGTGTGTGGCGCGGCGCCGGGCGGCGTACGCGGCGCAGATCGCGGCGCGCAGCACGATGGCCTCGCGGCTGGCCGTGACCGACGTGCAGGGTCAGCAGACCGCGGTGGCGTACGCCGCCTGACGTAGCGTGGGGTATTCCGGTTGCGGGCGACCGTGGACCGCGGCACAGTGGTCGCGGCACCTGTCGCCGAGATCGAGGAGCCGACTTCTCCGTGTGATACCGACCTGACCCGTGGACGCGCCGCCGTTGACCGGGGGCGTGCGGGTCGCCGTACCCCTGTCGGTTTCGGTCCCGGAGGACTTCCTTGCTGAAAGCTGCCGCGCTGAGCGTCGCCCACGACGGTGATCTGCTCTTTTCCGGTCTTGATCTGATCCTGAACCCCGGCGACCGGGTCGGCGTGGTCGGCCCGAACGGGGCCGGCAAGTCCTCGCTGCTGCGGGTGCTGGCCGGCGAGCTCGCGCCCACCTCCGGCACCGTGTCCCGGGCCCCCGGCGCCCGGGTCGGTCACGTGCCGCAGCAGGTCCCCGACCCGCACGGCACCGTGGGGGAGTTCCTCACCGGCGGGCTGGGCGAGCTGGCGGGGGTCACCGGCCGGCTGCGGGAGCTGGAGTCGGCGCTCGAGCGCGGTGCCGACGTGCTCGCCGAGTACGGCCGGGTGCAGGAACGCTGGACCGCCCTGGAGGGCTGGACCGGGCAGACCCGGCTCACCGAGATCCGCCAGCGCCTGGACATCGACCACCTGCCCGACGGCCTGGCGCTGGGCGAGGTCAGCGGTGGTGAGCAGGCCCGGCTGCTGCTGGCCCGGGCCCTGCTGACGGCTCCCGGGCTGCTGCTGCTCGACGAGCCCACCAACCACCTGGACGCCGAGGGTGCGGCGTGGCTGGCCGGCTGGCTGGCCGACTTCCCCGGCGGGGTGCTGGCGGTCAGTCACGACCGGGCGTTCCTGGACGCCACCGTCACCCGGATCGTCGAGCTCGACGGCATCCACGACGAGCCGCAGGACTATCCCGGCGGCGGTTTCACCGTCTACCGGGCCGAGAAGACCCGCCGGTGGCAGCGGCTGCTGCTGGACTACGAGGCGCAGGAGAAGGACCGGATCCGCTGGGAGCAGGACATCGAGCTGATCAAGCGGCAGGCCCGCTCGGTCGAGACGACGGTGCGCTCCGGCATCGAGGCGCCGCACCTGCGCCGGATCGCCAAGAAGGTCGCGAAGAAGGCCAAGGTCCGGGAGCGGCGGCTGCGCCGGCAGATGGAGTCCGCCCGGTGGGTCGCCGAGCCGCGGACCCGCCCGCCGCTGACCCTGGCCTTCCCGGCCGACACCGCGGCCGCGGGCGAGGTCGTGCTGGCCGTGCGCGACCTGACGGTCAAGCTCGGTGACCGTACGGTGCTCGACGGGGTTGATCTTGATCTGCGGCGCGGGGACCGGGTGCTGATCACCGGGCGGAACGGCGCCGGCAAGACCACGCTGCTGCGGGCGCTGGCCGAGCGTGGCGGGCCGCAGGTGGCGGTGCTGCCGCAGACCTCCGACGGGCTGCGCGACGCGACCACGGTGGTGGACTTCTTCCGCTCCCGGGTGCCGGTCTACGCCGAGGACGCCGAACGGCTGCTGGCCGGGCACCAGTTCGGGCCGGACCAGTGGGACGCGACGCTGCGCAGCCTGTCCGCGGGGGAGCTGCGCCGGCTGCTGCTGGCCGTGATGGTCAACAGCCCGGCGCGGATCCTGCTGCTCGACGAGCCGACCAACTTCCTCGACTTCGACGCGTTGGAGGTCGTCGAGCAGGCGCTGCGCGCGTTCCGGGGGACGCTGGTGACGGTCACCCACGACCGGTACTTCGCCGCCGCGGTCGGCCATGACCGCACCTGGCATGTCGCGGACGGCCGGGTGTGCCGGAGCTGACACGATGGGGTGCATGTCCACGCTGATCCCCCGGCAGCCCGGTGGCGCGCTCGCCGTCGGTGGCAGCGCCGAGCAGGTCACCGAGGCGTGGCTGGCCAACCGGCGGCTGTCCGTGCACACCCGCGACGCGTACCGGCGCGACGTCGCGGCCTGGCTGGCCTGGTGCGCCCAGCGGGAGGTGGAGCCGCTGGGGGCGTCGTTCTTGGACGTCAACGCGTACGCCCGCGGGCTGGAGGCCCGGTCGCTGGCGCCGGCCACCGTGGCGCGCAAGCTGTCCGGGTTGTCCAGCTGGTACGACTTCCTGGTCAAGCTGCGCGCGGTGGCGGCGAACCCGGTCGGTGGCGCGGACCGCCCGCCGGTGGCGCGGGACCACTCCGCCACGGTGGGGTTGTCGCCGGAGGAGGTCGACGCGCTGCTGGCGGCGGTGCAGGCGGAGACCGGCCCGGCGGCGGTGCGGCACCGGGCGGCGCTGGCGTTGCTGGCCGACCTGGGGCTGCGGGTCGGTGAGCTGGTCGGCCTGGACGTCGCCGACGTGGGGACCGAGCGGGGGCACCGCAGCGTGCGGTTCGTCGGCAAGGGCGGCAAGCCGCGCCGGCGGGCGCTGACGCCGTACGCGGCTGCGGCCCTGGACGCGTACCTGGAGCATCGTGCGGCGGCTGAGGGCACCACCGCCGACCGGCTCGACGGGCCGCTGCTGGTCTCGGCGACCGGCGCCCGGATCGACCGGCATGCGATGTTCCGGCTGGTGCGCCGGCTGGCCCGTGACGCCGGCATCGCGGGCTGGGCGCGGCTGTCGCCGCACTCGTTGCGGCACGCGTTCGCCACCACCGCCCGGGCCGAGGGGGTGCCGCTGGAGGACGTGCAGGACGCGATGGGCCACGCCGACCCGCGGACCACCCGCCGCTACGACCGGGACCGGCACAACCTGGACCGCGACCCCGCGTACACGATCGCCGCCGCGCGGGTCAGGCGCAGCGGCGGTTGACCGACCCCCTATCCTCGACCGGCGGTCGGGTAACGGATCAAGGGACGAGGTCGGGTTGAACATCTTCGAAGCGGTTCTGCTGGGTGCGGTGGAGGGCTTCACCGAGTTCCTGCCCATCTCCAGCACGGGACACCTGACCATCCTGGAGAAGCTGCTCGGCTATCAGATCGACGCCCCGGACATCACCGCCTTCACCGCGATCATCCAGTCCGGCGCGGTCATCGCCACGGTGATCTTCCTGCGGAAGGACCTCATCCGGATCGTCACCGGCTGGCTGCGCGGCGTGCGGGACCGTGAGCACCGCGGGCACGCCGACTACCGCTTCGGCTGGGCGGTCATCCTGGGCTCGATCCCGATCGGCATCGTCGGGCTGCTGTTCCAGGACACGATCGAGTCCACGCTGCGCAGCCTGTGGTTCGTCGCCGGTGCGCTGATCCTGTGGAGCGCGGTGATGGCCTTCGCCGACCACGCCGCCACCCAGGTGCGCCACGAGGAGGACGTGACCTGGAAGGACACGCTGATCATCGGGGTGGTGCAGTGCCTGTCGCTGATCCCCGGCGTGTCCCGTTCGGGTGCGACGATGTCCGCGGGCCTGCTGCGTGACCTCGACCGGGTGACGGTGACCAAGCTGTCGTTCTTCCTGAGCATCCCGGCGCTGCTGGCGGCCAGCGTGCTGCAGACGGTCACCGAGTACGACGGCATCTCCGCCGACAACGGCGGGGTCGGCTGGCTGCCCACGATCGTGGCGACCCTGGTCAGCTTCGTGGTCGGCTGGTTCGCGGTGTCGTGGCTGCTGAAGTTCATCGCCCGGCACTCCTACAGCGTGTTCATCGGCTACCGGCTGGTGCTGGGCTCGGTGCTGCTGGTGCTGCTGGCCACCAACGTCATCGAGCCGAAGTGAGCGAGCCGGCGGCCCGGGCCCTCGCGCACGTGCGCGGGCTCGGCGCCGCCGGCGAACTGCCGGTGCCGCGGGCCCGGATCACCGTCAGCTTCCACCCGGACCGGCTGCTGGCCGACGGGCGCAGCGTCGCCGCGGTTCGGCAGCTGCTGTTTGGTGCTGCGGGCCGGGGCGAACCGGCGGGCCACGTTCAGCCACGGTGACAGCGTGACCGAGCCGGCCGTGGTCGGCACCGCGGACAGCTTCGGCGGGATCTGGGCGGCGCTGCTGGCGCAGGTGGCGCGTACCGGATCGGCGCTGGGCCTGGTCGCCGACCCCTGCTTCGCCGGTACGCCCACCGCCGCGCAGCTGGCGGCGATCGCCCCGCTGCTGTACCACCCCGGTTTTGTGCTGGCGGCCGAGGCGTTCCCCGCCGAGCTGCGCGGGCCCGAGGCGGCCGCCCTGGCCCGCCGGCTGGGCCCGGAGCCGGTCGACGCCGCCGTGCTCGGGCACGCCGCCCGCACCGCGGACGCCGGCACCCGGCAGCTGCTCAAGTACCTGTGGCACATCCTGGTGCTGCGCGGCCGGCCCCGACAGCCCTGACGCATCGACGGTTGTTGTTCTCTACCGCCCCGGGCGTTAACGTAGCGCGTTGAAAGCAGCACGCTACGCGACCGAGGGGGCGCCTGTGCGCACCGAAGACCTGCCGCTGTTCCCGTTCCGCAGCCCCGACGACGACCCGTTCACCCCGGTCACCGCCGCCGACCGGGCCCGCCTCGACGGGCCGGTGACCGCGGTGCGGCTGCCCACCGGCGGCTGGACCTGGCTGGTCACCCGGCACGCCGACGTCAAGGAGATGCTGCGCTCGGACGCGTTCAGCGCCGACCTGGACGCCCCCGGCTTCCCGGTGCTGCGCAAGATGTCCCCGAGCAGCCCGCAGAACCGCCGCGGCAGCTTCATCCGGATGGATGGCCAGGCCCATCTGCGGCTGCGGCGGATGCTGACCGCCGAGTTCATGATCCGCAACATCGCCCGGATCGCGCCGCTGATCGACGACGTGGTCGACGGCGCGCTGGACGCCCTGCAGGCCGCCGGGCCGCCCGCCGACCTGGTCGCCGGGTTCGCGCTGCCGGTGCCGTCGCTGGTCATCTGCCACCTGCTCGGCGTGCCGTACGCCGACCACGAGTTCTTCCAGGTCCGCAGCGGGATCCTGCTCGACCGCGACGCCCCGCCGCCGCAGGTGCGTGCCGCGGCCACCGAGCTGCGCGCCTACCTGGGCGAGCTGGTCGAGACCCGGCGGGCCCGCCCCGGCGACGACCTGATCAGCCGGTTGACCACCGAACGGGTCGCCACCGGCGAGCTGGAGGCCGACGAACTGGTCGGGATGGCCCTGCTGCTGCTGATCGCCGGGCACGAGACCACCGCCAACATGATCGGCCTGAGCGTGCTGTTGCTGCTGCAGCACCCCGGGCACCTGGCCGCGCTGCGCGCCGACGAGGACCTCGCCGACGGCCTGGTCGAGGAGCTGCTGCGCTACCTGACCATCGTGCGGACCGGGCTGCCCCGGCTGGCCACCCGCGACGTGGAGATCGGCGGGCATCCGATCCGGGCCGGTGAACCGGCCATCGCGCTGCTGTCGCTGGCCAACCGCGACGACGAGGTGTTCGCCGGCGGGGCGGGTTTCGACCCGTACCGGCAGGCCCATCAGCACCTGGCGTTCGGCTTCGGCGTGCACCAGTGCATCGGCCAGCCGCTGGCCCGCGCCGAGCTGCGGGTCGCGCTGGCCCGGCTGGCCCGGCGCCTGCCCGGGCTGGCCCTGGCCGCGGACCCGGCCAAGCCGGCGACCCGGGACAGCTCCATCGTGTACGGCCTGGCCGAACTGCCGGTGACCTGGTGAGCCCGCACGTCGTGGCGGACCGGGACCGGTGCATCGGCGCCGGCAACTGCGTGCTGACCCTGCCGGCGGTCTTCGACCAGGACGAGGACGAGGGCCTGGTGGTGCTGCTCGACGCGGACCCGCCGGCGGAGTCGGCCGAGCTGGTGGCGCGGGCGGTCGAGCGGTGCCCGGCCGGCGCGATCAGCACCACCCCGCGGTGAGCCGGCGGCCGCCGGTGAGGCGCCGGCCGGCGGCGTCGCCTCCCGCGGTGCCGGCCGGGCGGGTCAGCCGGGCAGGTTCAGGGCGGCGCGGGCCAGGTCCAGCGCGGCCTGCGGGGTGATGCCGAGCGCGCGGACCTGCTCGGCGTAGCGCTGGGCGGCCTGCTGGGCCGCGGCCGGGGTCCGGGCCGCCCGCGCGGTGACCACCGTGCCGGCCCGGCCCCGGGTCTCGACCAGCCCGGCCTGTTCCAGCTCCCGGTAGGCCCGGGCCACGGTGTTCGCGGCCAGGCCCAGCTCGCCGGCGAGCTGCCGCACCGGCGGCAGCTTCGCGCCGGCCGCCAGCACCCCGCCGGCGGCCAGCTCGGCGATCCGCAGCCGCACCTGCTCGTACGGCGGGACCGCCGAGTCCGCGTCGATCACGATGTCCATCGGGGCCCCCGGGCGGCTCAGAGCAGCCGCGGCGGGGTGTTGCCGGCCGCGACGATGGCCCGGCGCATCGGCACCATCGCCAGCAGGATGCCACCGACGATGAAGAACACCACCAGCGACACGAGCCCGATCCGGTAACTGTTGGTCAGCTGGAACACCAGCCCGAACGCCAGCGGCCCCAGCCAGCTGGTGCCCTTGTCGCTGATCTCGTAGAAACCGTAGTACTCGCCCTCGCGGCCGTCCGGGATCAGCTGGCTGAACAGCGAGCGGCTCAGCGCCTGGCTGCCACCCATGACCAGGCCGATGGCGACCCCCAGCAGCATGAACGGCACCGGCTCGCCCTCCGGCAGCCAGAACGCCGCCAGCACCACCCCGAGCCAGCCGACCAGGGCGATCAGCACCGTCTTGCGGGCGCCGATGCGGGTGGCCAGCCCGCCCAGCAGCAGCGCGCCGCCGAACGCCAGGAACTGCACGATCAGGATCGTGATGATCAGCGCGCTCTGCTCCAGGTGCAGCTCCTCGGTGCCGAACTGGCTGGCCAGCGAGATCACCGTCTGGATGCCGTCGTTGTAGATCAGGTACGCGACCAGGAAGAACAACGTCAGCGGGTACGCCCGCAGGCTGCGGATGGTCTGCCCGAGCTGGCGGAACCCGTCGGTGAGCACGTTGCCGCGCGCCGCGCCCGCCTCGGCGCCGGGGTGCTCACGCAGCCAGCGCAACGGCACCAGGGTGAACACCCCCCACCAGACACCGGCCGACACGATGCACCAGCGCGCCAGGTCCAGGGTGCGCTGGTCGTCACCGTCGACGCTGAGCCAGGTGACCACCACCAGGTTCAGCAGCAGCAGCACCCCGCCGCCGAGATAACCCAGCGCCCAGCCGCGGCTGGACACCTTGTCGCGTTCGTCGGGCCCGGCCAGCCGCGGCAGGAACGAGTTGTAGACCACCACCGACGCGCCGAAGGCGATGTTGGCCACGACGAACAGCAGCCCGCCCAGCAGGTACCGCTCGCCGGTCACGAACGCCATCGCGACCGTCGCCCCGGCGCCCAGGAACGCCGCGGCGGCCAGCAGCGGCTTCTTGCGCTCGGCCCGGTCGGCGACGGCGCCCATCACCGGCAGCACGAACACGGTCAGCAGCACCGACAGCGACACCAGGTACGGGAAGTAGGAACCGGCCGCGATGCTCAGGCCGAACGGATGCACCCGCCCGTCGCACTCGTCGGCGCCGAGCGCGCAGCCGGCGGCCTGCTCGGTGACGGTGGTCAGGAACGGGCCGAGGAAGACCGTGATGACGGTGGTGGAGAAGGCGGAATTCGCCCAGTCGTAGAAGTACCAGCCGGTACGTTCACGACGGTTGCTCACCGGGGCGGTGGCGGTGGCGGCGGTCATGGGGTGGCTCCAGGCGGGGGGTCGCAGCGATGGCGCGCTGATGATGCCACCTCGGGGCCCGCACCGGATACGGCCACCTCGCAAGGGTTACCCGCCCGGCTGCCACCACTTGGCCAGGGCGCTGGTGGCCGGGTCCTCGGAGTCGGCCAGCGCCGCCCACGGGTCGACACCCGGCGGCAGGTCCTCGGCGGCGTAGGCGGCCAGGTCCTCGGCCGGCACCGGCTGCGCGTCGACCGGCTCGCCGGCCGGCGGCTCGAGCAGCCCGGCGTGGTAGAGCCCGAGGCTGCCGGTGTCGATCCACGGGAAGCCGTCGACCGGCTCGGGCAGCGGCCCGACGTCGACCACCGGCGGGAAGAGGCTGACCTGGTCGGCGTCCGGCGCCGCGTCCGGGTCGGCGCCGACCGGGCCCATGCCGTGCCCGTCGGTCACGTCGACCACGGTGTGCCCGGCCTCGTCGTCGTGGCCGGTGCCCGGCTCGTACTGGTCGTCCCAGGCCGACTCCGCGGCGTCCAGGTCGTGCCCGGTGCCGAGGTCGGCGTCGACCTCCAGGTCGGTGTCGAGGTCGGCCTCCGCGCCGTGGTCGTCGAACAGGCCGTCGTGGAACGGGCTGTCCGGGCTGTCCAGCGGCTCGTCATGGGCGCCGGCGTCGGGCCCGGCGTGCTCGTCGTGGCCGTCGGCGTGCGAGAAGTCCGGCCAGCCGTGCTCGTCGCTCATGCCATCACCTCCGTCGCCGCCGTCACCGATGGTCCCAGCTCGTTCATGCCGTCTCCTGGTCGTTGGCGGGCGCGGGCGTCAGCGCCCGCGCCAGGGTGAGCACCTCGTCGACCTGCCTGATCTGGGCGCGGACCGCGTGCAGGTCCGCGGTCGCCTGGGCGCGCCGTCTGGCCCGGCCGGCGGCGTCCTCGGCCGCGGCCGCGTCGATGTCGGCGATGTGCGCGTCGAGCTCGCGCAGCCGCCGCTCGACCGCGTCGTCGACGGCCACGCTGAGCGCGTACTGCAGGTCGGTGAACCGGTACGAGATCTCGTCCGACAGCGCCGCGCGGGCCTCGCCGAGCACGTCGCGCAGCCACGTCCGGGCCTGCTGCCGGTCGCTCTGCACCCGGCGCCGGTAGAGCACGTACCCGCCGGCGGCCAGCCCCAGGCCGAGCCCGGCGACCGGGATCAGCAGCCCGCCGGCGACGGCCCCGCCGACCCCGAGCACCGACGCGCCGAACATCGCGCCCCGCCCGGCCATGAAGGCGATCCCGCCGGCCGACAACGCGACCATCAGGTTGTCGCCGGCACCGTCGCGCGGCGGGCTGCCGGCCAGCGCGTGCCGCAGCGTGGCGTTGAGCCGGTCCAGCACCGCGGCGAGCTCGTCGGCGTCGAAGACCTGCGCCAGGATCCGCTCACCGACCTGCCGGAACGTCGCCTGCAGATCGTCGGACAGCCGCACCGCGACCGCCTGCAGCTCGGCGTCGAGCTGATCGGGCAGGGCGTCCAGGGCGGCGCCCCGGGCGGCGTCGATGCGGGCGCCGAAATCCTGCTGCACGGCGGTGATCCGGGTCCGCAGCAGCCCGACGACCTCCACCCGGGCCCGCTGCGTCTCGGTGCTCAGCAGCAACGTCCACTGCCGCGACTCGGTGCGTTTGCGGGCGGCCAGCGCCGAGCGCTGCGCGCGCACCCGGGCGACCTGCACCGGATCGGCCTCGCTGGCCTGCACCCGGGCCACCGCGGCGGCCTCCAGCCGGGCCAGTTCCCCGCGCGTGGCCCGCAGCACGTTGGCCAGCTGCAGCTGGTGCCCGCGCCCGGCCAGCTCCACCAGCGCGTGCTGCAGCTCGGCGATCCGGGAGGCGTCCACCAGCGCCGCCTGCTCCCCGGCGGGCAGCGTACGGGCCAGCTCGGCCAGCCGCGCGGAGACCGGGAACCAGGGGGCGTCGGCGAACCGCGGCGCCCGCGCCCGCAACAGCGCCCGGTTGTCGTCGGCGATGCGCCGCCACCCCGCAAACGCGTCGACCTTGGTCAGCGCGAACACCACGGCGTCGACCCGCGCGCTGGCGGCGACCAGGAAATCCAGCTCGGGCTGCGACAGCGGCGCGGAGGCGTCGGCGACGAACAGCAGCGCGGTGGCCCGCTCGACCGCGTCGAGCGCGACGGTGGTGTGCGCCGGGTCCAGCCCACCGACGCCGGGGGTGTCCAGCAGGGACACGTACTGCAGCAGCGGCGCGGGATGGCTGACCTCGATACGGCGCGGGGCCCGCCCACCGCCGGGCACGTCCCGGCCGGTGGCCCAGGCGCTCAGCTGCGCCGGGTCGATCTCGACCGGCTCGGGCGCGCCGGGCACGTAGGCGGTGGCGGCCACCGGCCCGGGGGAGAAGTGCAGGTAGGTGGCGGTGGCCACGGCGGCATCCACCGGCGACAGCCCGGGCACCCCGAGCAGCGCGTTGAGCAGTGAACTCTTGCCCCGCTTGGTCTCACCGACGAGCACCACCGAGGGCCGGGTGAGCTGCCCCCGCCGCAACTCGGCCAGCTCGGCGCCGGCATCGGCGTCGGCGGCGCGCACGGCGGCCAGCGCGTCCCGGACGGCCAGATCAAGATCCTTGGCCAGACTCACCGCGACCACCCCGCCCCACCCGCAAGCGGCCCCGAAGACGCGCCGCCCGCGGACGGCCCGGCCTGAGCGGATCGCGTCTGGCTCGTGACAGGTCCCGCCTGGCCTGGTCCGGCCGGGCCCTGCACCGCCTCGCCCTGCGCCGGCCGGCTCTGCAGGGTCTGGGTCCGGTCGGTCTGCTCCGGGGTAACGGTCTGCTCACGGACCGCCTGGGCCAGCAGGTGGAACCCGCGGTGCGCGACCTGCGCCACCCGCGACTGCGCCGGCCCCGCGCCGGCGACCGCGTACACCCGCCATCGGTTCGCCGCCTCCACCGCGGCCGCCGCCAGCTCCGGGCCCTGCGCCTGCGGCAGCCGCAGGATCCACCGGGCGTCGTCGGAGGTCGCCAGCCGCACCAGCTCCTGCTCCCAGGCCACCGGCAGCGGCACCGCCCCGGTCGTGACGCGCTGGGCGACCTCCAGCAGCCGCAGCCGGTGGTAGGCGGGCTCGCGCAGCAGCCGTTCGATGGCGTCGCGCAGGGCCTCGCGGTCGCGGCGGTCGCTGGTGTGCCCGGCGACGCGTTCCAGCCGCGACAGCGCCCAGCCGGCCTTGATGGCGTCGGCCCGCCAGCGCAGCGTCTGCTCCAGGGTGTCGCGCAGCCGCGGGAAGCCCGACGCCCGGACCAGCCGGCGGACCAGCTCGCCGGTGCCCAGCTGCGGGTCCGCGGCCAGCTCGGCCAGGGCGAAGCCGATGCCGTACAGGTCGAGCAGGCCCAGCAGCCGCTCGCGCCGCAGCACGCTGACCGGGGCCGGGCGGGTGCGGAACAGGTCGACCGAGGCCAGCAGCACCCGCAGCTCGGCGGCGGGCAGCACGGACAGCTCCTTGAGGGTGGCGCAGTCGGCGGCCGTCAGCCGCCCGGCCTCGCCGGTCTCGGCCAGCAGGCCGACCACCGGCACCACCTCGGAGACGGTACGGGCCAGCAGCAGCGCCTGCTGCTCGGCGAGCGGGCCGGCCACCGGCCACGGGTCCCCGGCCCCGCCGACCAGGGTGTCGACCTTGCCGAACACCCCCAGCGCGTTGATCGGGCTGCTCGCCAGCCGGGCCGACGCCGTCCGGAACGCCTCCAGGGCCTGCACGTCGTCGGCGCGGACCGCCTGGGTGAACACGTAGACGACCGCCTCGGCCGCGGCGACCTCGGAGGCGGAGTCGGCGTCGATGTCGGCGTCGAACGGCGCCGTGCTCTCGCCGATCTCGGCCGCCGCGCGGGCGCTGACCCGGGTGTCGGTCGACGCCAGCCCGGGGGTGTCGACCACGGTCAGCTCGCGCAGTTTGTCGCTGGTCAGCGAAACGTCCACATAGGCGACCCGGGCCGGCGGCACCCCGAGACGCCGCGGAATCATGCCGTCGTCGCCCAGCGGCAGACTCGACCGGGTGCCGTCGCGCAGCACCACATCGACCCGGTCGGCGGGCCCGTACCGGAAGCGGGTGACCACCCGGGTGCACTCGCCGACCGCGGTGGGCGCCACCCGGCGGCCGATCAGCGCGTTGACGAGTGTCGACTTTCCGGCTTTCAGCCGCCCGGCGATCGCCACGCGCAGCGGCTCCGAGAGCCGTTCGCGTACCTGAATTGCCTGGCCACCGGCCTCCGGGCCGACCTGCGCGACGATTTCGTCACACAGCGCGGCCACCCGGGCGCAGAGGGGTCCGACGGTCATGACTCGTCAGCCGAGCACACCGTCAGGGAGAATGTGCTGACCGCGGCCGGCGTCGAAGACACAGTCGCCACCCTTCCCGTTCGCGGGCAGGGCGGGACGCCTGCCGCACCACAGACTACGGAAGCATGCGACGACGTAGCTCCCGTGTTCGTGCCAGCCGGGCACGGACACCGGGCCGACAGGGAAACGGGGGTTGCGGGTGGCACAGCAGGACCTGGCCGGGCTCGCCGCTGCCCACCTGCGCCGTCCCGGCCTCGTCGTGCTCACCGGCGCGCCCGGGGCCGGCCGGTCCACGCTGCTGCGCAAGGTGTCCGCCGCGGCGCCCGGGCCGGTGCACGCCGGTGGCGGGCTGGCGATGCTGGCCGCCGTGCCCGCGCTGGCGCTGTCCAGGGCCCTGAAAGCCCGCCTGCCCGCCCACGACGTGCCGCTGCTGGCCGAGGCCGTGCGCTCGCGGGTCCGCGGCGGCCTGCTGGTCCTGGACGACCTGCAGTACGCCGACCCGGCCACCCTGGCCGCGCTGCCGCACCTGGCCGCGCACGTACGGGTGGTCGTCGCGCTGCGCACCCCGCACCGGCTGCCCGCGGAGACCGTCGCGGCGCTGCGCGAGGCGGCCACGGCCTGGCTGACCGTGGCGCCGCTGACCCCGGAGGCCGCCCGGGAGCTGGCCCGGCGGGTGGGCGGGCAGCTCGGCGACGCCGCCCTGGCCGCGGTCGTGGACCGGGCCGGCGGCAACCCCCTGGCGATCACCGCGCTGGCCCGGCAGGCCGGCGCGGGCCGCGGCGGCCCGGACACCGACATCGACCAGGTCGCGTACGCGATCGCCACGGCCCTGGCCGACCTGCCCCGCACCGCCCGCACCGCGCTGGCCGCGCTGGGCCTGCTCGGCCGGCCCGCCCCGGCGGCGCTGCTCGGGCCCGGCGCCGAGGACCTGCGCGCCGCCGGCCTGGTCACCGAGGACCCGGCCGGGCTGCTGCCGGTGTCGGCCTACTTCGCCGAGACCGCCGCCGGGCTGCTCGACGCGGCCGCCCGCACGGATCTGCACCGCGCGCTGGCGGAGCTGACCCCCGACGCCGAGGCGGCCCGGCACCTGGCCGCGGCCGGCGACCACGCGGGGGCGTACCGGCGGGTGCTGACCGCCGCCGACCGCGTCACCGGCGGTGACCGCGCGGAGCTGCTGCAGTTCGCGTGCGAACTGCCCGGCGTCACCGTCGACCCCCGGGTCCGGATCGCGGCGGCGGACGCGCTGCTGGCCGCGGGCCGCCCGCACCCGGCGGCGCGGGTGCTGACCACAACCGGCCCGCTGGGCGTGGAAGCGGACGTGCTGCGCGGCGAGGCCCTGCTGCAGTCCGGAGACCCGGCGGGCGCCCGGGCGGCGGTCCGCCCGGTGCCGGACGCGGCCGGGGGCACGGTCGTGGCCGCCCGCGACCGCATCCTGCTGCTGGCCGAGCTCGCCACCGACCCGGCCGGCGCCATCGACACGGCGGAGAAGATCGCCGCCCGCTACCCGGTGCCCCCGGCCGCGGTGGCGGCGGCGCTGGCAGCGGTACGGGCGGCACACCGGGCGCCGGGCTGGGACACGGCGCTGGCGGCTGCGGCGGCCGAGGGCACCGACCCGCTGACCGGGCGGTGGAGCGCGTGGCTGCTGGTGGAACACCTGGCGGCGGACGGCCGGCTGACCGAGGCGGCGACGGCGGCCCGCCGGGCGGCGACGGCGTGCGGGGCGGATCTGGCGTACAGCTGGCAGACCCGCTTCCTGGCGGTGGCCGACTGGAACGACGTGCTGCAGGGGCCGTTGGTGACCGGTGTGGGTGGTGGCCCACAGCCTGGCTCCGTGGCATCGTCGGCTGGTGCGGCTGGTGCGGCTGGTGCGGCTGGTGCGGCTGGTGCGGCTGGTGCGGCTGGTGCGGTCAGCTCGATCGGTGGTGGCTCGGCGTCGACCGGCAGCTCGGCGGCGCTTAGCGGTGGCAGGCCCGGGTCTGGCGCGGAGGCGGGTGCGGTCTATGGCCGGCCCGCCGGCAGCGGCGCGGTCTACGGCCGGCCGGCCGGGCCGACTGACGGCCGGGATTCCCTCCGCGTCCCCCTGACGCCTCCTGACCCCCTGGCGCCTCCGGGTCTTCCCGGTGCCGGGTCCGCGTCGACGGCCGGCAGTTCCGATGCTCACTCTGCGGCGGCCGCCACCGGCTCGCCCGCCGCTCGCCCGCCGGCTCCGACCGGCCTTGCCGGCGCGCAATCCTCCGCACTTCCCGGTGCCCACCCTCCGGCCGGTGTGCAGTCCCCGGCCGCAGCGGCCGCCGCCGCGGCGTCGTCCGGAGAGCACGACGCCGCTCGTGACGCGGCGGACCGGGCCGTGCGGCGGGCCGCCGATCTCACCGACCGGGCCCTGCCCGCCGACGCGCGCGGTTACGCCGTCGCCGCCACCGCGCTGATCGAGGCCGACACCGGCCTGCTCGCCGCCGCCCGCGGCCGTCTCGGCACGCCCGACGGCCACCCCGCCACCGCGTGGGTCGCCCGCGAGGCCGCCTGGCTCGACGGGCAGCCCGACCGGGCCGTTCAGCCGCCCGACGCCGGTCCCGCCGGGCTGCTCACCGGGCTGCGGCACATCACCGCCCGGTGGGCCGCCTACGACTCCGGTGCCGCGGCCCGGGCCGCGTTCGCGTCCGCGTTCGAAATGGACGGTCCCGCGCCCGCGATCCCCGCCGGGCTGCCGGCCGCCGCCCGGCGGACCCTGACCGCCTGGGCGACCGGCACCGGCTTCGTCGCGGCCGCGCAGGGCTGGGCCGGTGTCGCGCTGCGGGAGCAGATCCGCTGCCTGCTCGCGGCGGGCCTGCACGACCTGGATCCGGAACGGGCCGTCGCCGCGCTGCTGGAGGCCGAGCACCTGGCCGACACCGCCGGGCTGGTGGTGCTCGGCGGGCGGGCCCGGCGCGGGCTGCGCCGCCACCACGTGCACCGGGACACCCGCAGCCCACGGTCGGGTTCGCAGCTCACCCGCCGGGAGACCGACGTGCTGCGGCTGGTCGCGGCGGGGGAGCCGACCCGGCGGATCGCCGGTCAGCTCGGCATCTCCGCCGAGACCGTGGACACCCACATCCGCGCGGGAATGCGCAAGCTCGGCGCGCGTACCCGGACCGAGGCGGCAGCGCTGGCGCTGACCCAGATCGAGGCGGACCGGTCCGGCTCGGCCGACCGTGAGGAGGGCCGGTGACCCGACAACCCGACGCTCCCCGCCACGTCGTCGCCTCCGGCGCCGACGCCGAGTCCGTGGTCCGGCGCCTGGCCCGCGACGGCTGGACCGTCCGGGAGGGTTTCGCGTTGCCCGACCCGGCCTGGGACGTCACCGCGGCCCGGCTGATCCTGCACGGCCGGGTCGCCGACCGGGAGAACCTGCAGCTGGCGGTGCTGGCGGCGGCCCGGGGCGCGGGCATCGTGGCGGTCTGCGACGCCGACACGCCGGTGGGCCGGGCACTGGTCGACGACCTCAGCCGGCTCGGCGCGGTCCAGCTCGGCCCGGGCGGTCAGCCGGCCCCGGCCGAACCGGGCGACACGGTCGCGGAGCTGGTGCCGGAACAGCGGGCCCTGCTGGACCGGCTCGCGGCCGGCGACACGATCGCGGCGGCCGCGGCGGCGGAGTTCCTGTCGCTGCGCACCGCGAACCGGCGGATCGCCGAGGCGCGGGCCCTGTTCGGCGTCCGGACCACCCGGGAGGCCGTGCTGGCGTACCTGCGTCAGCGCCGCACCCCGAGCTGACTCTTGCCGCGGCGGTCGTGGCCGGTCAGCTCAGTTGCCGTTTCGCCGGCGTGAGCCGTTCAGCGTGAGCAGGCATTGGGCCAGGCCGATCGCCTGCAGCAGCGACACCGCCGGCACCCCGACCTCCAGCGTCAGGTCAGGTGAACGCATCGACCACGCGTCGCCGACGGTCACCAGCCGGGCGACCAGGCAGCCGGCGCTGTCGACGACGGTGTAGTCGGTGGCGCTCGCGTTGCCGTCGGTGGTGAAGGTCCGGCCGTCCGCCAGGGTCACCGTCGACCGTCTCCGGCCGGAGTAGTCGATCGCGAGGTCCAGGATCGGCTCGGACCGGGGACCGAGCAGCCGGTACTGGTCGTTGTCGAAGCTGGTGGCGGCACCGGTGGCCAGCAGCGTCGTGGCGGTCGCGTCGAGAATCCTGAACCGGTGCCGGTCGGACACGAACTTGCGGCCGATGACGGCGACCGGGGAACCGTCCGGGAAGGTCACCGTGACGGTGCGCCGGAGCGGGGAGGTCAACGGCAGCAGGAGCAGGCCGGTGAAGGGGGTGTGCATCGCGCCATTGTCACGGTCGTCGCGGTCAGGGGCCGGCGCCGGGTCACCCGGCCCCGCGTAGGGTGCTGGGCGATGAAGGTATTGATCTCCGCCGACCTGGAGGGCATCTCCGGGGTCGTGCATCCCACCGAGACCAACCCGGGCGGCTACGACTACGAACGCGGCCGGGCCCTGATGACCGCCGAGGTCAACGCCGCGATAGCCGGGGTGCTGGAGGCGATGCCCGGCGCCGAGGTGCTGGTCGCCGACGCGCACGGGCCGTTCCGGAACCTGCTGCCCGAGGAACTGGACCGGCGGGTGCGGCTGGTCCGGGGCAGGCCGCGACCGCTGGGCATGCTCGCCGGGCTCGACGACCAGACCGACGCGGTGCTGTTCGTCGGCTACCACGCCCGCTCCGGCGCCGGCCCGGCCGTGCTGGCCCACACGATCAGCGACGCGGTGCTCGACGTGCGGCTCAACGGCCGTCCGGTGGGCGAGATCGGCCTGAACGCGGCCCTGGCCGGCTTCCACGGCGCGCCGGTGGTGCTGCTCAGCGGCGACGACGCGGCCTGCGCCGAGCTGCTCGAGCTGGTGCCCGGCGCGGCGACGGTGGCGGTCAAGCAGGCGCTGGGCCAGGCCGCGGCGATCGCCCTGCACCCCGACGAGGCCCGCGAGCAGCTGCACCGGGTGGCGGCCAAGGCGATCCGGCGGCACGACCGGGTGCCGCTGCTCACCCTGCCGGGACCGCTCAAGGTCGAGATCGACCTGTCCGGGCCGTACACAGTGGACCTGGCTACGCTCATCCCCGGGGTCGGCCGGGCCCCGGGCGCGCGCACGGTGACGTTCACCGCGGCGGATGTGGGTGAGGCGTACCGGCTGGTGCAGCTGGTGACCCAACTGGCCCAGATCAAGCCGGGATAGTCCCCGCACCGTACGACGGCGGCGTGGTGCCGGCGGCGCGGTGCCGGCGCACCCGGCTCAGGTCCGGCGGGCGGGTGGGGTCCACGTGGTGCGGCACCTGCAGCTCGTCGGCGCGCAGCGGGACCAGGGTCCGGGCGATCCCCTCGACGATCAGGTCCGTCGCGCGCATCGCCTGCGCGCCCGCCGTGCCGGTCAGCCCGGACAGGTCCACCGGCTCACCGAAGCGCACGTGCACGACCGGCCGCCGGCGGATCGCGCGGGCCAGCGAGCCGATCAGCCCGGCCGGCGCCGCATACGGCAGCACCCGGTGGGCGTCCCACTGCGCGACCGGGATCACCGGCGCGCCGGACAGCGCCGCCATCCGGGCCACCCCGGTCTTGCCGCGCTCCGGCCACATCCACGGGTCCAGCCCGATCCGGCCCTCCGGGTAGACCAGCACCACGGAACCGGCCTGCAACGCCGCCGCGGCCGCGGGCAACGCCTGCGCCACCTCGGCGGTGCGCCGGTCGACCCGCAGATGCCCGCAGGCCCGCATGATCGACCCGACCACCGGTGCCTTGAACAACCCGGCGGTGGCCATGAACCGCGGCGCGATCCCGGCCCGGCTGCACGCCGCCATCAGCATCAGCGGGTCGACCGGGCTGACATGGTTGGCCGCCAGGATCAGCGGGCCGTGCCGCAGATCGTCCGGGACCGCACCGGAGACCCGCAGCCGGCAGAGCAACGGCACGACCAGCCGCGACAGGCGCAACAACGCCCGCCACACCCACGGCACCCGCCAGTAAGCATCCATCAACCGGAAATGATCGCATGCCCCACCGAAGCCCCCGCTCAGCCCGCGTCGCGCAACTCCGCCAGCCGGGCCTCGATCTCCGCCAGCTCCGCGCGCAGCCGCTCCGCCTGCTGTTCCACCTCGGCGCGCTCCACCGACACGATCTGTTCCACCGCCTCCTGCACCCCCGGCACGTCGACCAGCTGCACGATCTTCATCGCCTCCGACGGCTTCACCACGTACGGCTTGGCCAGCGCTTTGGAGCCCTGGTTGGCCGCGATCGTCCATTCGCCGTCGGTGTAGGCCAGGGTCACCGTCAGGCCCGGCGGCGGCTTCGGTCGCGCCGCCTTGGCCGGTGCCTTGCGGGGTGCGGGCGCCGGCGGCGCCGCGGGCTCGGCCGCCGGGGCGGCCGGGGGCGGGGGAGCGGGAGCGGGCAGCGGCTTGTCGATCACGAACTCCGGCATCGGCTTGGCCGGCTCCGGCGGTGCGGGAGCCGCCTTCTTCACCGGGCCCTTCGGGGCCATCTGCAGGTCACCGGGGGAGAACGGCAGCTCGTCGCGGCCGAACCGGACCACCACCCACTCGTCGGACTCGGCCGGGTCGGTCAGGGCCACCACCTGGCCCACCTGCCCGGCGATCTGCCCCGCGGAGTCGGTGAACATCACCCGCGGCCGGCGCCCCGCGGCCAGCCCCCCGCGGATCACCTGCAGCTCGTCCGTGCTGAGCCCTCGCACCCCGGTGCGTGCCGCCGCTGCCATGGTCGTCCCTTCGTCGGTCACCAGTACTGCTGTTCGAACGCGTGTTTCAACGCGTAGTTCTACCAGGCCCCACCGACATTCCTGGCAGGCGCGCCCGCATTATCGCCACACCGCCACCGCGCGGACAGTGACCGATCCGGGTGCCCACCCCGTCAGATAGGGCAGAAGCCACCCCCGACCCCAGGAGCGCCGGCAGTGCAGCAGAACCTGCAAGACCTGTTCGAACGGGCCCTCGACGGTGAACCCCCGCCCCCGCCCGGCGACTCCGCCGCACGGGCCATGCACCACGGCCGGCGGATCCGCCGGCGCCGCGGCCTGCTCGTCGGCGGCGTGACAGCCGCGGCCGTGGCCGCCACGATGCTCGGGGTGAACCTGGCCGTGTCACCCGACGCCCCGCCACCCACCGTGTCGGCCGCCGCCGCCGCCGCGATGCCCCGCGATCCCGCCTGCACCTGGCCGGTCCGCGACGACGCCTCCGACGTGTCGATCTTCCTCGCCGACTCGATCACCGACGCCCAGCGGACCGCGTTGCACGACGCGCTGCGCGCCGACCCCGCCGTGCGGGACCTGCGGTTCGAAAGCCGCGAGGAGGCGTACCAGAAATTCGCCGAGCTGTGGCAGGACTCGCCGGACTTCCTCGCCCAGGTCGGCCCCGCGCAGCTGCCCGAGTCCTTCCGGCTGGCGCTGGCCGACCCGGCGGACTTCCGGCGGCTGGCCGAGACGTTCCGGGACCGCTCCGGCGTCGAGGATCTCGTCGGCCGCTCCTGCCGGGGAGCACGCAAGTGACCTTCCTCGCCTCGCCCGGCACCGCCCGGCGTGAGCGCGCCGCCCGTGACGAGGAGTTCACCCTGTTCGTCGCGGCGGCCACGCCGCGGCTGCGCCGCACCGCGTACCTGATGTGCCGCGACTGGCACCTGGCCCAGGACCTCACGCAGCTGACCCTGGCGAAGATGTACGCCTCCTGGGCCCGGATCTGGCGCACCGCCGACCTGGCGGCCTACAGCCGCCGGGTCCTGATGAACGCCGTCTTCGACCAGCGCAACCGGCGCAGCGGCTCCGAGCTGGTCCTGGCCGCCCTGCCGGACCGGGCCGGGCCCGCACCCGCCGCGGAGCTGCACGTCACGCTGATGGACGCCCTGGCCACCCTGCCGGTACGCGACCAGGCCATCGTGGTGCTGCGGCACTACGAGGACCAGAGCGTCGACACCGTCGCGGAGATCCTCGGCGTGTCCGCCTCGGTGGTGAAGATGCAGAGCATGCGCGCCCTGGGCCGGCTGCGGGAACTGCTCGGCGAGGACTTCGCCCGGCAGTGAACCGCCCGCGGGTCAGACCGGCCGGTCCGTGACGCAGTACGCACGGCCGGCCGGATCCCGCAGCGTGGTCCACCGCTCGCGCACCGCGACCACCTCGGCCCCCAGCGCGACGTGCCCCGCCACCTCCGCCGCCCGGTCCCCGCACGCCAGGTCCAGGTGCATCCCCGCCGGCCCGTCCACCCGCTGCAGCAGCAACCGCAACGGCATCGCCGGCGGCCGCACCAGCACGTCGAACTCCGGCAACGAGCCCGCCCGGCGCTGCCAGCCGGTCAGCGCCGCCCAGAAATCGGCCTCCACGTCGAAGCCCGCCCGCGGAACGTCCAGGCACATCTGATCCACCAGGCTGCGCCCACCGACCGGCCGCACCGCCTCGCCCGCCCACGCCACCAGGCAGAACAGCAACCCCGCCGGGGACCGCAGCACCACCAGCTCACCCTCGTCGGCGACCACCGCCGCACCCAGCCCCACCGCCCGGCGCGCCTGCGCCGGCACCTGCTCGACGTGCAGATCCAGGTGCGCCCGCGCCGGGCCGTCCGCGACGACCTGCACCCTCAGGTACGCGTCCCCACCGGCCGGCAACAGCGTCGCGAACGCCCCGCCCGGGCCCCGCCGCGGCGACAGCCCCGACCCGGTCAC
Organism: Actinoplanes sp. NPDC049599; assembly: GCF_044465625.1. Classification (NCBI taxonomy): domain Bacteria; kingdom Bacillati; phylum Actinomycetota; class Actinomycetes; order Micromonosporales; family Micromonosporaceae; genus Actinoplanes; species Actinoplanes sp. NPDC049599. The sequence goes on from NZ_JBITLX010000020.1 coordinate 118,453, forward strand.
CGCCTGCCAGAACGGCTCCGCCACCCGCGACGGGGAGTCCAGGAACCCCGTCGTCCACCGCACGCCCATCACGTCTCCCCGCTCGATCGCCGTTCCAGCCCCGGACCCCGGTGCACCGGGGCATCGCCGATCAGCTCCCGGCCCCGGGCCTGATCGGCGTCGGCCTCCTCGGCCCGGCCCAGCCCGCGCAGCACCGCCGCCCGGCGTACGAGCATCTCACCCAGCCGCACCCGCAGCCCCAGCCGCCCGTACTCCGCCACCGCCAGGCCGTACTCGGCCAGCGCCACCTCCGGACGCCCGCGCAGGTCGGCGATCTCACCCAGCGCCCCGTGCGCCCCGCCGACGCCGTGACCCGCCCGCAACCGGGTGAAGATCGCCAGCATCGCCCGGAAGTCGCGTTCGGCGTGCTCCAGCGCCCCGTGCCGCACGTACAGCCAGCCCCGCTCCTGCAGGCAGTAGCCGCGCAGCGAGTCGTCACCGATCCGCTCGGCGATCACCAGCGCCTCCGCCACCAGCTCCCGGGCCCGCTCCACCTGCCCGCCGATCTCCGACGCCAACCCCAGCCCCAGCACCGCCCAGCCACGCTCCGGCGCCTCCCGCTCCGGCAGCAGCTCCACCGCCCGGGTCAGCACCGGCACACTCAGCTCCGGGCGCAGGAACGTGTTGTACAGCGTGCCCAGCGACAACCGCACCTCGATCTCGTCCGCCACCGCACCCAGCCCGATCAGCAGCTCCAACGCCCGCAGCAACGCCGCCTGCGCCTCGACGAACCGGTCCTGCGCCCGGTAGGCGTCACCGACGCGCCACACCGCCAGCGCGATCTCCCGGACGTCGGTGCCCAACCGCTCGGCCACCTCCAGCGCCTGCAGCGCCGCCGGCAGCTCGAGCTCGACCAGACCCGCCATCCCGTACGAGTGCGACACCCACCGCAACGCCCGCGCCCGGTACGCCTCATCACCCAGCGCCCCCGCCACCGCCACCGCGGCCAGCCACAACCGCAACCGGTACGGATGCTCCGCCTCCCCGGTCACCAGCGGATGCACCGCCGCGATCACCGCCCGCGCCTCGCCGGCCAGCCCCGCACCGACCGCCGCGTGCACCGCCGCCAGCACGTTCTCCCGCTCCAGCGCCAGCCACTGACCTGGCCGCGCCCGCACCGCCAGCCAGCGCAGGTGCCGGCGCAGGCACTCCACGCCCTCGTCACCGTCCTCGGCCAGCTCCCGGGCGAACAACCGCACCAGATCATGCAGCCGGTACCGGTCCGGCGCCGGCGACTCCACCAGGAACGCGTCCGCCAGCCGCTCCAACGCCTCCGCCACCACGTGCTCGTCCAGCGCACACCGGGCCGCCGCCGCGGCCAGCCCCACCGACGTACCCGGATAACCACCCACCCGGCGCAACACCAACCGCTCACCCGGACCCAGCTCGTCGTGGACCGCCCGCAGCGTCGAACGCACCGCCCGGTCGGCCAGCCGCATCTCGTCCAGCCGCCGCCCCTCGTCGGCCAGCCGGTCCGCCAGCGCCGACGCCGACCACTGCGCCCGCACCCGCAGCCGCCCACCGACGATCCGCACCGCCAGCGGCAACCCGCCGCACAGCTGCACCAGCCGCCGCGCACCCGCCGGATCGGCCGCCACCCGGCCCGGGCCCGCCGCGGTCGCCAGCAGCTCCAGCGCCGCCGCCGGCGTCAACCCGCCCAGCGTCAGCACCGAGGCGCCCAGCAGATCCGACAGCAGCCGCCGGCTCGTCACCAACACCAGGCTGTGCGCCCCACCGGGCAGCAGATACCGCACCTGAGCGGCGTCGCGGGCGTCGTCGAGCAGCACCAGCATCCGCCGGTCGGCCACCACCGACCGGAACCGCGCCGCCAGCTCCACCACGTCACCGCGCAGCTCGTCGTCCGGCCGCCCCAGCACCCGCAGGAACCGCACCAGCACCGCCTCCGGCGGCACCGGATCGGCCGAGGCGCCCCGCAACGCGGCGAACAACTGACCGTCCGGATAGCTGTCCCGGGCATCCTGCGCGGCCCGCAACGCCAGCGCCGACTTCCCGGTGCCCGGCGCCGCCGCGATCACCAGCAGCTGCGCGCCACCCGCGACCGCCGCCTGCACCGCGGCCAGCTCCTCGTCCCGCCCGACCAGCACCGGCGCCGCCGGCAGCTCACCCGGACGCGGCGCCGCCACCACCAGCTCGGCCGGCTCCGGCTGGGCCAGCCGCTGCTGCCACCACCCCAGCGCCACGCCCACCACGGCCAGCAGACCCACCAGCGGCCAGGCCAGCCACGCGTACGGCCGCAGCGCCCCGGGCAGCTCCCCACCCGTGGCCACGTTCACGGCCACCGCCAGCAGCACCGAGAACAACCCCGACGTCACGACCAGCAACGGCACGACCCGATGCCGCATCATGACCGAAAACATACATGTCCATCACTGAACGGTCAGAGCGCGGCACGCACCTCGCCCAGCGTGCCCGCGAACGTCGCCAGCGCCGCGGGGGAGAGGACCCCACCCAGCAACTCCCGCAGCCCCCGCTCGAACACCACATCGGCCGCGCCCAGCGCCGCCACCCCCGCGGGCGTCAGCTCCAGCAACGACGACCGCCGGTCCCGCGGATTCGCCCGCCGCACGCACAGCCCCGCCGCCTCCACCCGGTCCACGACCTTGCTCGCCGCACCCACGGTGATCTGCAGCCGCACCGACACGTCCTGCACCCGGCACCCCGGCGTCGCCGCCATCACCCGCATCGGCAGGAACAGCCCCAGCGCCACCGAGGAGTCCCGCCGCAGCCGGGCGTCCACGGCCTCCCACACCGCGATCTCCAGCCCCACCAGGTCGTCGAACAGCCGCCGCAGGTCCGTCACCCGCCCACCCTAACGCTGCCCCGGAAGCAACTTCCCCGGAAGCCACCACCCCGGCGAACCAGGGGAGAGGCTGGGCAACCCGGCCCCGGCGTGGCACGATTTCCCAGGTGACCGGCAGCCCCGCCACCGAGCAGCACCTGCGCGACCTCGCGCGGCTGCGCCGCGTCCGCGACCGGATCGACCGCGAGTACGCCCAGCCGCTCGACGTCGAGGCGCTGGCCCGCGGGGTGCACATGTCCGCCGGGCACCTCAGCCGCGAGTTCCGCCGCGCCTACGGCGAAGCCCCGTACTCCTACCTGATGACCCGGCGCATCGAACGCGCCATGGCCCTGCTGCGCCGCGGCGACCTGAGCGTCACCGACGTCTGCTTCACCGTCGGCTGCTCGTCGCTGGGCACCTTCAGCACCCGCTTCACCGAGTTGGTCGGGATGCCGCCCAGCGCCTACCGCGCCCGGACGGCCTCGACCACCGAGGGCATGCCGTCGTGCGTGGAGAAACAGGTGACCCGACCGATCAGGAATCGAGAAGCGCGGCCCGCCGCGGCGCATCTAGCGTGACCGGTATGGACATCAGCATCTACTCGAGTTTCCTGCCCCAGGACGATCCGGAGGCCGCGCTGGCCTTCTACCGCGACACCCTCGGCTTCGAGGTCCGCCAGGACGTCGGCTACAACGGCATGCGCTGGATCACGGTCGGCCCGCCCGGGCAGCCGGACACCGCCATCGTGCTGCACCCGCCGGCGGTCGACCCCGGCATCACCGACGACGAGCGCCGCACCATCGTCGAGATGATGGCCAAGGGCACCTACGCCGGCATCGTGCTGGCCACCCCCGACCTCGACAAGGCCTTCGAGCGGGTGCAGGCCGGCGACGCCGAGGTCGTCCAGGAGCCGACGGATCAGCCGTACGGGGTGCGCGACTGCGCTGTGCGTGATCCCGCGGGCAACCTGATCCGGATCCAGGAGCGGCGCTGAACGCGCGTCGCCCGGTTGGTCGATAATTGACATTATGTAAAGCTGGCCCGGTCCGGCCGGCCGCCGGGCCAGCTTTTCGGGAAAGCCGCATGGCGCGGACAGTGCAGGCGGATGATGCGACCATGACCAATATGGGCGGGCAACTCCCGCGGGGCGCCCGTTTGTCCGACGCCTCCTGGGCAGCCCGGCATCGGATCCTGACGGTGGTGCTGTGGCTGCACGTGCCGTTGCTGCTGCTCGTCGGAGTGTCCGGTCACGCCGCGCGCTGGGAGCTCTGGGCATGGCCGCTCGCCGTCGTCCTGCTCGCCGTCGCCGCCCGCGCGGCCTCGAAACGGCGCACCCAGGCGGGCCTGACCAGTCTCGGACTCATCGGGTGCACGTTCGCCCTGATCGACCTGTCCGGCGGCACGATGGCAACGATGAGCTGGCACATCCACCTGTACACGATGCTCGTGTTCATCGCCCTGTACCAGCAGTGGATGCCACTGATCTGGGCGGTCGTCGCCATCCTGGTCCACCACGGCGTGCTGGGGCTCGTCGCCCCGGAACGGGTGTTCGGCATGTCCATGTCGTTCGGCGACGCGCTCACCATGGTCGCGCTGCACGCCGGGCTCGCCGTCGTGGAGGTCATCGCGATCATCTTTTTCTGGCATTTCGCCGAACAGACCGAGCACGAGGCCGAAACCCTCTCGGCGTCCGTCGAACAGGACCGGGTGCGCCGCGCGGCCGCGGAGGAACAAGACCGTGCCAGCGCGGTCGAGCGTGAGCGCGCCGCCGCTGCCGCCGTCGTCGACCGGGCCGCCCGCGTCGCCGCGGACGCGGCGACGATCGGGAGCGGCGCTCGGGCGGCGATCGAAGCGGTCGGCGCCGTCGACCGGGAACTGGCGATGCTGACCAGCGCCGTGCAGGACATCGCGCAGCGCTCCAGCCAGGCCGCGGGCACCGCATCCGGCGGGCAGAGCACCGTGCAGGGCGCCGCTGACAAGGTCCGGAAGCTGGAACAGTCGGTGGGCGAGATCGCCGACGTGAACGCGCTGATCGCCAAGTTGGCCGCCCAGACCAACCTGCTGTCGCTCAACGCGACCATCGAGGCCGCCCGCGCGGGAGAACTCGGCAAGGGCTTCGCGGTGGTGGCCGGCGAGGTCAAACAACTGGCGACCGAGACGTCGTCGTCGGTGGAGAAGGTGGACGCGGTGATCGCCGCGATCACCGGTGAGACCGGTGAGGTGGCCCGCAGCTTCGTCTCGACCGCCGAGGTCGTGTCCGAGATCCACGCGCTCCAGATCGAGATCGCCTCGTCGGTCGAGGAACAGGCGATCGTCCTGGCCGAGGTCACCCGCCAGCTCTCCACCGCCACCGCCGCGTCGCAGGAGATCCTCACCGGCCTCGACGGGCTCATCGCCACGGCGAGCGCATCCTGACCTCCCGCCGGGCGGGTCGGACCGCCCGGCGGAGGCCGACGGTGCTGCCGCCCGGCTTCGGTGCCTGAGGTGGCGGATGGAGGAAACTCCTGCATAATATTCCTTATGCAGGACGAACAAGACATCAGGGTAGAAACTCTTATAGAAGACTTCCTGGGCGCAAGGGCGGTCCGGAAGCCGTCCGTGCACACCCTCATGGCGTACCGCCGGGACCTGACTTCCGTCCTGCGGCTCATCGGCGAGGATGTCACTCTGCGTGACCTCTCCCCCAGGTCCCTGCGGGCCGCCTTCGCCACCTTCGCCGCCGGCCGGGCCCCCGCCTCGGTCTACCGGGCCTGGTCCAGCTGGAACTCGTTCTTCGGCTTCCTGGTGGTCGACGGCATCGTCGCGGGCAACCCGATGCCCGCGGTGGGCAAGCCGCGGATGGCGGTGCCCTCCCCCAAGCCGCTGCGCGGCGAGGACACCCCCGAGCAGCTGTTGCAGGCGGTCAACCAGCCCGACGAGCGCCAGCGGGACCCGTGGCCGGAGCGGGACGTGGCGGTGCTGGCGCTGGCGTTGTGCGCCGGGCTGCGGTTGTCCGAGCTGCTGGCGCTGACGGCGGGTTCGGTGCTGGGCCGCCCGGGTGAGCGCCGGGTGGAGGTGGCGGGCAAGGGTGGCCGGCCGCGGACGGTGCCGATCGAGCCGGAGCTGGATGCGGTCGTGGAGCGCTACCTGGACAGCCGGCGGGTCCGGTTCGGCCGGTTGCGCCCGGGTGATCCGTTGCTGCTGGACCGCCGGGGTGCGCCGCTCAAGCGTGGTGGCCTGCAGTATCTGGTGGAGTCCTGTTACCGGCGGGCGGGTATCACCGACCGGGTGCCGCGGGGTGCGCAGTTGCACGCGCTGCGGCACACGTTCGCGACGCGGCTGGCCGAGGACGGCGCGAACGCGTCGGAGATCATGCGGTTGCTGGGGCACGCGTCGCTGACCACGTCGCAGGGCTACATCGAGGTGACGGCGGCGCAGCAGCGCGCGGCGGTGCGGGCGAACCGCACCAACCGCGCGCTGGGTGAGCTGGCGACCTAGCTGTGCAGGAAGTCCAGCAGGGCCTCGTTGAACTCGGTGGGGTGCGAGGCGTTGATGCCGTGCGGGCCGTCGGTGATGACGACCAGCCGGCTGCCCGCGATGGCTTCGTGGGTGCGCTTGCCGCTGTGCGCGAGCGGCAAGATGGCGTCGCTGTCGCCGTGGATCACCAGGGTCGGTACGTCGATCTTGGCGAGATCGCCGCGGAAGTCGGTGCGCCCGAACGCGGTGATGCAGTCCAGGGTGGCCTTGGGTGAGGCGATGTGGGCGAGTTCCTGGGCGTAGCGGACCTGGCTGTCGCTGACCTTGAGGGTGTCGCCGGCGGTGAAGAAGCTGGTGGCGAAGCCGTCGACGAAGGCGATCCGGTCGGTGGTGACGCCCTGCTGGAACGCCGTGATGGTGGCGTCGTCGAGGGCGCCGTCGGGGTTGTCGGCGCTGCGGTAGAGGTATGGCGGGACGGCGCCGGCGAAGACCGCCCTGGCGATCCGGTCGCTGCCGTAGGTGCCGAGGTAGCGGGCCACTTCCCCGCCGCCCATGGAGAAGCCGACGAGGGTGACCTCGCGCAGGTCGAGGTGGCGCAGCAGGGCGTCGAGGTCGGCGGCGAAGGTGTCGTAGTCGTAGCCGTGCCAGGGTTGGCTGCTGTGGCCGAAGCCGCGGCGGTCGTAGGTGACGACCCGGTGGCCGTCGGCGACCAGGGCCGGGATCTGGGCTTCCCAGCTGCGGCTGGACAGCGGCCAGCCGTGGATGAGCACGACGGGTGCGCCGGTGCCGTAGTCGTCGTAGTGCAGCTCGATGCCGGTGCTGACGGTGACGGTGGGCATGGTGGTCTCCCGATCAGGCGATGGTGAGGTTGACGTCGACGTTGCCACGGGTGGCGTTGCTGTAGGGGCAGACCTGGTGGGCTGCCTCGATGAGGCCCTGGGCGGTGGCCTGGTCCAGGCCGGGCAGCTCGGCCTCGATGGCGACGGTGAGGCCGAAGCCGCCCTGGCCGTTGGGGCCGATGCCGACGTCGACGGTGATGGCCGTGTCGGTCAGGGTGATCTTCTGCTTGCCGGCGACCAGTTTGAGGGCGCTGTGGAAGCAGGCGGCGTAGCCGGCGGCGAAGAGCTGCTCGGGGTTGGACAGGTGGCCGCCGGGGCCGCCCATCTCCTTGGGTACGGCCAGGTCGAGGTCGAGGACGCCGTCGCTGGAGCGGGTGTGTCCGCCGCGTCCGTCGCCGGTGGCGGTGGCCGAGGCGGTGTAGACGACGCTCATGGTGGGTCTCCTCGTGTCAGATGGTGCTGGCGGTGGCTGCCGCGCCGCGGATGCGGGTGAGCAGGTGGTGCAGCTGGGTGAACTCCTCGATGCTGAGGTCGAGGGCGCAGGCGAGGCGTTGCGGCAGGTCGGTGACGTGTTGCTGCAGGGCGGTGCCGGCCGGGGTGGTGCTGATCCAGACGGTGCGTTCGTCGTCGGTGCCGCGGGTGCGGTGGATCAGGCCCTGGGCTTCGAGGCGTTTGAGCAGGGGTGACAGGGTGCCGCTGTCGAGGTGCAGGGCGGCGCCGAGGTCGCGGACGGTGAGCCGGCCGCGGTGCCAGATGACCCGCAGGGCGAGGTATTGCGGGTAGGTCAGGCCGAGGGCTTCCAGCGCGGGCCGGTAGAGGCCGGTCATGGCGCGGGAGGCGGCGTGCAGCTCGAAGCAGATCATCTGCTCGAGTCCGGTGGTGTCGTCGGTGCCTGCCATGCGGAGAACGCTAGTGCACGATTCAGTTGTGCACAACTGAAGTGGCGGGCGACACAGCGGCGCCTAGGATCGCGGGGTGATCCGTTTCGTGGAACTGCCGCCCGCCGCGCTCGACGCGCTCATCGCCGGCGACCTGGCGGGCGCCGGCGCCGCCGCCGGTCATCCGCTCAGCGACTACCTGGTCTCGGAGAGCTGGCTGTGGGAGATCCGCCGCGACCAGATCGCCCGGGACCCGGCCAGTGCCGAGTGGATCGCCCGGGCGGCGGTGGCGGAGCCGGGTGCGGTGGTCGTCGGCCACGGCGGCTTCCACGGGCCGCCGAACGCCGACGGGATGGTGGAGGTCGCGTACTCGGTGGATCCGGCGCACCGGCGGCAGGGGCACGCCCGGGCGATGCTGGCGGCGCTGATCGAGCGGGCGCAGGCCGAGCCGGCCGTCAAGGTGATCCGGGCGAGCATCAGCCCGGAAAATGTGGCGTCGCTGGCGACGATCGCGGGCTTCGGGTTCGTGCGGGTCGGTGAGCAGTGGGACGACGAGGACGGCCTGGAGCTGCTCTTCGAGCGCTCCGCCTGACGGCCGCGCTCAGCCGGCCGGTGGCGGGTCCAGGTGCACGACCAGCGGCCGGTGGTCGGAGACGCCGACGGCCGGGGTACGGACCTGCAGCACCGGGCCGAGCAGGCCGGCGCCGCGCGGGTCGGCCAGGATGTGGTCGAGCTGGGCGCGCGGTGACGGGCTGGGAAAGGTCGCCTTGCGGGCCAGCGGCCGCCAGCCGGAGAACGCCCGGACCGGGCCCGAGGGCATGTTGAGGTCGCCGAGCAGGATCCGCGGCGCGGGCAGCGCGCGCAGGGCCCGGACGGCGGCGCGCAGCTGGCGCACGTTCCAGCCGGGCACGAACGACAGGTGGGTGTTGGCCACCGTCATCGGGCCGGTGGGCGCGTCGACGACCGCGGCGATCAGCACCCGGGGCTCGTCCTTGAGCATCATCAGCCCGCCGTTGGGCCCGGGGATCCACACCGGCGAGCGGACCGGCGCGGCGGGCAGCTGGGTGATCTGCCAGCGCAGCACCGGCCAGCGGCTGACCAGGGCGATGCCGTACAGGGGGTGGGCGTTGTCGTCGTCGGAGCGCCAGGGCTGCCAGGTCTCCCCCGGCGTGCCGACGACCGCGGCGGCGAAGCGGTGCACCGGGGCGCCCATCGCCTCGGCGGCGATGGCGGTCAGGTCGAGCAGGCCGCTGCGGGGCTGGGCGCGGTCGACCTCCTGCAGGCCGAGGATGTCGGCGTCCAGGTCGGCGACGGCGGCGGCGACCCGCTCGGCGTGTACGTTGCCGTCGGACAGGGACCTGCCGTGCAGCAGGTTGAAGGTGGCCAGGCGCACGGGGTAAGACCTTAACCCGGATGGACGGTGGTGGCGGTGTTCAAAGCGGTCTGCTGTGCGGTGACGGTGTTCGTGATCCTGGGCGCGCTGGGGATCTGGTTACGGCGTAGCCGTGGTCGCGGGTGATCTTTGCCGGGACAATGGCGCCATGACCGACGACGATCTCATCCCAGCGCTCGAGGAGCACGAGCGGCGCCTGACGTTCGCCCGGTTCGACAACGCGGACGCCTGGCATCTGGGCAGCCTGCTGGTCGACCTGGCGACCACCCGGGACCTGCCGGTGGCGGTGGACATCCGCCGGGGCACCCAGCAGCTGTTCCACGCGGCCCTGCCGGGCAGCACCGCCGACAACGACGTGTGGATCGCCCGCAAGGTACGCGTGGTGGAACGCTTCGCCGCGTCGTCGTACCTGGTGGGGCGCCGGCTGGCGGCCAAGGGCGACGTGCTGGACGCCAGGTACGGAGTGGACCCGGCCGACTATGCCGCGCACGGCGGGGCGTTCCCGGTGCGGGTGCCCGATGTGGGCGTGGTCGGGGTGGTGACGGTCTCGGGGCTGCCGCAGGCCGACGACCACGCCCTGGTGGTGGAGGCGATCGAGACCTTTCTGGACCTGTGAGCCTCACCTCCCGGTGACCGGGGCGTAGTGGTCGAAGGCGGCGTCCAGGACGCCTTCGCCGCGGGTCAGCCCGGGCAGCCGGAGCCGCAGCTCGTGGACGCGGGCTGCGGGCAGCTCACCCTCGACGAGGCAGACCGGGCCGTCCGGCTCGGTCAGCAGCGGTACGCCGCGCATCCCGCCCAGCACCGGCAGCACCACGCCGAGGGTGTCGGTGGGCAGCTCCAGGGTGAACCGGTGGATCGGCTCGCACACCCGGGTGCCGGCGCGGCGCAGCGCCTGTCCCAGCACCACGGTGGTGAGCTGCCGGAAGTCCCCGGCGGTGCTGGACATGCTCTTGTCGAAGGTGCCGTGGGCGTGGCTCTGCCGGGCCAGGTAGCCGGCGTGGGTCATGGTGACGGCGCAGTCGGTGACCCGCCAGCCGTGCGGGCCGCGGGTCAGGCCTTCGTGGACGCTGTCCTCGACGGCGGTGAAGAACGCCGGCGGCATCGAGCCCAACTCGACGCCGAGGGTGAAGGTGGTGCCGCTGCCGGGCGTACCGGGGGCGACCCGCAGCCCGACGGTGGCCAGGAACGGGTTGCCGTCCTCGCCGAGCAGGGCGGCGGCCGCGCCGGCGCCGGTGAGCTGCTCGGTGCAGATGATGGTGCTCGGCTGGAAGCGCACCCGCAGTCCGTGCTCCTCGGCCAGGGTGGCCTCGATGACCTCCTTCTGCACCTCGCCGTAGAGCGTGAGCGACAGGTCCGGGCGCAGCCCGATCAGCGGGTCCTGTTCGGCCAGCCGGGCCAGCGCGGCGTGCACGGCGCCGCGCCGGCGGGGGTCCTCGGGCTCGACGACCGTGGCCAGGGTGGGCGGCGGGAACTGCCGTCCGGCGCCGGGCGGGGCGAGCCCGATCGGGTCGCCGATCCGGATCGCGGACAGCCCGCGCAGCTGGGCGATGTGCCCGGCGGTGACCTCCGGGCGGCGGGCGGTGCCGCCGGCGGTGACGACGTCAATGGCGGTGACCTTCTGGGCCGGGTCGGCGCCGGGCCGGTCGCGCACGCGCAGGGTGCCGGAGAACAGCCGGGCGTGGGCGACCTTCTCACCGGCCGGGCCGCGGTCGACCTTGAAGACGGTGCCGGACAGCGGGCCGGCCGGGTCGCCGCCGGCGGCCGGCAGCAGCGTGGACAGGCCCGCGCGCAGCTCGGCGACGCCGGCGCCGGTGGCGGCCGAGCCGAAGAAGACCGGATGGATCAGGCCCCGGCGGGTCTGCTCGGCGAGCCGCTGCTGCAGCTCGCCGGCCGCGACGGCCCGGCCGTCGACCAGGGCCGCCAGCAGCTGGTCGTCGCGCTCGGCGAGCAGCTCGGCCAGTGCGGGGTCCGGCCCGGCGACGACCTCGGCGGTACGGGTGCCCGCGGCGCGGACCGTGCCCATGGCGGCCAGCGCCGGGGTGAGCCGCCGGGCCAGCTCGGTGAGCAGGGCGCCGGTCCGCGCGCCCCGCCGGTCGATCTTGTTGACGAAGATCAGGGTGGGGATCCGCAGCCGGGTCAGCGTCCGGTACAGGATCCGGGTCTGCGCCTGCACGCCCTCGACGGCGGAGACCACCAGCACGGCGCCGTCGAGCACGCCGAGCACGCGTTCCACCTCGGCGATGAAGTCGGGGTGCCCGGGGGTGTCGATGAGGTGCACGGTCAGGTCGCCGACCGGGAACGCGACCACGGCGGCCCGGATCGTGATGCCGCGGCGGCGTTCCAGCTCCAGGGTGTCGGTGCGGGTGGTGCCGGCGTCGACGCTGCCGACCCGGTTGATGACCCCGGCGTCGTAGAGCAGCCGCTCGGTCAGGCTGGTCTTACCGGCGTCGACGTGGGCGAGGATGGCGAGATTGAGCAGGGACAAGGCGCGTCGGGTCCTTCGGCAGAGTGACGGGGGCGGGTCGGGACGCCGACGCAGCTCGCATGGCTCTGTCTCCTCGGGACGTGGGACTTGTCCGGCCCATCATCGGCGCGCCCGGCCGGGCCGGCCACCGGTTTTCGCCCCGGCACCCGCGACGAGACCGTGCGGCGGCGGCTGGGTCACCCTGTGTGACCCGGAGGGCAAGGAGTTCTGCGTCGAGCGCAGCGCCGCCGAGCGCGGCCTTACCGCCGGGTAACCGCCGCCGCGGGCCCGGAAAGGGTGGCGCTGCCCACGTTGGCATTGCTACCGCCGAGTAGAGCCTGTGCTGGTCACGGCCCTTCGACATACGGTGACAGCGGTGCTGCGCAACCGCGGCCGGGCACCCGAACGACGGATTTCCCGGGCGGTGTGCGGCGGTGGGACGCGGGTACTGCCCGACGGAGCCGATGCTGAATGTCGCGCCACCGCCAGGGACCGCCCCGCGAAGGAGAGAAGTGAGCAGAGTCGCCGTACTGCAAGGGCTGGGCACCGTGGTGCCCGGTCGCACGGTGTCCAACGCCGAGCTGGCGCCGGCCCTCGGCGTCAGCGACGAGTGGATCCGCCGGCGCACCGGCATCGCCCAGCGCCGGATCGTGGACCCGGGCACCACCACGGCGGACCTGGCCACCGCCGCGGGCCGCAACGCGCTCAAGTCCGCGCAGACCGACGCGGTGGACGCGGTCGTGGTGGCCACCACCACCCCGGACCGGCTCAGCCCGGCCACCGCCCCGGAGGTCGCCTGGCGCGTCGGTGTCGCCCCGGCCGCCGCGTTCGACCTGGCCGCGGTGTGCAGCGGCTTCGTGTACGGCCTGGCCACCTGCGCCGGGCTGATCGCCGCCGGGATCGCCGAGAAGGTGCTGCTGATCGGCGCGGAGACCAACTCGTACTTCCTGGAGCACACCCCGGAGACCCGCGGCCCGGCGATCCTGTTCGGCGACGGGGCCGGCGCGGTCGTGCTGCGCGCCGGTGAGGCCGGCGAGCCCGGCGCGATCGGGCCGTTCGACCTGGGCAGCGACGGCGCCGCCGCGGACCTGATCCGGATCGAGGCCGGCGGCTGCCGGCAGCGGGCCCGCACCGCACCGGGCTCCGACGGGGTGCACTGGAGCATCTCCGGCCAGGAGGTGTACCGGCGCGCGGTCGAGCACATGACCGCCTCGTCGCTGAAGGTGCTCGCCGCCGCCGGGCGCACCGTCAACGACGTGGACCGGTTCGTGGCGCACCAGGCCAACCAGCGGATCCTGGACCGGGTCGCCGAGCAGCTCGCGGTGCCGGCCGACCGGTGCCTGGGCAACGTGGCCACGGTCGGCAACACCGGCGCGGCGTCCATCCCGCTCGCGCTGGGCGACGCCTGCCGCACCGACGCGCTGCAGGCCGGCCACCGGCTGCTGGCGACCTCGTTCGGCGGCGGCCTGACCTGGGGCTCGGCGCTGCTGACCTGGCCGCAGCTGGACGTGGTCGCCACCGAGTAGCCGGCCTTCGCTAGGTTGGCGCGATGCCCACCGACAAGATCGACGCCGGCGCGGCCGGGACGTGGACGCTGGGCGGGCACACCGTCCGGCGGCTGGGCTTCGGCTCGATGCGCCTGACCGTCGACCCGGACCCGCGGCCCGCGGTCCGGGTGCTGCGCCGGGCGGTGGAGCTGGGCGTCAACCACCTCGACACGGCCGCGTTCTACGTCTCCCCCGGCGGCACGCTGGGCGTCGGCGCCGGGGACAAGCGGTACGCCACCGAGCTGATCCGGGCGGCGCTGTGGCCGTACCCGGATGATCTGCTGATCGCCACCAAGGTCGGGCCGGGCGAGGAAGGCTGGGCGCGCGGCGCGGCGCAGCTGCGCGCCCAGGTCGAGGAGAACCTGCGCCGGCTCGGCCGCGACCACCTCGACCTGGTCAACCTGCGGCTGCGCGGGCCCGGGCACGGCAGCTGCGCGGCGGAGTTCGCCGCGCTGGCGGCACTGCGCGAGCAGGGCCTGATCCGGCACCTGGGCCTGTCGGCGGCCACGCTCGCGCACCTGGACGAGGCGCAGGCCATCGCCCCGGTGGTGTGCGTGCAGAACAGCTACGGCCTGGACTACCGCCGCGGCCACGACGAACTGGTGCGCGCCTGCGGCGAGCGCGGCATCGCGTTCGTCCCGTTCTTCACCCTGGCGGGCGACGCCCGGGAGAAGGGCGCCGGCCCGGAGCGCAACGAGGCGGTGCAGGCGGTCGCGGCCGCGCACGGGGCCACCGCCCAGCAGGTACGGCTGGCCTGGGCGCTGCACCAGGGACCGCACGTGCTGGTGATCCCCGGCACCGGCAGCGTGACCCACCTGGAGCAGAACGTCGCCGCGGCCGGGCTGCGCCTGAGCCCGGAGCAGCTCGCGACCCTGTGACCGGGACCCTCGCGCGGTTCCGTCTTCCGGCCGGCTGCGACACGCGGCGGTGTTCGCCGACGAGGTCAGCCCCGCGCTGATGGCCACCCGCCGGCGCCGGCAGATGCCCGGGATCGCGCACCGCGCCGGGCTGAATGAGCTGCGCCGCGGGGTGTTCCGCTGGCAGCCCGCGCGGGCTGCGCCAGGACGACGGTGATGACAGCCCCTCGGTCCGGGCCGAGCCGGCCCTCGGCGACGCCGCGCGGGTGCTGTTGCGCGGGACGCCGGCTCCGGCAAGACCACCCAGGTGACCCTCGTGGGACCCGGCGCTGCCCGGTGCGCTGCACGACCTGAACCGGCTGTCCCTGTCGGGCTGCGGCGAGCCCGCCGGCCGTCTCCGTGGTCGGCAACAAGACGCACCGGTCCGATCTGTCCCCGCTCGCCGGGCCGGCAGCGCTGATCTGTCCTTGCTCGCCGGGCCGGCAGCGCTGATCTGTCCTTGCTCGCCGGGCCGGCAGCGCTGAGAAGTCTCTGGATCACCGACTCGGCGCGGGGCTGGACCCGTCCCCGCTGGACGGCCGGCGCCCGACGCTTCAACTGTCGCGGCGGGTGCAGCTCGCGAACACCGCAAGCCCCGCAGGCCTGCCGCGGCCCGGGTCAGTCGGTGCGGGCGGCGAGTCTGCGGCCGCGTTTGCCCAGGGGCACCTGGGACATGTCCACCGCGTGCGAGGTGAGGTTCTTGAAGCCCAGCCCGCGCCCGGTCAGCCGGGCGGCGGCCGTGGCCTGCGCGCGGGTCACCGCGGCCGGGATGTCCTGTTCCCCGGCCACCGTGTCGGCGAAGCGGAAGGTGAAGAACGGCCGGGTCGCGACGTCGTAGGTCAGCGAGCCCTCCGGGGTGTACGCGGCAGTGGCGATGTCGTGCTCGGCGGCCCGCGACAGCAGGTCGGCGCGTTGCTCGGCGGTGAGGCCGGCGAAGGCGCCACGGACGGTGATCCGGATGGGGCGAGTGCTCATCGGGCGACCGTAGACGCCGGGCCGGTGCCGGTTCCAGCGGTTTAGCGTTTCGGCGGGGACTGCGGGCGGGGCGGGTCGTTCTGCGGGCCGAACGCGGTCAGGAACTTGTCGCGGAACGCCTGCATCGGCCAGACCGGCGCCTGCGGGCCGGGCTGGATGCCGGCGGTCCAGCCCCAGCCGGCCACCCGGTCCAGCACCGCCGGGTCGCGGGCGACGATCGAGATCGGCACGTCGTGGCTCGCGCCGGCGCCGACCACGATCGGGGCCGGCTGGTGGTCACCGAGGAAGACCAGGACCAGGTTGTCGTCGCCGTACTCCTGGACCCAGGAGACCAGGCTGTCGACCGAGTACTTGACGGACTTCGCGTACTCGGCGCGGACCCGGGCCGCGTCCTGCCAGACCTCGCCCGCCGACGCCGCGCCGCGCTGCTGGGCGGTGTAGACCGAGCCGTCGCCGATCTCGTCCCAGTCGAGCAGGGCCGGGATCGGCGCCCACGGGGTGTGGCTGGACACGAAGGTGAGCTCGGCCATCAGCGGGTCGCGTTCCGGGCGGGTGTACTCCTGGTCGGTGAACGACTTGAGGGTGAACTGGTCGGGCATGGTCGCCCAGCCGTACGCCGGGCCGTGGTAGCCCAGGGTGTGCGAGTCGTAGATGCGGTCGAAGCCGTAGAACCGGCCCTCCGGCCAGGCGTAGGTGATGCCGGGCTCGACGCCGACGGTCTGCCAGCCGGTGGCCTTGCGGAACGCGCTGGTCAGCGTCAGCCGGTCGCCGGAGACCAGGCTGCGATAGCGCTGCTCGTTGTTGATCCACACGCCGGACTGGAACGTCGAGTGGGCCAGCCAGCTGCCGCCGCCGCTGGTCGGCGAGGTCAGGAAGCCGCTGCGGGCGGAGAAGCCGGACGCGGTGAGCCGGCGGGTGCCGTCGGCCAGGGTCGCGGTGACCCGCTGGTTGATTTTCGGATCCTCGATCGCGGAGCGCCCGTAGCTCTCGATGAAGGCGAACACGACGTCCTTGCCGCGCAGCCCGGTCAGCAGCTCCGGGGCGGGCACGTCGCGGAACGCGTCGGCGGCGGCCTCGGCGGCGAACTCGCGCCGGTCCTGCACCGCGGCGGGCACCTTCAGGACGTTGTCGTAGGCGAGCACGGCCGCGGTGTCGGAGGCGACGTAGACCCCCGGCACGAACGAGGTGCCCAGCGCCGCGACCGCCAGCCAGGCCACCGAGACCCCGGCGACGCCGCGGACCCCGGCGGTGCGGTGCGCGGCTGCGACCCTGGCCAGCCGGCGCACCGCCAGGGTCATCAGCACCACGACGGCGACGGCCAGCAGGATCACGCCGGCGACCGCGGCGAGCGCGCCGGGCCGGCCGACCGAGCTCTTGACGAAGCGGTAGCCGTCGGCGAACAGCGGCCAGTCCAGCACCGGGTCGAACTGGCGGGCCAGGACCGTGAAGAACCCCATGTTGATGACCTTGACGACGGTCAGCAGGCCCAGCGCGGCGCCGAGGACGCCCGCGACGACGCCGCGGGCGCGGGCGGGCAGCACCAGCAGCAGTGCCAGGGCGGCGAGCGCCTCGATCGGCAGGCGTACGAAAGCGGCCGGGACCGACGAGCCGGCCGGCAGCCGGGTGATCTGGTCGGGCACGACCAGGGCCAGGAAGACCAGGACCGCGGCCAGGACGGACAGCGCCGCGGCGGCGGCGCGGCGCACGCTGCCCGGTGCCTCCGGCCTGCGGCGAAAGCGCGTGAAGAACGACAACCCGACGAATCCTTACCGGCTGCGGTGTGACCCCCTGATGAACCGCACTGTACCCACCGGATCTGACAGTGCCGGCTGTCGGATCACGGACCCGGGGCCGCCGGGCCGCGGAAAACGCTTTGCCGGTGCGCGCGCGGCGTCCGTACCGTGATCGCATGTCTTCTCGCGGATCTGTCACGACGACGCCGGGGTGTCCCGGCGAGCTGTCGCGCTGATCCGATCCCAGCGCATCAAACGGCCCCGGGCGTCTGCCCGGGGCCGTTTGGCGTCCTGGGTGGTTGCCGGGCCCGAACCAGGAGGTACCGATGTCCGTCGACCACCGCAAGCTCGGCCGCGAGCTGGCCATCTTCGACTCCGACCCGCTGATCGGCGCCGGGCTGCCGCTCTGGCTGCCGGCCGGCGCCGCGGCCCGCTACGAGGTCGAGTGCTATCTGCACGAGCTCGAGCGCCGCGCGGGCTACCAGCACGTCTACTCGCCGGTGCTGGGCAAACGCCAGATGTACGAGCTGTCCGGGCACTGGCGCAACTTCGCCGACGACATGTTCCCGCCGATGGCGCTGGGCGACGACGACGGCGACGCGCTGGTGCTGCGGCCCAGCCTGTGCCCGCATCACGCGTTGATCTTCAAGTCGCGGTCGCGGTCGTACCGGGACCTGCCGTTGCGGATCGCCGAGCTCGGCGGCATGTACCGCGCCGAGCGCTCCGGGGTGCTCGGCGGCCTGAGCCGGGTGCGGTCGATCCAGCTCAACGACGCGCACATCTTCTGCCCGGCCGGGCAGGTCGGCCGGGAGGTCGCCGCGGTGCTGGAGCTGATGCGCCGGGCGCACGCCGCGCTGGGCCTGCCGGTGTCGTCCTACCAGCTGTCGCTGCGCGGCGCCGGCGGCAAGTACGCCGGCGACGACGACGCCTGGGAGCTGGCGGAACGGATGCTGCGGCAGGCCCTGGACGACGCCGGGGTGGACTACGCCGCGGTCGCCGGCGAGGCCGCGTTCTACGGCCCGAAGATCGACGTGCAGGTCGCCGACCCGGCCGGGCGTGAGCTGTCGCTGGCGACCATCCAGATCGACTTCCTCCAGCCAGCCCGGTTCGGCCTGTCCTACGCCGACGCCGCCGGCGCGCGATCGGTGCCGGTGATGGTGCACCGCAGCCTGGTGGGCTCGATGGAACGGCTGTTCGCGGCGCTGCTGGAGTGCCACGCCGGGGCGTTCCCGGTCTGGTACGCGCCGGTGCAGATCAGCGCGGTGCCGGTCGGCGCGGAGCAGGCCGGGGCCGCCGCGGCGTTCGCCCGGCAGGCGGTCGGCGCCGGGCTGCGGGTGGAGGTCGCGCCGGACGGCTCGCTCGGGGCGCGGATCCGGGACGCGGCCCAGCGCAAGATCCCGTACGTGGCGGTGATCGGGCCGCGGGAGGCGCCGGACGGGCGGGTGGCGCTGCGGCTGCGCGACGGCTGGCAGCTGCCGGCGATGCCGTACGGGGAGGCGATCGCGCTGGTCGGTGCGGTGGTGGCGGCGCGCTGCCACGAGTTGCTGCCGGCCGGGGCGGATCAGCAGTAGTCGCGGGGGGACGTGCCGGGCGCCGGGGGCCGGAACGGGGCGGTCTGCGGCTCCCAGCGGCGCGGCGTGGACCCGTTGTCGTCCTCGGGGTGCGCGGGGGCCGGGGGCGGGGACCCGTTGGCGCCTTCGGGGTGGGTGGGGGCCGAGGGCGGGGGACCGTCGGGGTCCTGGTGATGCGCGGGGGCCGGGGGCGGGGGACTGTCGGGGCCCTGGTGGTGGGTGGTGGCCGGGGGCGGGGGCCGGTCGGGGCCGTGGTGGTGCAGGACGTGGCTGCGGGCGTACCGGATGGCCGAGGGGGTGTCGGTGAAGACCTGGCCGTCGCGGCGCAGCTGCTCGGCGACGCCGAGGGCGTCGAGGATCTCCTCGTGGCCGGGGGCGATGCCGGACAGCAGCACGGTGATGCCGCGGCGGCGCAGCCGGTTGATCGCGTCGCCGAGCACGTGCGCCCCGGTCGCGTCCACCGTCGAGACCCGCGACATGCGCAGGATGACCACCCGCACGTCGGCGATCTCGGACAGCTGGAGCAGGAAGGTGTGCGCGGCGGCGAAGAACAGCGGCCCGTCCAGCCGGTACGCGACGATGTGCTCGGCGAGCAGCGCGTGTTCCTCGGCGCTGTGGTCGCCCGGCTCGAGCGGCACCTGTTCGAGCCGGGCGGTGCGGGCCACGGCGCGCAGGGCCAGCACGATCGCCACCCCGATGCCGACCGCGACGGCGGTGACCAGGTCCAGGGCGACGGTCACGGTGAAGGTCAGGATCAGCACGAGCGCGTCGCCGCGGGTGGCGCGGGCCAGCGCCAGCAGGGAGCCGGCCTCGACCATGCGCACCGTGGTGGCCAGCAGCACCCCGGCCAGCGCGGCGAGCGGGATGTGCCCGACCAGGGGCCCGAAGGCCAGCACGATCACCGCCAGTGCCACCGCGTGGGTCAGCGACGCGAGTTTGGACCGGGCCCCGGCACGCACGTTGACCGCGGTGCGGGCGATCGCGGCGGTGGCCGGGATGCCGCCGAACACCGGCGCGGCGAGGTTGGCCAGGCCCTGGCCGAACAGTTCCCGGTCGGGGTCGTGCTGTTCGTTGACGCTCATCGCGTCGGCGACGGTGGCCGACAGCAGGCTCTCCAGCGCCGCCAGCGCGGCGACCGCCAGCGCGGCCGGCAGCAGCGTGCGCACGGCGTGGACGTCGATGAAGCTCAGCGAGGGCGACGGAACCGCCGAGGGCAGGCTGCCGATCCGGGCCAGCCCGAGCGGCAGGGCCTCCGCGACGACGGTCGCGGCGGCGACGCCGAGCAGGGAGAACGGCAGCCCGGGACGCCAGCGTGCGCCGAGGAGCATCAGGGCCGCGACGCCCAGCGCGACCGCGACCGGGGCGGGATGCGGCTCGCCGGCGAAGCGCACGACCGCGTCGAAGGCGACCGCCCATACCTTGTCGCCGTGCGCGCCGGTGACGCCGAGCGCGGCGGGCAGCTGCTGCAGGGCGATGACCACGGCGATGCCGGCGGTGAAGCCTTCGAGCACGGGCGTGGGCAGATACCGCACGTAGCGGCCGAGGCGGGCGACGGCGAGGCCGATCAGGACCAGCCCGGCCATCGCGCCGACCATGAGCACCCCGCGGGCGCCGAAGCGCTGCACGACCGGGACCAGCACCACGGTCATCGCCCCGGTGGGCCCGGACACCTGCAGGTTGGAGCCGCCGAAGACCGCGGCCACCGCGCCGGCCACGACCGCGGTGACCAGGCCGGCCTGCGCGCCCAGCCCGGAGGTCACGCCGAACGCCAGGGCCAGCGGCAGCGCCACCACGGCCACCGTCAGCCCGGCGATCAGGTCACCGCGCGGGGAACGGCGTACCGCCGACCAGTCGCTGCGCTGCGGCAGCAGACCGGCGATCCGTGCACCCACCACCGGAGGTTCCTTCCTGGGAGGCGTTCACCGCACTAGACTTTACTACTTGCGAAGATTAGCAACTCCGCAGTCGTTGGCGCGGGCGCCGACCGGGTGCGATCCCTCACTCGCCCGCCTGGCAGCATGGGACGACCGAGGGGGTGACGGTGAGCACGCCGCTGTACCAGCTGAAGGCCGAGTTCTTCAAGACACTCGGCCATCCGTCGCGCATCCGGGTGCTGGAACTGCTCAGCGACCGGGAGCACTCCGTGGCCGAGATGCTGCCCGAGGTCGGCATCGAGCCGGCCCACCTGTCCCAGCAGCTCGCCGTGCTGCGCCGGGCCAACCTGGTCGTCGTCACGCGCAAGCAGGGCTCCACCGTCTACTACGCCCTGACCAGCCCGCACGTCGCGGAGCTGCTGGCGGTGGCCCGGCGGATCCTGTCCGGTGTGCTCAGCGGCCAGGCCGAGCTGCTGCGCGACCTGCACGCCGGCTGAGCGCCCGGGGTTTATTGCTGTCCGATGTCGCACGGCGGTGATAGACATCCGGGGTGCACACGAACCTGGAGTTCCCCGAGCTGCTGCAGCTGATCGACGAACGGTCCACCGCGTTCCGCGCCGCGATCGCCGCCGCGCCCGACCTCGACGTGCCGGTGCCGAGCTGCCCGGGATGGACGCTGGCCGACCTGGCCCGGCACATCGGCGAGGGCCGCCACGCCTGGGCCGCCACCATCGCCGCCGGCCCCGACACCGCGACGAAGTCCACCGAGAAGGGCACGCCCGCGCCGCAGGAGCGCGACGCCCTGCTGGCCTGGCTGGCCACGGCGACGCAGGCGATGCTGGACGCGCTGCGCGAGGCCGGCCCGGAGCGCGGCAGCTGGGCCTGGTGGAGGCGGTCGCAGTCGCCGCGCACCTGCGGCGCCGTCGCCCGGCACCAGCTCCAGGAGATCGCGGTGCACACGTACGACGCGCAGCTGGCCCTGGGCGACCCGCAGCCGCTGCCCGCACCGGTGGCGCTCGACGGGGTCGAGGATTTCCAGTTCACCTGCTGCGCCACCACGGCGGCGTGGCCCCACCAGCCCGCAGTGGTCGACTACCACGCCACCGAGGGCCGCTCGTGGCGGTTGTCGCTGTCGGCCGACGGCGCCCGGGTCACCCGGCTGTCCGCGCCCACAGCCGGCGCGGACGTCTCCGCCACGGGCCCGGCCAGCGATCTGGTCCTGTTCTGCTACGGCCGGCTGGGGCCGGACGCCGTGAAGATCGACGGCGACACGCGCATCTTCGACCAGCTGATCGCCTGGGACCCCGGCGCGTAGGACACGCCGGGCTACCTCTTGAGGGATTCCTGGAACGCATCCGCGTAGGTGGGCGAGTCCTTGATCAGGTCGTCGCAGAAGGCGGCCACGTCGGTGCCGACGAGTTCGAGCACGCCCTTGCCGGCCGCGACGCCCTCGGCGAAGAAGTCGACGATCCCGGGCAGCAGGCGCCCGTCGGCCAGCTCGACCGGCCCGACCTTGAACAGGTACTTCTGCATCTCGTGGTAGACGATCCGGTAGTCCGGCGGCAGTGCCTTGACCCGGGCCACGTGCGCCCGCCATTGCTTCTTGCCCTCGATGATGTCCTGGATGCTCATGTCAGCCTCCTAGCCGGCCCAGTTTCCGGGCGACATTGCTGTTCAACTGCTCGCGCCACCGGTCGCGATAGGTCCGGGCGCCCGCCCCGCCGGCCAGCGCCGTGCAGAATCCCGCGATGTCGTCGCCGAACACCTCGTGGGCGCTCTGGCCGTCCGCCGCCGCCTCTTCGAGCAGGCTCAGGGCGGCGTCGAGGATCGGGGTGAGGTTGCGGCCGGTGAAGTCCGCGTACGGGTAGAGGTGGACCGTGATCTGTTCCCACGCCGCCTGATGATCGGCCGGCAGTGCCCGCGCCCGGGCGTCGAACCGGTGCCATTGCCTGGTGAGGTCGCTGCCGGTGATGGTTTCCCAGAAGCTCATCTCCCGCCCTCCTTGAGCTGGTTGATGCGTGCCGAGACGTACTGCCATTTCGTCCAGAACGTCGCGAGGTGCTTCCGGCCGGCGTCGGTGAGCGCGTAGAACTTGCGCGGCGGGCCCACCTCGGACGGCCGTCTGGTCACCTGGACGAGCCCGTTGCGCTCCAGCCGCAGCAGGATGGTGTAGACCGTGCCCTCGATGACGTCGGCGAAGCCGAGCTCGTTGAGCCGGCGGGTGATGGCGTAGCCGTAGGTCTGCTCGCGGTCGATGATCTGGAGCACGCAGCCTTCGAGTGTGCCCTTGAGCATCTCCGTCAGGTCGTCCATCACCGCTCCTCGCCGGTCCGTGGTACCTCGTACCACCGAGTACCGGTATACGGTACCACCGAGTACCGACATTCGGGCCGGGAAATTTGGTGGACGTGGGGATGCCCGGGCTTGTAGCTTGCCGGTGACCGAGACGCCGCCCGAGGAGGTGAGACCCATGACCGCTGGATCGATGTGGGTGCTCCCCCAGGCCGTCACGGTCGGGCGACTGACGTAGGTGTCGCCGGGAGCGCCCGAAACGCGGCACTCCCGAAAGGCAACGCCATGCCCCTCCCCCTCACCTTCGACGTGATCATCGCCGGCTGCGGGCCGACCGGCGCGATGCTGGCCGCCGAACTGCGGCGGCACGACGTACGGGTCCTCGTCCTGGAGAAGGACACCGAGCCCGCGTCGTTCGTCCGCATCGTCGGACTGCACATCCGCAGCATCGAGCTGATGGCCATGCGCGGGCTGCTGGAGCGCGTTCTCGAACGCGGACGCCGGCGCCCGGCCGCCGGCTTCTTCGCCGCCATCACCAAACCCGTGCCCGAGGGCCTGGACTCCGCGCACGCCTATCTGCTCGGGATCCCGCAGCCGGTCATCGTCGACCTGCTCGAAAACCACGCGATCACCCTGGGCGCGCAGGTCCGGCGCGGCTGCACGGTGGCCGGTTTCGCACAGGACGACAACGGCGTGACCATCGCGCTGGCCGACGGGGAACAACTGCGGACGCGCTACCTGGTCGGCTGCGACGGCGCCCGCAGCACGGTGCGCAAGCTGCTCGGCGTCGGCTTCCCCGGCGAGCCCGCCCGGACCGAGACGCTGATGGGCGAGATGGCAGTCGGCGTGCCGCCGGAGGAGATCGCCGCCACGGTGGCCGAGGTCCGCGAGACCCATCAGCGGTTCTGGCTCCGGCCCGCCGGCGCCGGGCGCTACACCGTCGTCGTGCCCGCCGCGGGCGTCAGCGACCGCGCGCGACCGCCCACCCTGGAGGACTTCCAGCACCGGTTGCGCGCCGTCGCCGGCACCGATTTCGGCGTGCACTCCCCGCGCTGGCTGTCCCGCTTCGGCGACGCCACCCGGCTGGCCGACCGCTACCGGGTGGGGCGGGTGCTGCTGGCCGGCGACGCGGCACACATCCATCCACCCATCGGCGGACAGGGCCTCAACCTGGGCGTCCAGGACGCGTTCAACCTCGGCTGGAAGCTGGCCGCGCAGATCCGCGGCTGGGCGCCGGCCACCCTGCTGGACACCTACCAGGCCGAACGCCATCCGGTCGCCGCGGACGTGCTGGACAACACCCGCGCCCAGATGGAACTGCTCTCCCCCGAACCGGGCCCGCGGGCGGTGCGCCGGCTGCTCACCGACCTGATGGACCTCAACGAGGTGAACCGCCGCCTGCTCGAGAAGATCACCGCGATCGGCATCCGCTACGACTTCGGCGCGGGCCCGGACCTGCTCGGCCGCCGCCTGCGCGACATCAAGATCAAACAGGGCCACCTGTACGACCTGCTGCACCGCGGCCGCGGCCTGCTGCTGGACCGCACCGGACGCCTGACCGTCGGCGGCTGGTCGGACCGGGTGGATCACCTGGCGGATCCCACCGCCGAGCTGGAGGCTCCGGGGGTGCTGCTGCGCCCGGACGGCCACGTCGCCTGGATCGGTGACGATCAGCAGGACCTGAACGGCCAGCTCGGCCGCTGGTTCGGCCGGCCCGCCACCTGACGTCGGTGTCCTGGCTCCGTGAGACCGGCAGATGTTCAACTCCCCGGACGGGCCAGGCGGCACCAAACGTCCCAAACAAGAACGTCTTGCCCGAGAATTTCTTGCATGATAACTTTCGGCACGGAGGTCGCCGCCACCCCGGCTCCTGACAGCGCTTCGAGTTTCTGGGAGATCGCATTGACGGTTAGTGACGCAGAAGCCCCAGGGCCCAGACCATCGCTCGACTCCGAGCTCACCTGGCTGCTGCACCGAGCAGCTCAGCACATGCACAACGCCACCGGCGAACAGGCCGAGAGGCACGGACTCACGCTGCGCGAATACATCGTGCTGAGCGCACTTGACAAGACCCCCGGCCTCACCCAGGGAGAGCTCGGCAAGTCGCTGAGCCTGGACAAGACCACCCTGATGAGCCAGCTCGACCGGCTCGAGCGCAGAAGCCTGGTGGTTCGCCGCAACGCCCCCGGTGACCGCCGTCTCCGCATCCCGGAGATCACCGAGAACGGCGAAGCCCTCCGCGCCACGGTCGCCGAGGCCAGCGCCGCCGTCGAGGCTTCGGTGCTCGACGGCTTCAGCCAGGAGCACATCGCGTCGCTGCGCCAGATGCTCTTCGCCATCATCGGCGACAGCGAGGACCGGGGCTCCTGCCTGTGACGGCCTGCAGGTCGGCCGGCTCATCGCACGGCGCGCGGCAGCTTCACGATCGAGAATGCCGGCCGTGACCCTGGCCGCCATCCCCAGTCCCGTGACGCGACTGTGGATAGAAACGCTGCGCATCGACCCCGCGAACACCATTCGCGGGGTACGTATCAACGTCTTCACGGCGCTCGTGGTGTTCCTGCTCGCCGCGGCGTATTTCGTCCGGGTGCGAGGCCCGCGCGCCTCGGTGGCCGCCGGCCCTCGGGCGGATCACCGGATCGTGGCACCGACGGGGGTGACGGCCGGTCAGGCGGGCCAGGTAATCGTCTGGGCAGAGATATTCTTGACTCAGATGATCTCACCTCGTAGGGTTTCGGCATGCCTCCTCTTCCCGAACCCGGCCCGTGGCCACAGCCGCTGCCCGCTGCCTCCCCGCCGGCGGAACTGGCCATCCACCACCTGCCGACCGGCACCTACCTGACTCGCGCGGCCTTCGCCTTCAAGGGCGGGTCGTTCGGCGACAAACGGCACTTCGCCTCGTCGGCGGTGCTGGTGCAGCACCCCCGCGGTGACCTGCTGATCGATGCGGGCTTCGGCGCCGGCGTCGCCGCGCACATCGCGATGCTGCCGCGCTTCGTCCGCGCCCCGCACCAACCGGGTCTGACGGTCAGCAGTCAGCTGGACGCCATCGGCTACGACCGTCATCGACTGCTCGGTGTGCTGCCGACCCACTCCCACTGGGACCACGTCAGCGGGCTCGACGGCCTGCACGGCACGCCCATCTGGATGAACGCCCCCGAGCGCCGATATGCGGCCACCGATCCGGACGGCAAGGTCTACCGCAGCGTGTCGCAGGGTCACGAGATTCACGAGTACGGGTTCGACGACGGGCCGTACCTGGGTTTCGCGTCGAGCTACGACGTGTACGGCGACGGCTCGGTGGTCATCGCCCTCGCCGGTGGCCACACCACCGGCTCGGTCATCGTCTTCGTCACCCTGCCCACCGCGCAGAGGTATGCCTTTGTCGGCGACCTCACCTGGCAGATCGACGGCATCCGCCGTCGCGTCGAACGCCCCTGGTTGCTGAGCAAACTCGCCGACAGCGATCCCGAACAGCTCCGGCAAGGCCTCCTGCGCATGATCGCCGTCGCCGGGCTGATGCAGGTCGTCCCCGCCCACGACCTCGACTCCTACCGGGGAATCCCACTGCTGTCGGCACGGGCGGCCGGACAACCCGACCGGCCTCGGACCGCACCGACCACCACGACAGAAAGTTGACGCCATGCCGACCGTTCCCGCGCACGAAATGAGCGCTCGCGCCGCCGCCGGACGGGAGGTCTACGCCCGCAACTTCGGCATGGTTCCGGCCGAGGCCGAACGCGTCATGAATGAGCACGCCGGCGCCGCGTACACCCGGGAAGCGTTCGAAGCCGCCGGAGGCCCCGGCTGGCAGGGGCATCACCTGACCGACCGGGACCGCAGCATCGCCGTCATCACCGCGCTGGTCGCCCAGAACGTGACCGACGTGCGCCTGTCCACCTACCTTTCGCTGGCCCACCGCACCGGGCTGGACGAGGAAGCCCTCACCGAGCTGATGGTGCTGCTCACCGCCTACCTCGGGCAGCCCTACACCTCATTGGCGATGGAGGCCGTGCGCCGCTCAGCCGATCCCTCGTCGTCGGCCCCGCGGACTACACCATAACTGTCATTATGATGTACCGGCGTTTTGTCCGTTTCGGAGGTGCGGGCGGATTAATGGATTACCGGTAATGGCAATACGGTAATTATCCGAACGGATGCCCGATCCGGGACCTCATCCTCTGTCCGCGCGTGCCCGGCGGTGGTCGGCTGGCGGCTGAGCGGGTCGACGTCCCAGAGGAGGCCTCGATGATCGTCTTCGTCCGTGTCTCGATCGGGATCGTGCTGCTGGCGCACGGGCTGGTGCACCTGCTCTACCTCGCCCCCGACGTGCCCGAGTTCACCTTCGACCGGCCGTGGCTGGTTCCGGAGGCGGCCCGCCGCCCGCTCGGGCTGGCGCTGGTGGCGGCGAGCGTCGCGGGCTTCGCCCTGGTCGCTCTGGCGGTCTGGGGCGTTCCCGGCCTGTCCGCCGCCTGGCCCGTGCTCACCGTGGTGGGCGGCCTGCTGTCGGCGGCGCTGCTGGTGGCGTTCTGGAACAACGCGCTGGTGGCCGGGATCGCCATCGATGCCGCCCTCATCCTGATCGCCCTGCTCCGGCCACCCTGGGCGGAGCAGCTGATCAGCGGCGCGGCCTAGGTATGACCGGCGCGCGCCGCTGACCGGCCGCGGCAGACGTTGTGGTCGGCCCGGACGCGCCTGCTGCGGACCTGGCAGACGGCGTCGCCAGGCCCAGCCGGGCCCGGTGGACCGGCTCGCGTCGCTCAGCGGACCCGACAGGCGGCGTGACCCGGTCGCGGCTGCTGCGCACGGTGATCACTGTGCCCGCACCTGGGGTCGGCCGAGGCGCGAGGCCGACGTCGCCCGGACCTACGCCGGGAAGCGGGGCCCGCGGAGGCTCACCGCGGCTCTCCGGACCGGCGGGAGTTGTTCGGGGTGATCCTCGTGCCCGGCAGTGCCGGAGGCAACCCGTACGCGCTGCTCGCGGTGCGGATCTCGGTGATGAACGCGGCCACCGCCGGGTGGGCCGCCGCGCCCTGCCGGTACGCGATCCGGGTGCGCCGCCGCGTCGGCAGCGGCACCAGCCACACCCCCGGCGGCGGTTTGACCGTCGCCAGTTCCGGCACCAGCGCCACGCCCTGGCCGGCGGCGACCAGGGCCAGCACCGTGGTGAAGTCGTCGGCCTGGTGCCGGGCCCGCGGGGTGTAGCCCGCCGCCCGGCACACGTTCAGGGTGACCTCGTGGCACAGGGTGCCGGGGCTGGCCAGGATCCAGT
The DNA here is from genome assembly GCF_044465625.1 of Actinoplanes sp. NPDC049599. Lineage (NCBI taxonomy): Bacteria > Bacillati > Actinomycetota > Actinomycetes > Micromonosporales > Micromonosporaceae > Actinoplanes > Actinoplanes sp. NPDC049599. The sequence goes on from NZ_JBITLX010000020.1 coordinate 146,482, forward strand.
CGGCGTCGCGCTGCTCGCGCAACGAGCCGCTGCCGGTCGCGGGCAGGGCCAGGTAGACCGTCTCGTCCAGCAGCGCCACCGTGTCGATCATCGGGTCGGGCCGGACCGGGACGATGTCGTAGTCGTGCACCAGGCCCACGTCGAGGCGGTGCTCGCGCAGGGCGTCCGGGACCGCCGCCGGGTCCAGCTCGGTGACCATCAGCTCCAGCCCGGGGTGCCGGGCGGCCAGCGCGACCAGGGTGGCCGGCAGCAGGGTGCGGACCGCGGTGGGGAACGCGCCGATGCGCAGCGGGCCGGACAGGCCGGTGGCCAGGGCCGCGAGCGCGGTCGTCGTCTGTTCCAGAGCGGCCAGCACGGTCTCGCCGTGCTGGACCAGGACCCGGCCGGCGGGGGTCAGGGTGACGCCGCGGCCGGTGCGTTCGAGCAGCGGCAGGCCGGCCTCGCGTTCCAGCGCCGACAGCTGCTGGGAGACCGCGGACGGGGTGTACGTGTGGGCCTGCGCGACGGCGGCGATCGTGCCGAGGCGGGCGAGGTCGCAGAGCAGGCGGAGGCGCCGGACTTCCAGCATCAGCTGAGCTTACGGTTTGGTGCAGCAATAGGAACTGGACCTTATGACATGAATGGGCACAGGCTGAGGTCATGACGTTCTCCGGTGTGTACGTACCGCTGATCACCCCGTTCGACGCGGCCGGCGCGGTGGCGCTGGACGCCCTGGCGGCCCTGGCGCACGACGTGCTGGCGGGCGGCGCGGCCGGTCTGGTGGCGCTGGGCACCACCGGTGAGCCGGCCGCGCTGACCCCGGCCGAGCAGCGGTCGGTCGTGGACGTCGTCGCGCGGGTGTGCCGGGAGCACGACGCCCCGCTGGTGCTCGGCGCAAACACCGTCGACGCCGTGCGGGCGGTGCCGGCGCGGGCCGGGGTGCGGGCGGTGCTGAGCCTGGTGCCGCCGTTCCTGCGGCCCGGCGAGGAGGGGGTCGTCGCGTACTTCTCGGCCCTGGCCGCGGCCGGCCCGGTGCCGGTCATCGTCTACCACGTGCCGTACCGGACCGGGCAGCCGTTGTCGGCGGCGACGCTGCGGCGGCTCGCCGCGATCCCGGGGGTGGCCGGGATCAAGCTGGCCGCCGGCGGCATCGACGCCGCCACGGTCGAGCTGCTGGCGGACCCGCCGCCCGGGTTCGCGGTGCTCGGCGGCGACGACGCGTTCGTCTCGCCGCTGCTCGCGCTGGGCGCGCACGGCGGCATCCTGGCCTCGGCGCAGCTGGCGACCGAGCGGTTCGTCGCGCTGGTGCGGGCCTGGCAGGCCGACGATCCGGTACGGGCCCGGGCGCTGGGTGGCCCGCTCACCGGGCTGGCGCTGGCGGCCTTCGCCGAGCCCAACCCGACCGTGATCAAGGGGGTGCTGCACGCCCGGGGCCGGATCCCGACCCCGGCGGTGCGCCTGCCGCTGCTCCCGGCCGCGGCCGGAAGCGTCCGGGCGGCCCTGGAGCAACTCGACCGGCCGCTGATCGGGGCCGGCGTCGGCCGGGCGCAGCCGGCGCAGATCGGCTGATCGGGCCGGCGTCGGCTAGGCGCAGCCGGCGCAGATGGTTACCGCACGCTGACGTACGCGTCCAGCGGGCCGGCGCCAGCTGCATGTCCATGCACAACAGCACCGACCTGCGGGTGCCCCACTTTCGCCATTTCTGGATCACGGTCCCCCGTTGCCGAGTTCATCTCAGGAGGAAAGGGGCGCAATTGGTGGACCTTGGAGCCGTGTGGTGTGGCTGGGAGTCTTTTGCATGGCTGTTGTGATGATCGATCGCCATCCCCCGGACGGGCGACACGCTTCTGCCGCGCCGAAACGGCCGCGCCAAGCATTGCCGGAGGCCTGCCCACCGCCGGACCCGCAGCACTGGCCCACATATTGAGCAGGATTCTCACATCGCAGAACTCCTAAGGGAACAAAGGGCGTAAAAGTCACGAAGCGGGCAGTGAATTGTCGATCTTGTGGACTTAAGGTTCGGAGCTCACCCCACATCAACAAGATCGAAATCTTGCGCGTCGGTGGCGGTCGGCGCGCGGCCCACGTCACTCCGGCGGGCTATTGCCATCGCCCGATACACCAACCACGCAAAAGACTTCTGGAACGTTCTAGCTCATCAAGATCTGCAGGAATGCCGCCGCTGAGGCTGCGACGGCAGCTAATGGCGAAGGTCGACCGGGTGGTGCCTGACAAGATCCCGTCGGGGGTGCCGCGGCGAACGGTTACTGAGCTCCGTGGGGGATCGGCTGCTCGGGTCAGCGGGCCGCGCCGAGCAGCCGGTGCCGGGCGGCGAAGCGGGGGATCTCGGCGGCCGGCATCGGCTCGGCGAACAGGAAACCCTGGGCCAGGTCGCACGGCAGCCCGCACAGCGCCGCCAGCTGCGCCGGGTCCTCGACCCCTTCGGCCACGGTCTGCAGCTCCAGCGTGCTGCCGAGCTCCAGCACGCTGCGCACGATGGCCAGCCGGCGCCGGTCGCCGGTCAGCCCGTCGATGAACGACTTGTCGATCTTCAGCTGGTCGATCGGGAGCCGGCCCAGGTGGGCCAGCGACGAGGCGCCGCTGCCGAAGTCGTCGACGGCCAGCCGTACGCCCGTGCGGTGCAGGGCCCGCAGCCGCCGCAGCGCCTGGCCCGGGTCGCGCATCAGCGCGGTCTCGGTGACCTCCAGGGTCACCGACGCCGGCGGCAGGCCGGTCTCGGCCAGCACCGCCAGCACGTCGGCGACCAGCCGCTCGTCGGCCAGCTGCCGGCCGGAGACGTTGACGCTGACGGTGAGCTCCGGCAGCCCGTGCGCGCGCCAGCCGGCCAGCTCCCGGCACGCCTCGCGCAGCACCCAGCGGCCCAGTGCGACGATCAGGCCGCTCTGTTCGGCCAGCGGGACGAACGTGGCCGGCGGGATCGCGCCCAGGCGCGGGTGGGTCCAGCGCAGCAGGGCCTCCACGGCGACCGGGCGGGCGTCCGGCAGCGCCACGATCGGCTGGTAGGCCAGCCGGAACTCGCCGGCCTCGAACGCCCGGGCCGCCTCGGCGGTCAGTTCCATCCGGCGCAGCAGTTCGCTGCGCATGCCCGGCTCGAACAGCAGGTAGCTGCCCGGTCGGCTCTTCTTGGCCCGGTACATGGCCACGTCGGCGTCCTGGACCAGGTCGTCGCCGGCGGCGGTGCCCGGGTCGCTGAGCGCGATGCCGATGCTGGCCCGGGTCAGCACCTCCTTGCCGGCGATCGTGAACGGCTGCGCGACCGCCGCGCTGATCCGCTCGGCGATCTCGCCGGCCTGGGCGGGGTCGTCGACCGGCTCCAGCAGGATCGCGAACTCGTCCCCGCCGAGCCGGGCGGCCATGTCGCCGCCGCGGACCGCGGCGCGCAGCCGGCCGGCCACCCCGCGCAGCAGCTCGTCGCCGGCGGCGTGCCCGAGCGTGTCGTTGACCTGCTTGAACAGGTCCAGATCGAGGAACAGGACGGCGATCCGGGCGCGCGAGCGGGCGCTCACGTCCAGCGCCCGGTCCAGCCGTTCCAGGAACAGCGTCCGGTTCGGCAGCCCGGTGAGCCCGTCGTGGTACGCCTGCCGGACCGCGGCGATCGAGTGCGCGCCGGTCAGCGCCAGGCTGGCCTGCTCGGCGAACGCGGCCAGCACGTCGCGGCGTTCCTGGGCCCGGACCGTGGCCGCCACCGGGCCGAGCACCAGGCTGCCCGCCACGTCCCCGCCGACGTGCACCGGCGCGGCGAGCACCGCGTCCTGGTCGACCGGGTGGTCCTTGCGCATCGCCCGCAGCGCCGCGCCCAGCACCACCGGGTCGTGCCGGGCGTGCTCGTGTCCCGGGGTCAGCGACGCGACCAGCGTCTCGCCCGGGTTGTCGGCGTCGCGCAGCACCAGCGCGGCCGGTGCCCCGTCGGCCACCGCGGAGGCGCCCCGGGTCACCGAGTCGAGGATCTCCTGCAGCGGCGCGCGCTGGCTGACCGCCCGCTGGATCTGCAGCAGCGTCTCGAGCAGCTGCTCGCGTTTTTCCAGGGCGGTGACCAGCACCAGCCGGGCCTCGGCCTGCTGCTCGCGGTCGCGGCGCAGGTCACGCTCGGCGGCCAGGGTGCGCAGCCCGCGCAGCGCCAGCCCGAGCACCCGGGCCATGCCCTGCAGCATCTGGCGTTCCTCGGCCTCGAAGCCGCCCTCGCGGCGGCCGAGCATCAGCTGGCCGTCGGTGTCGCCGCCGAGCGGGTGCACGGTGCTGTGGAAGGTGCCCAGGCCGGGCACGGTGAGGGTCTCGACGGCCGGGGTGACGCCGCTGAGGGTGTCGGTGCGGGTCTGCCGGCCCAGCCCGAGGCAGGCGAGCAGCTCACCGCCGGACAGCACGGCGGCGATCTCCGCCTCGGTGGCCTCGGCGGCGCGTTCCACGGCCAGCTGGGCGGCGCCGGCCTCGTCGCCGGCCCGGGTGATGGCGCTGAAGAACTCGGTCAGCTGGAGCGTCGACCAGTTGCTGCCCATGCCCGGCGATCAGCTGACGGCGAGCGCGGCGACGGTCAGATGGTGCATGCCCTTGGCGCCGGTGGTCCGGACGATCTCGCCGTTGCTGTAGAAGCCGCCGAACGGCACGTCGCCGAGCGCCTCGGCGAGCTGCTTGCCGGCGGCGTCCGTACCCTCCGGGCCCAGCGCGAGGCCGCGCACGCAGCAGTCGAAGACGAACACGCCGAGCGGGTCGGCGCCGCCGAGGGCGTCGACGGCTGCGGTGGCGGCCGCGGCCGCCGCGCCGGTCACCGCGTCCGGGTCGGCCTCCATGTACCAGGCCATCGCCCCCTCGGGGGTGTCGGCGAGCCCGGAGATCGAGCCCTCCTCGACGTCCGCGGCGAAGATCACCCGCAGGTCCTCACCGGTGCGCCGGGACAGCCCGAGCGGGTGCACGGTGGCGAAGCCGAAGAACGCGGCCGGGTCGGTGAGCAGGTCCGGGCTCGCCCCGCTGCGCCGCACGTAGACGTCCAGCGCGCGTTCGCCGTCCAGCTCGAAGATCTTGCCCTGGTGGCTGCGGGTGACCACCATCGGCTCGCCGGTCTTGCGCCAGCCGTGCGCCAGGCCCAGGCCCAGTGGCGCGTCGGAGCCCAGCGCGGCGGCCAGCACCCCGTTGGTCAGCACCTGCACGCCGGTGCCGTCGCTGAAGAAGTGCCGGGTCGAGGTCTGGGTGAGCCCGTCGGCCGCGCAGGCGCCGATCAGCGGGACGCCGGCGCCGGCGACCGCGTACGCGCCCCGGACCATCTCCTGCTGGTCGCTGCTGCGCCCGTCGCCGAGCAGCAGCACGGTCCGGAACTCCCGGTCGATGTCGTCGAGGCAGCTGGCCGCGCGCATGCCGGCCTCGCGCAGGTCGCACGAGCCCTCCGGCACGGCCCGTACGGAGGTGACGAAGCCGGTGCCGCCGAACGCCAGCACGACCACGGTCTCGCCGCGCCCGTCGGGGCTGAACTCGCCGGCGGTGGAGCAGCCGATCATCGGCACGTCGCCGCCGGCGGCCCGGTGCGCGGCCTCGGCCATCGCCTGGGTCGCGTACGGCAGCGAGGCGAAGACCACCAGCAGCGTGGCCCGCCGGTCGGCGACGGCGTCCCGGGCGGCGGCGGCACCGGCGGCGGCGGGGTCGCTCAGCAGGCTGCGCCCGACGCCGAACCAGCGTTCCCGGGACTCGTGCATGGCCGCTCCTTCTGCTCGCCGGACAGTGGTCATGACTCCTATCGGCAGCCGGGCCCCGGGCATGAGCGTGCCCGCCGCCGGTCAGCGGATCAGCGCGAGCGCCCGCTCGGCCAGCCCGGGCGGCGCGCAGCGCGGCGAGCCCGCGGCGAACGGCGGGTCGGGGTCGTACTCCATGGCCAGCTGCACGGCCCGGGCGGTGTTGTCGTCGCGCAGCCGGGCGAGCAGGGTCAGCGCCATGTCGATGCCGGCCGAGACGCCGGCCGCGGTGATGACCGGGCCGTCGATCACGACCCGCTCCTCGACCGGCTGCGCCCCGAACGCGGCGAGCCCGTCGCGCCACCCCCAGTGGCTGGTGGCCCGGCGCCCGGCCAGCAGACCGGCGCCCGCCAGCAGGAACGAGCCGCTGCACACCGAGGTCGTCCAGCGCGCGCGGGCGGCCACCAGCCAGTCCCGCAGCCCGGTGTCGGCCATCGCCTCGGCGGTGCCGGGGCCGCCGGGCACCACGATCACGTCCGGGTGCGCCAGCGCGGCGTAGCCGGCGGTCGCGGTCAGCGTCAGGCTGCCCAGGTCGTCGGTCACCGGGCCGGGCGCCGCGGCCACGAACGTCACGGTGATCCCGGGGGCGAAGCCGAGCACCGTGTAGGGCCCGACAGCGTCCAGGGCGGTGAACCGGGGGTACAGCGGGATCGCGACGTGCATGGCCTCAGGCCTCTCTCTGCTGGAAACGGCGGCGGTAGTCGGCCGGTGAGACCCGCCAGCGCCGGCGGAACGTGCGGTACAGCGTCTCGGGCAGCCCGAGGCCGCAGTCGCGGGCGATCCGGGCCAGCGGCGCGTCGGTGGACTCCAGCAGCCGGCGGGCGGCGTCGGCGCGGCTGTGCTCGACGTAGCGGCCGGGGGACATGCCGACCTGGCGGGTGAAGATGCGGGAGAAGTGCCGTTCGCTCATCGCGGTGCGCCGGGCCAGCGCCGGCACCGACAGGTCGGCGGCCGGGTTGGCGTCGATGTAGGCCTGCAGCTCGCGCAGCGTCTCGCTGCTCGGTGCGGCGGCGCGCATCGGGGTGCTGAACTGGCTCTGCCCGCCCGGGCGGTGCAGGTAGACGACCAGGCCGCGGGCCACGTCGGCGGCCAGCGCGGCGCCGTGGTCCGCGGCTACCAGCGCCAGCGCCAGGTCGATGCCCGCGGTGACCCCGGCGGAGGTCCACACCGGACCGTCGCGCAGGTAGATCGGGTCCGGGTCGACGCGCACCCGCGGGTACTGCGCGGCGAGGTCCCCGGCGATCAGCCAGTGGGTGGTGGCGCGGCGGCCGTCCAGCAGGCCGGCCTCGGCCAGCAGCAGCGCGCCGTTGCACACCGAGGCGACCCGCCGGGCGCGGCGGGCCAGGGCGGCGATCGGGCCGGCCAGGTGCAGCTGCCGGGGCGCGGACAGCCCGCCGGTGACCAGCAGCGTGTCGATGTCGGTGAGCTCGTCGAAGCCGACCGCGGTGGTGCTGACGCCGTTGTGGGCGCGGACCGCTCCGGGCGCGGCGGCGGCCACCTCCAGCCGGTAGCCGCCCCGGGCGATCAGCGCCGCGGTGGCGAACACGTCGGCCGGGCCGGCCAGGTCGAGCAGCTGAAAGCCGTCGTAGACGACGGCGACGATCCGGCGGTCCCCCATGACCTCGATGCTGGCGGGCCGGCCGTGGTGGCGTCCAGGCCACAACCATGACGATTCCTGCCATCACCCCAGCACGCGGCGGGCCTCGGCGAGCACCGGCGGCGAGGCCAGCGGCGCCCAGGTGGCGAACAGGTCGCGGAAGTAGTCGCCGTGCCGGGTGACGAAGCCCGGGTCGTGCTCGGCCACGTCCAGCTCGTTGACGATGCTCAGATCGGTGAACGGGCCGAGCTGCTCCGGGGCCAGGGTGTGCTCGGCGCCGGTGAAGCGGTCCCGGACCCGGCCGGTCTGCGGCAGCGCCCGCCAGGTGCGGGACCGGTCGCAGGCGCCGTACAGGTAGATCAGCGCCTCGGCCCGGTCGCCGACCAGCGCGCGCAGCAGGTGCCGGTCGGCGACCTCGAGCAGGCTCCGGTCGAAGCCGTCGGTGCCGTAGGCGGCGTGGGCCAGCCCGGCCAGCCGCACCTGCGGGTCGTGGCCGAGCGCGCCCAGCCGGTCGTGGACCCGGCCCAGGTGGGCGTACAGGGTGCCGCCGGGGGTGCGCGATCCGCTCGGCGCCGCGCTCGCGCAGCCAGGCCCGGACCGTCTGGGCGGTGCTCATGATGTCTGCTCCCGGGTCAGGACGGACATGATCACCTCGCAGGGGGCAGCGCGGTCAGGGCAGCTCGGGGTCGGGCGGGCGCCAGCCGCGGCGCCGGCCCCGGCGCAGCGCGGCGGTGACCAGCACCACCAGCAGCACCACGCCGGCGCCGATCGCGGCGGCCAGCAGGGACATGTCGCGGGCGTGGTCGCGCCGGGCGGCCAGCGCGACGGCCGCCGGGTCCTCGGTGTGCATGACTGCCGGCGCGGGCGCCGGGCGGGTCTCCGGCCCGAGCGTCTCGGTCAGCGCCCGGTACGGGTTCAGCACCCCGAAGCCGTACCGCTCGCTGCGCCGCCCGCCGGGTGCCGGGTCGGCGGTGGCGAAGATCCGCCGGGCCACCTGGGCCGGGGTCAGCGCCGGGAACCGCTGCTTGACCAGCGCCGCGGTGGCCGCCACGAACGGCGCCGCGTAGCTGGTGCCGTCGCCCCGGGTGTGCCCCTCGCCGCGCGCCGCGAGGGTGACACCGACCCCCGGCGCCACCACGTCCACATAGTCGCCGTGCTGGGAGAAGTCGCCGGCCACCCCGTCCGGGCCGATCGCGCCGACCCCGATCACGTCCGGATAGGACGCCGGGTACGGCCGCGGGTTGGCCTCGTCGGGCCGGCCGTGGTTGCCGGCCGCGGCCACCACGATCACCCCGGCGGCGGTCGCGCGGGCGACCGCCGCCCGCACCCGGTCGTCGTCGTCGGTCATCACCAGCGACATGTTGATCACGTCGGCGCCGCCCTCGTCGACCGCCCAGTCGATCGCGGTGGCGAACCTGGCCGGGCTGGCCGGCTCGCCGTTCTGCTGCTCGGTGTCGGTCTGCTCGCTGACCCGCACCGGCACGATGGTGGCGCCGGGCGCCAGCCCGCGCAGGCCCGCGCCGGCGACGGGCCGGGCGGCGATGACGCTTGCCACGGCGGTGCCGTGCCCGACGCAGTCCTGCCGGCCGGTGGCGTTGCCGTGCAGGAAGTCGCGGCCGGCGGCGACCTGGCCGTCGAGCTGCGGGTGGCCGGCGTCCACGCCGGAGTCGACGACCGCGATGCGGATACCGGCGCCGGTGGCGAACGGTGCCAGCCGCTCGGGGGCGAACAGCTGCGTCTCGTACGGCACCGCCGCGCTGACCTTGGCCGGGGCGGGCAGGCTCTGGCAGGCGAAGGCGCGGGCCTGCGCGGGCGCGGCGGGCGCCAGCACGGCGGCCGACGCGGTCAGCGCCGCCGCTACGGTGTGCAACCTCATCGCCACTCCCCCGGGACCGATCGGCTTGGATGGTACCGAGGCGGCCCGCGGGGTGCTGCCCCGGCGGCTGTGACCGGGGGCTCGATTGACCCGGTCCGGCGGCCGCCGCTAGGTTGGGGGAACCATCTGCGCCGTGGTGAGGGAAACCGGTGAGAATCCGGTGCGGTCGCGCCACTGTGAACGGGTCCCCGGGCCCGTGAGTCAGGACGCTCACCCGGACGCAGGCCTGTTGAACGGGACGCGTCATCCCGGTAGGAGGACTTACCCAGTCATGTCGAACACCACGCAGGCGGTAACCCGGCCGAGCACGCCCGCGGTCTCCGCGCGGGTCCTCACCGCGGCCGCCGGCGCCGTCATCCTGCTCATGCTGCTGGCCTACCTGGTCGCCTTCGATCAGGGTGCGCTGTCGCAGAGCGGCATGTACCTGCACGAGCTCATGCACGACGGGCGGCACCTGCTCGGCGTCCCGTGTCACTGAGTTCGCCGCGCACCACCCCGAGCTACGGTGCCCTCCTGCTGCGCGGCCTGCTGGCCGGCCTGATCGCCGGTCTGCTGGCCGGTGTCTTCGCGTACGCGAGCGGGGAGAGCCGGATCGACGCCGCGATCGCCATCGAGCAGGCCGCGGCCGCCACCGCCCCGGCGCACGGGACCGATGACGGTCACCACGACCAGGAGCTGGTCTCGCGCGCCGGCCAGAAGGTCGGGCTGTTCCTGGCCACCGCCCTGTACGGCGTGGCGATGGGCGGGCTGCTCGCGACGGCGTACACGGTGCTGCGCCGCCGGTTGCGCACCCCGAGCGACACCCGGGCGGCGTTCGGGCTGGCCGGGGCCGCGCTGCTGGGGGTGGTGCTGGTGCCGTTCGGCAAGTATCCGGCGAACCCGCCCGCGGTCGGCGACCCGGCGACGATCAACCAGCGCACCATCAGCTGGCTGGCGATCGTGGTGATCGGCCTGGTCGCGGTCTGGGCCGCGGTGGTGGCCTTCCGGGCGCCGCGCGCGCAGGCGCCGGAGTGGCTGCGGGCCACGGCCGCCGTGCTGGGCTTCGTGGCCGTGGTGGCGATCGGCTACCTGCTGCTGCCCGCGATCGACGAGGTGCCCGATACGTTCCCGCCGAGCCTGCTGTGGACCTTCCGGCTCGCCTCGCTCGGCACCCAGGTCACCCTCTGGACCGCGCTGGGGCTGGCGTTCGCGGCCCTGCTGCCGCGGCTGCGCCCCGCGGTGCGCGAGACGCCGGCCGAGGCCGTGCCGGCGTGAGCGGGTTGCGGCTGCTCGCCGCCGCCACGACACCGGCCCTGCGCCGGGCGGTCTTCGGCGGCGACGACGATCTCGACGAGGGCGGCCTGCGGGCCGCCCTCGCCCTGTCCGACCCGGACGGTCCCGACCTCGGCGGCCGCGCGGACCGCTGGGTCTGCGCGCCCTCGCAGGCGGCGCTGCAGACCGCCCGGGCGCTGGGCCACGACGACCCCGGCCACGACGACCCGGTGGTCGAGCGGGCGCTGGCCGATCCCGGGTACGGCAGCTGGACCGGGCTGGGCCTGGGCGACGTGGCGGGCCGGGATCCGGAGGGCCTGCAGGCCTGGCTCACCGACCCGGGCGCGGCCGCGCACGGCGGCGAGTCGCTGACGGCGGTCCGCAAGCGGGTGGGCGCCTGGCTGGACACCCAGGCCGGGCAGCGCACGGTCGCGGTGGCGCACCCGGTGGTGATCCGGGCGGCGCTGACCCACGCGCTGGGCCTGCCGGACGCGGCGGTGTGGCAGCTGGACGTGGCGCCGCTGTCGCTGATCAGGCTGACCCACCGCACGGGCCGCTGGCACGTGTCGTTCCCGCCGACCGCCCGCCTCGCCCCGCCGGACTGACCAGCCCGGCTCTCACCCCCGGCCCGGCCGCTCAGCTCAGCTGGTGAGGGCCTCGACTAGTGATCTTGCGAAAGCTAGCGGTAAGGCTGGTCAGAGGGCATGCTAGACGCCATTTCGGAGTTCGCGCCTCGGGGTGTGATACCCACGGCCGGCCGAGCACACCACGATCACCGCCGACGCGGTCATCGAGCTCATCGCACGACTGATTTACCCCACCCGCCGGCAGAGGTCACTGACGACGAGGGTCGACCGGATGGACGCAGCCACCGCCCTGCCGGTCAGCGTGGGCGAGTAGCCCGCCACGGCAGAAACCGCGCTCGACCAGGCCCGAACCGAAAGGGGTTCCCGTAGTCCTGGCGGAATATCAACGGACATGACCGACCAGGGGCGTGAGGACCAATGTTCGGAGGAGTCACGCTAGCGATGATCTTGGGGTGGGATCGAGGCCGCCGGCTTTGGCCCCCGTCGACCGGCGCGTTAGCCGACCTGCTTGCCTCCGGCATCGGGAGCGGGCTCACCCTCTGCCTGGGCGACCAACCGCCGCACCTCATCCGCGGACCGCTGCCACGGCAAGGCCCGCCATACCACCTTCCACGGCGCCGGGAGATCGAGCACCGCCGCGGCCGCGGTCCCCAACTCGACGAGCATCTGCGCCTTCCGCGTCTTCGGCCGCAGCGACAACATGATCCCGAACGCGGTGTACGCGACCTGAACGACGAGATCCCTCAGCGGCTGCCGGAACGTCGACGCGTACCGAGGCACCTCATCGGACAGCTTCAGCACCAGCTCCTCCAGCACCGCGTACTGCCGGTTGCGTTCGGTGGCCCACTTCGTGCGTAGCCGCGGATCGACGCCGTCCGGCATATCCGCCGCATACCTCTGCGCCGCCACCGTCATCCGCAACACCAGCGCCTGCACCTCACGGCGAGCCCGCAGCGCATCCAGGATCGCTTCCTTGCGGGCCTCCAGCCGCGGCTTCGCCACGTATTCGACCGCCAAGGTCACGACCAGAGCCGTCGCGCCGGCAGTCGACACGGTGTCCCAATTGATCGACGGCACGCGGCGCTCCCGAACTTGAATGGTTGGGCGCCGAGGGTATCGCCCGCACCCACCAGCGTCACCACGGCGCGGCGCGTACTGCGTGCGCAGGTCGCCGGCCTGGACCTGGCCCGCTACGCCCGGTTCTCGATGCTCACTCCCGACGTGGACATGCAGTTCGGCGGAGAGCTCTACGCTGTCCACCTGGACGGGCAGTACCACTACAGCGCCGAGAACTACGACTTCTGCGAAGCCTTTTGTTGTGGACTCCGCCCTGCGACTCAGCGCAACCGACTTCAGCATGTGGATGCCAGAGACGTTCGGCGACGCCAACAGAGCGAAGGAAACGATGAAGGCGAACGGCGGAAAGCTGCCAGAGGACTGGAAGTAGCCACCCGCCGTCGGGCAGCCTCCGGTCCCACAACGCATGCCCCTGGCCAGCCTTACCGCTAGTCTTCGCAAGATCACCAGTCAGGGCCGTGAGCCTCGGTTCGCCCAAGCCCGGCCGCTCAGTTCAGCTGGGCAACCCGACCGGGCAATGGTCAGCTCAGCGCCGCGCGGGCCCACCGGGTCACCAGCGACAACACCGGCGCCCGCCCCGCGAACACCTCCGCGGTGTCCCGCGAGTCGTACACACCCCTGCGCGGCGCCCGTGCCGCCGCGGCCAGCATCCGCGGCGCCAGCCAGTAGTACTTCGCCGCGCCGGTCAGCCTGATCGCCCGGTGCAGGGTCGCCTCGTCGACCGCGCCGGCCAGGCCCCGGCGGTAGCCGTCGGCGACCGCGGCCGTCACCTCGTCGAGCAGTCCGATGTCGATCAGGCCGTCGAAGAACGTGTCCAGGGTCAGGTTGGCGACGTCCTCGCCGATCGCGCCCGGGCCGGCGAACGCCCAGTCGAGCAGGACCGGCCCGGCCGCGCCGATGATCAGGTTCATCGGCCACAGGTCGTGGTGGCACAGCGTGCGGGGCAGCCGGTCGGCGGCGGCCAGCAGCTCGTGCCGGCGCTGCCAGAGCAGGCGCAGGTCGGCGCGCAGCCGCGGGGACCAGCCGGCGACCGCGGCCGGGTGGTCCCAGTCCGGCTCGGCGGCGGCCGACTGGGCGGTGGTGTAGTCGCGCAGGAAGTCACGCGCCAGCCAGGCGTCGGCCGGCGGCCGGCCGAGCCAGCGGGCCTGCCCGGCGCCGATCCGGTACGCGACCTCGCCCAGTTCCGCGCTGCCGCAGTCGGTGCCCGGCGTCCCGGTGACGTGTTCCAGCCAGAGGGCGACGGAGCCGTCGGGGCGTTCCTCGGTGCCCAGCAGCGCCGGCGCGGACAGCCCGGCGTCGGCGAACGCGGTGTGCGCCAGCCCGGTGCGGTACGCCAGCAGCTCACGCCGCCAGTAGTTCCAGTGCCCCGGCTCGTCGGAGGCCTGGAAGTGCGGCGCCGCGTCCGGCCGGCCGGGGGTGGAGATCTTCAGGACCGCGGGGGTGCCGGCCCGGTCGACCCGCCAGATGCCGCCGGTGGCGCCGCTGACGGTGTTGTGCGGCAGCTCGTGGGCGGTGGCGGGGTCGGCGACCAGGTCGCCCGGCGGGATCCTCACCGCACCGAGCCTAGTATGGACAAATTAATTTGTCGGTGAGAGGGTGGCGGCATGGAAGACGTCGCAGTGATCGAGGACCCGGCCGCGGCCGAGGCCAGCCTCGATCCGATCCGCAGCCGGCTGCTCGCCGCGCTGGCCGTGCCCGGCTCGGCCACGATGCTCGCCGCCCAGGTCGGCCTGCCCCGGCAGAAGGTCAACTACCACCTGCGCACGCTGGAGCAGCACGGGCTGCTCCGGCTGGTCGAGGAGCGCCGCCGGGGCAACGTCACCGAGCGGGTGCTGCAGGCCACCGCCGCCTCGTACGTGATCTCCCCCTCGGCGCTGGCCGCCGTGGCCCCGGACCCGGCCCGCGCCCCGGACCGGCTGTCGGCGCGCTGGCTGCTCGCGGTCGCCGCACGGCTGGTCCGCGACGTCGGCGCGCTGATCACCGGCGCCGACCGGGCCCGGCAGAAGGTTGCCACGTTCGCCATCGACGGCGAGATCCGGTTCGCCAGCGCGGCGGACCGGGCGGCGTTCGCCGAGGAGCTGACGGTGGCCGTGACGGCGCTGGTCAGCCGCTTCCACGACGAGGACGCCCCGGGCGGGCGCAGCCACCGGCTGGTGGTCGCGGTGCACCCGGCCGCGGCCCGGGAGGGCTGAGCGGATGGGCAAGGAGTTCGAGAGCCGGCTGGACGCGCAGGTGCCGGCCACCCCGCGGCAGGTGTGGGACGCGATCGCCACCGGGCCCGGGATCAGTTCCTGGTTCGTCGGGCGGACCGAGATCAACGGGGACACCGTGCGCACCTCGTTCGGCGACGGCTGGGTGCCGGCGGGCACCGTCACGGTCGCCGACGAGCCGCACCGGTTCGGCTACCGCAGTGCCACCGCCGAGGACGGGCGCTTCGTCGCGTACGAGTATCTGATCGAGGGCCGCGCCGGCGCGGCCACCGTGCTGCGCACGGTGACCAGCGGTTTCCTGCCGGGTGACGACTGGGCCGACGAGTTCGAGGCGATGCGGTACGGCACCGAGCTGTTCTTCCACACGCTGACCGACTACCTGCGCCACTTCGCCGGCCGGCCCGCCACCCCGGTGACCGTGTTCGGCCCGCCGGTCACCGACTGGCCGGCGACCTGGCAGCGGCTGCACACGGCCCTGGGCCTGGGCCCGGCGCCGCGCCCCGGCGACCCGGTGCACACCGCGGTCATCCCGGACGGTGTCGTGTCGTTCGTCAACCCGCACGCGCTGGCGGTGCGCGCCCCGGACGCCGTCTACCGCTTCCTGCGCGGCTTCCACGGCTCACTGGTCGCCGGCCACGCCCTGTTCACCGCAGCGGACCCCGGCGTCTGGGCCGGCTTCCTCGACTCCCTGGCCGACCACGGCTCCGACTGAAGGATCCACGATGCCGACTGTCACCTCCGCCGACGGCACCACCATCGCCTACGAGACCGTCGGGGCCGGACCCGCGCTGATCCTGGTCGACGGCGCCATGTGCTACCGCGGCCAGGGACCTGCCCGCGACCTCGCCGCCGCGCTCGCCGACACCTGCACCGTCTACTGCTACGACCGGCGCGGCCGCGGCGAGAGCGGCGACACCCCGCCCTGGTCGGCCGACCGGGAGATCGAGGACCTGGCCGCGCTGCTCGCGGTCGCCGGCGGTACGGCGTACCTGTTCGGCGCGTCCTCCGGGGCGGTGCTGGCCGCCGACGCCGCCCACCGCCTGCCCGGTTTCACCCGCCTGGCCCTGTACGAGCCGCCGTTCATCGTCGACGACACCCACGCGCCGCGCCCGGAGACGTTCCTGGCCGAGACCGAGGCGCTGATCGCGGCCGGCGACACCGGCGGCGCGGTCAAGAAGTTCCTGCGCTCGGTCGACATGCCCGGTTTCGCGGTGCGGATCCTGTCGGTGCTGCCGCCCTTCCGCAAGATCAAGGCAGCCGCCCACACGCTCCCCTACGACCTGCGCATCCTCGGCGACACCGGCCGGGGCCTGCCGCTCGATGCGGCCCGCTGGTCCGGCGTGAGCGCCCCGGCGATCGTCCTGGACGGCGGCAGGAGCCCCCGCTACATGCGCCACGCGGCGCGGGCGTTCAGCCAGGCGCTGCCCAAGGCCGACTACCGCACCCTGCCCGGCCAGACCCACCTGGTGAAGGCGTCGGTCGTCGCCCCGGCGGTCCGGGAGTTCCTCGGCGGCTAAGCGCCGCCCCCGGCACGCCGAACAGCAGGATATGGCGCAGCAATGGGCTCTGGCGGGCAACCTCGTGATCGCCTGCGCCTACGCCGCGATCACGATCGCGATCGCGGTGCCGGTGGTGCGCGCGGGTCAGCTGCGCAGCAACCGCCTCGCCGTGGCCACCGCCATGATCTTCTTCAGCTGCGCGGTCGGCCACGCCCTGCACGCCGCCATGTACTGGCAGGCCAGTATCGACGCGGTGGCGATGCCGGGCATGCACGACACGTCCGGCTGGTCGCTGTGGCCCACCGCGGTCTGGGACGTGACCACCGCCGCGGCCGGCATCTACTACTGGACCCTGCGCCGCAGCTACGGCGTGCTGCTGTCCGGCACCGGCGCGCTGTTCGTCGACCCGCACGAGCAGCAGCGCCGCCACGAGATCGAACTGCGCGAGAAGATCACCGAGGTCCGCGACCAGGCCGAGGCGGAACGCGACGCGCAGACCGCGATGCTGCGCGCGGTGGTCAGCAACAGCCAGTCGTCGATCTACATCAAGGACCTGCAGGGCCGGTACCTGCTGGCCAACGAGGCCTTCCAGGCGTCGTTCGGGGTCACCGAGGCCGACCTGCTCGGCCAGACCGACGAGTTCCTCGACCCGGTGCTGGCCCCGGTGTGGCGGGCCAACGACCGGCTGGCGTACGCCGGCGCCGTGCACCTGGAGGAGATCAACCAGAGCGACGGCGACCGGCGCGTCTACGAGTCCAACAAGTTCCCGCTCTACGACGCCGCCGGCGAGCTGTACGCGATCTGCGGCGTCTCGCTGGACGTCACCGACCTGCGCCGGGCCACCGCGCTGGCCGAGGCCGCCCGGGACGAGGCGCTGACCCAGTCGCGGATCAAGAGCGAGTTCCTGGCCACCATGAGCCACGAGATCCGCACCCCGATGAACGGCGTGCTGGGGCTGGCCGCGCTGCTGATCGGCACCGAGCTGGACCCCGGCCAGCGCCGCTACGCCACCGGGATCCACTCCGCCGGCACCGCGCTGCTCGGCGTCATCAACGACATCCTCGACTACTCCAAGATCGAGGCCGGCAAGGTGCAGCTGGACCCGGCCGACTTCGACCTGGTCGCGCTGCTGGACGAGGCCGTCGCGCTGATCCGGCCGGCGGCCCAGGACAAGGGCCTGACGGTGCAGGCCCGCCCGGGTGCCGGCCTGCCCGCGGCGGTACGCGGCGACGGCGGCCGGGTCCGGCAGGTCCTGCTCAACCTCGTCGGCAACGCGGTCAAGTTCACCGCCCACGGCAGCGTGACCCTGGCCGCCGCACCGGCCGGCGGGACCGCCGTGCGGTTCACGGTCACCGACACCGGCATCGGCATCGCCCCGGCCGACGCCGACCGGCTGTTCGAGCCGTTCACCCAGGCCGACGCGTCGACCACCCGCACGTACGGCGGCACCGGGCTGGGCCTGGCGATCAGCCGGCAGCTCACCGAGGCGATGGGCGGCACCATCGGGGTCACCAGCGAACCGGGCCGGGGCAGCACGTTCTGGTGCGAGATCCCGTTCGAGCCGACCCGGGGCGACGCCGGCGCGACCGCCCCGCCGGCGGCCGGGCTGCGCGCCCTGATCGTCGGCGCCGGCCCGGACCGGGCCGCGCTGGAGGCCGACCTGACCCGCTGGGAGTTCAGCGTCACTACCACCGGCACCGGGCCGGCGGCGCTGGACCTGCTGCGCGACGCGGCGGCCCGCGGGCGCCCCTACGACGTGCTGCTGCTGGACGCGGACCCCGGCGAGGTCGACACCGCCGGGCTGGCCCGGGCGGTCGCCGCCGACCCGGCGGTGCCGGCCGTGCACGTGGTGATCCTCAACGGCCCCGCGGACCTCGGCGACGGCGCCACCCACCTGGCCAAGCCGGTGCACCGCTCCGACCTGTACGACCTGCTGGCGCAGAGCATGGCCGCGGTGGTGCCGGTGCCGACCGCGGCCGCTCCGGCGCCGGCGGGACCGCTCGCCGGGCGCGGCACCGTGCTGCTGGTCGAGGACAACGACATCAACCAGATGGTCGCCGTGGGCGTGCTGGCCGGCCTGGGCTACCGCGCCGACGTGGCCGGCGACGGGCTGCAGGCCTGCGAGATGGCCGCCGCCCGGCGCTACGACGCGATCCTGATGGACTGCCGGATGCCCCGGATGGACGGCTTCACCGCGACCGCCCGGCTGCGCAGCCGCGAACAGCCGGGCGGCACCCGCACGCCGATCATCGCGATGACCGCCAGCGCGCTGGTCGCCGACCGGGAACGCTGCCTGGCCGCCGGGATGGACGACTACCTGGCCAAGCCGGTGAACCCGGCCGAGCTCGAGCACGCCCTGGACCGCTGGGTGCACGGCGACCCGGCGGTGCCGCTGCTGCCGGCCGCGGCGACCGGCCACCACGACGACCCGATCGGCCGCCGCCTGGACGAACTGGCCGGCG
This sequence comes from Actinoplanes sp. NPDC049599, assembly GCF_044465625.1. Lineage (NCBI taxonomy): Bacteria > Bacillati > Actinomycetota > Actinomycetes > Micromonosporales > Micromonosporaceae > Actinoplanes > Actinoplanes sp. NPDC049599. The sequence continues at coordinate 164,758 of NZ_JBITLX010000020.1, forward strand.
ACCGTACCGGACCGGAACGCGACCTGGTGCACCGGCTGGTGGAGTCGTTCCTGAAGCGGGCCCCGCTGCACCTGGCCGCGCTGCAGGAGGCCTTCGAGCGCGGCGACCGGACGGCGTTGGAGGAGCAGGCGCACAGCCTGAAGGGCGCGGCGGGCAACATCGGCGCGGCGGCGGTGGCGGCGGTGTGCGACCGGCTGGAGGACACGGCCCGGTCGGGGCCGTTGCCGGCGGGCACGGCGCGGGAGCTGGACCGGCTGCGTGCGGAGCTGCGCCGGGCCGAGCGGCGGCTGCGGCTGGTGCTGACCCCGGCCGGCTGACCCGCGCCGCCGGCCGGCTCGCCGCCCGGCGCCCCGGGCAGACGCCGCCAGAATGCCTCCGAGCCCCGCCCGGCCCGGCGCCAGCGCGCCGCCCGGCGGGTACTCGCCCCGGGCACGGCGCGGTCTCAGGGCAGGGCGGCGGTGAGATCCGCCGCCGTCTCGAACGCGGTCGCCGCCCGGCCCGCGTCCGGCGGGCTCAGCGGCACCCGCCCGGCCCGCGCCAGCAGCTCCCCCGCGGCAGCCGGGTCCTGCAGCACCAGCGCCAGCTCCGCCCGGTAGACCAGCGCCTCGACCAGCCCCATCGGGTCGTCGCCGGGCTCGGCGCGGGCCAGCGCGCCGTCCAGGATCCGGGCGGCCTGCCGGGCGTCGCCCTTGGAGTCGGCCAGCACCACCGCGTTCGCCAGGGCCCGGGCCAGCCGCCCGGCCGGCGCCGGCGCCGGCGCCTCGGTGTCGCTGTGCTGCACGACGCGGATCCAGTTGCCGCCGGGGTCGATGACGCTGAAGCCGCTCACCCCGGCGGCGTTGCTGCGGGCCCGCGGCCGGGTCATCCGCGGGATGCCGGTGACCAGCACCTTGCCGTACGCGGCCCGCATGCCCGCCGCGAACGCCCCGTGCAGCGCGGCGATGTCGCGGGTCAGCACCAGGCAGGAGCCGTAGGAGGCGGCCGGGTCGAAGCCCGCCATCTCGAAGAAGTGCAGGTGCAGGTCCTCGCGCCGCAGCGCCGCGTACGGGTGGGGCCGGCGCTGGCGGTAGGTCGGCGCGAAGCCGAGGACCTGGTAGAAGGCGACGGTGTCGTCGAGGGACGAACAGGGCAGCAGGGGGACCGTGACCTCGTGGCTCATGCCGCTGTTCCTAGCCGTCGCGGGCACCACGGCGCACATGGAAAGGGCCGTTCGTCGTCGCCGCCGCCCCGAAGGGCCGATGCCCCGGCGCGGTGGCGCCGGGTTGTCGGTGGGTGGCGCTAGGGTCGGTCCGCGATGGTGGATGACGATGCTTGCGTGCTGACCGACCCGACGCCCGCGGCGGCGGGTCATGCCGGTGATCCCGTGCCCGAGACCCGGCCCTGCGCGCACTGCGGGCGGCCGGTGCCGCAGCGGGCCGCCGCCGGGCGTCCGTTCCGCTACTGCCGGGACAACGACGGCGAGTGCCAGCGGGCCTCGCGCAACGTGCGCATGCGGCACCGCTCGTCGCCGGGCCTGGCCGGTCAGGTGGCCCGCACCTGGGAGGCCGTCGACCGCCTCGACCAGCTCGTCGGCACGCTCAGCGAGGCCCTGCACGCCGAGATGTCGCCGGCCGGGGTGGAGCGGCAGGTCGCCGAGGTCCGGGCGGAGACGTCCCGGCAGATCGCCGCCGCGCACACCGAACGCGACGACGCCCGCCACGACGCCGACCGGGCGGCCGAGGCGGCCGGGGTCGCCGCGCAGGAGGCGGCCGTGGCCCGGGCCGAACGCGACGACGCCCGGCAGAGCGCGGCGCAGGCCCGGCGGCTGGCCGAGGCGGCCGCGCAGGACGCCCGGTCGGCGGTGACCGGCCGCGACCGGGCGCAGGCCGCCGCGAGCGCCGCCGCGGCGTTGCGGGCCCAGGCGGAGGCCGACCGCGACCGGGCCCGCGAGGAGGCGGCCACCGCCCGCCGCGAGCTCGACGCCGCCCACCGTGAGATCGAGGCCCAGGCCCGGGAGCTGCACGCCGCCCGCGGCGACGTCGCGGCCCAGGCCCGCGACCTGGAGACCGCCCAGGCCACGGCCCAGACCCTGACCGACGAGCTGGCCGCGGCCCGGGCCGGTGTGCAGGCGCTGACCGATGAGCTGGCCGCCGCGCGGGAGGTCGCCGAGCGCCGGGACCGGGAGCTGGCCACCGCCCACGACGCGGCCCGGGCCGCCGAGGCCGACCGTGACGCCGCCCGCCGCGACCTCGACACCGCGCAGGCCGAGCTGGCGGCCACCCGCGCCCAGGCGCAGCAGGCCGCGCGGGAGCTCACCGCCGCCCGCGCCGACGCCGACCACCACCGTCAGGCCGCCGAGCGCGCCGTGCGGGAGGTCGAGGCGCTGCGGCGTACCGTGGAGCAGGTCCGGGCCGACGCCGAGCGCGACCGGGCGGGGCTGACCGCGGCCCGCGCCGACGCGGATGCCGCGCACACCCGGGTGGCGCAGCTCTCCGCGCAGGTCGGCGACCTGGCCTCGGCGCTGGCGTCGCTGGGGCCGGCGCGGGGTGTGCCGGTGCAGGGGGCGCCGGGTTGACCGGTGGCGTGGTGACCGACATCGCGCTATCCGCAGATCACGCAAACCCGGGTAAAGTGGACCAAGGTCCACTTCAGGACGGGGCTGAGTCGGCCGATAGGGTACCCGGGCGGTTACGCTCGAAGCGTTAACACCGTCGACATACGGCGGTCGCGGCAGGAATCTCGCGACCGCCCCTTTCGTTACATCAACGGAAGCAGCACCACGAGCGAGGGGAAAGCCGATCATGGGCGAACGCATGCTGCGTGGCAGCCGTCTAGGCGCAGTCAGCTACGAGTCCGACCGCAACACGGAGCTGGCGCCCCGGCAGACCCGCGAGTACCTGTGCGTGAAGGGTCACCAGTTCGAGGTGCCGTTCGCCGTCGACGCCGAGGTGCCGATCACCTGGGAGTGCAAGTTCGACGGCAGCGTCGCGCGACTGGTCGACGGCAACGAGCCGGAGCAGAAGAAGGCGAAGCCGCCGCGGACGCACTGGGACATGCTGCTCGAGCGCCGGTCGATCTCGGAGCTGGAGGACATCCTCAACGAGCGGCTGCAGGAGGTCCGCACCCGACGGGGTCGCTGACCAGCACGGAAACGTCGATCGCCGTCCCGCATACCGCGGGACGGCGATTTTTGTGCGACGGTCCGCGACGGGCGTCAGACCTCCCAGAGCACGGCGCCGGTGGTGGCGTAGATGACGACGTTCCCGTCGTCCTGCACTGCGAGCCGGTTCCCGCCGCGGCCCCAGGTGGCGGAGTGCCACAGCGCCCGGGTGCGGGCAGCGTTGTAGACGACGAAGTTCCCGTCGTTCTGGAACACGGCGAACGCCCCAGGGTTGCCGTGCGTGTAGGAGGCCCACTTGACGCTGCCGTTGGCCCGGTAGAGGACCAGGTTGCCGTCGGACTGCATGAGGAACAGCGCGTTGTTGCTGCGGCATCCGGTGTTGGGGTTGAACACCGTGCCGCGCCCGTAGACGCAGGCGCGCCGCGGGCCGATGTCGGCCGGTTCGGCCGCCGCGGACGACGGCTCGGCGGGGCTGCCGATGACGGAGCTCGCGGGGCTGCTCGCCGCCGGCGCACCAGCTGCGGCGACCGGCGTCAGCAGGAGCGCGGTCCCCGCCAGGACCAGGCCGAACAGGACGCGGTGAAGTCGGATCATGGTTGTTCCCTCCGGTCGAGAAGCTTGCGGTAGCGCGTCACCGGCCGTTCCGGCGACGCAGGCAGACCATGCGCCGGGGTCGTCCGGTCCGGACAGCACGACCGCGGAATGGGTTGCGAGATCTTGCAACGGCGCGGCGGCCGGGCCTTCCCTGCCCGGTCTGCAGCTGATGTGCTGGGCGGGCATCGGGGGGTGGACCCTCGGCCGCATCGACATCGATAGAGGCAGATCGACTGCAAGGCCGTCGGAGGAGCCATGCGAGTCACCAGTCCTGGAGCCGTACCGTCGTTGACCCGGTGGGGTGTTCCCGTCGACGCCGATCTGGTCTACCGCGCCCTGGCCATCGTCGGTTCGATGGGTGAGACCCGGCTCGTCCGCGAGTTGGGCGTGACGCGGGTCCGGGTCCGGTCGGCCGTTGACGAACTCGTGGCGCGAGGGTTGATCACGACCGGTACGGCATCCGGGCCGCGGCGTTCACGCGTGTGGATCGCGGCGCCGGTGCCCGACGCCCTGGGCCGGTTGCGTCCACGGCCCGTGCGGACCGCGCCGCACGAGCGATGGCGGGACCATTTCGGGGTGCTCGACGGACTGCAGGTGCCGGCGCTGGACGACCTGACGGTGCGGCATTGGCGCAGTCGTGCGCTGGCACGGCGACGTGCCGCGCATCTGGTCGCGGTGGAGCGCCACGAACATCTGACGATCAGCACAGAGGAAGTGATCAGCGCGGAGTCCTGGGCCGCCGCCCTGCCGCTGGATCAGAGTCTGCTGGATCGCGGTGTCCGGATGCGGGTGCTGAGCCGGCCGCCGGCCGACGGCGACCGTTCGGCTCCGCCGCGGGCCATCGTGCAGGGGGCCGCGGGAATCTGCCGGCAGGCGTCCGACCTACCCCTCAAGCTGATGATCTTCGATCGCAGGGTGGCGCTGTTGCCTTCCGATCCCCTCGATCTCGAGGCGGGGTACGTAGAGGTGAACGAGCCGTCGGCGGTGCAGGAGCTGTGCCTGTTCTTCCACCGGTTATGGAGATTCGGTCGTGACCCGTTTCGGGAGGGGGTCCCCGCCATCGATCTGACCCAGCGGGAACGGGCTCTGGTCGCGCTGCTGGCCGCCGGCCATACCGACGTGTCCGCCGCGGAGCAGATGAACGTCAGCGCCCGCACCGTCGCCTATGCCCTGCGAGCGTTGATGGATCGGCTCGGGGTGGAGAACCGCTTCCAGCTCGCCCTGCTGCTCGGTGCCGCGGGGGCGGCGCCGCTGCCGTCGACCGGTCACCCCGACACGCCCGCCGGAGCTGATCAGACATGACGAGGTCGTCTTCTGCCGCTGTCGTGGCCGCCGCGATACTCCTGATCTCCGCTGCGGTGCGGCCGGCATCCGCCGAGGTCACGGCCCCGTCCCCGGCGGCAAGCCGGGCCTACGGCGCCATGACGCCGGCGCCGACACCGACGACCCGGCCGGTCCGATGGAACGACGGTGGTTGTGCCACCGGGAGCATCGGCCCGCTGGAGCGGGACGCGCAGAACCACGTGATGATTCCCGCCGAGATCGCCCTCTGCCGCCCCTGGCTCGCCAAGTACGCCTTCACCGTGGTGGCTTTCCGGGCGGACCGGCCGCCGCTCGCGGTGGCCTCCCGGCTGCGCCGGTACGAGCCCGGCGAACCCACCGTTGTCCGGGCCGCGTTCCACACCGTCCCGACGTGGAGCCCGGTGGGGGTGTGCCTGATGCGCAGCGCCGACGTTCGCCTCGCGTGCCTCAGGCTCGACATCGCCGCCGACGGTGAGATGGTCGCCGCCCCGCTGCCGACGGACGACCCGCTGGTGAACCGGCCGGTGCACTACGTCGACGACTCTGGTGATCCCGAGCCGGGCGCCGGCTTCTGCGCCACCTGCCTGGGACTCGGGTTCTGACCGCCCTAGCGGACGATCTCGCCCTCGACGACCTCGCCCTGCAGGATCTGCCCGGACGTCGCCGGTGCCGGGCCGGTGCCGGGCTCGTCGACCGGGGCCGCCTGGCGGACCCGCACGTGCCGGGGGCCGAACAGGTCACCGGCGACCGCCGGCGACACGCGCCGCTCGGTGGCGCGTTCCACGCCGCGGCGGGCCAGGATCCGGCCCGGCGGCAGCACCAGCAGCAGCCCCGCGACCGCCGAGATGAAGCCCGGCACCGCCAGCAGCAGCGCCCCGAGCAGCCCGACCAGCGAGTTGCTGACCTGCGGGCCCGGCGGGCGGCCGGCCTCGGCGGCGGTGCGGAACGCCCGCCAGCCGCGGATGCCCTCGCGGCGCAGCAGCGCCAGCCCGGCCACACTGGACGCCGCGATGATCAGCAGCGCCCAGAACGCGCCGAGCGACTTCACCACCGCCACGAACACGGCGATCTCGGCCACGGCGAGCAGCAGCAGCCCCAGCGGGAGCAGGGCCAGACCTCGGCGCATCTTCAACACCCTTCCGGCGTCACCTCGACGACTACCGCAAGCATGACACGCACCCGCTCGGTCACGGCCAGGTCGAACCCTGCCGCGGCTTGCGCCCGAGCTTGGCCAGCAGCGCGTCCCGGCGTGCCGTGGCACCCCACACGGTGACCCTGAGCAGCTGTTCCTTGAAGATGTTGCCGCTCATCTTGCTGACGCCGTGTTCGCGCTCGGTGAACGTGATCGGCACCTCGGCCATCCGGAAACCGTGCCGGTAGGTGCGCCAGGCCAGCTCCACCTGGAACGAGTAGCCGGTCGAGGCGACCGTGGCGACGTCGATCGCGTCGAGCACCGCCATCCGGTATGCCCGGTAGCCGCCGGTGGCGTCCTTGAACGGCATGCCCAGCGCCATCCGGATGTAGATGTTGCCGCCACGCGAGAGCAGCAGCCGGTGGGCCGGCCAGTTGTGCACGCTGCCGCCGGGGATGTACCGGGTGCCCAGCACCGCGTCGGTGTCACGCAGCGCGTCGAGCAGCTTGTGCAGCTCCTCGGGGGCGTGCGAACCGTCGGCGTCCATCTCCACGACCGCGTCGTAGCCCTTGTCCTTGGCCCACGCGAACCCGGCCACGTACGCCGCGCCCAGGCCCTGCTTGCCGGCGCGGTGCAGCACGAACACGTGGTCGTCGGCGGCGGAGATCTCGTCGGCGATCACACCGGTGCCGTCGGGTGAGTTGTCGTCGGCGACCAGGATGTCCACCGACGGCACGGCCCGGCGGACCCGTTGCGTGATCAGCCGGACGTTGTCGGCCTCGTTGTAGGTCGGGATGACCACGAGGACGCGTCCGATCCCCGGGTATCCTTCCGCGCCCGAAACCGTCGGGTTCGCGTCGCTCACCGTTCCTCCGTCGTCGGCTCTGCGGCCGCGCCGGCCGCACGCCGGCGGCGCCTCATCGGCGTCGCCGCCACGAGGACGAGCACGGCCAGGGCCACGGCCGCCAGTTCCGGCCAATGCCCCAAACGAGTCGCCAGCGTACGCGGTCCGTCCACCCGCATGTCATGCAGGACCACGCCCGGCACGTTGAAGCCGGTCGACGAGTGCACCTGACCTGCGGTGCCGACAAAAGCGGACACTCCCACCGTGGACACCATCAGCGCCTCCCGGCCGTGCTCGACCGCCCGCAGCCGCACCATGGCCAGCTGCTGGCGGGCCTCGGCCTCGTTGAAGGTGGCGTTGTTGGTCTGCACGGCGAGGATCTGCGCGCCGCCGGTGACGGTGTCGCGCACGATCGCGTCGTAGGCGACCTCGAAGCAGATGACGTCGCCGACGGTCACCGCCGGGGTCCGCACCACCCCGGGGGTGTCCCCGGCGACCATGTTCTTCACCAGGTCGACCTTGTCGCTGACCACCCGGGCGATCGGCCGCAGCGGCATGTACTCGGCGAACGGCACCGGGTGCCGCTTGATGTAGAGCTGCTCCAGGTCAGGCCCGGTGACCGGCTGCCACAGGATGCCGGCGTTGCGGATCTCACCGGGGATGTCGCTGCGCAGCACCGCGCCGAGCAGGATCGGCACGCCGATCGCGGTGGCCGCCGCGGCGATCTGCTGGGCGGCGTCGGGGTTGCGCAGCGGGTCGATGTCGCTGGCGTTCTCCGGCCAGATCACCAGCTCGGGCTGTTTCGCCCGGCCGGCCCGCACGTCCGCGGCCAGCTGCTCGGTGGCCCGCACATGGTTGAGCAGCACCGCCGCCCGCTGGGCGTTGAAGTCCAGGCCCAGCCGCGGCACGTTGCCCTGCACGATCGCCACCGTGCGGGTCGCCGCCGCCGGCTGCGCCACCGCCACCAGCGCCGGCCCGGCGATCAGCGCCGCGGCGGTCATCGCGAAGCCGGCCGCGGCCGGCCAGCCGCGCGGCCGGCGCCAGCGCCGCCAGGCCAGCGCGACCAGCGCGCCGCCGGCCGCGCCGACCGCGAAGGTCACCAGCGGGGCCCCGCCGAGCACCGCCAGCCGCAGCGCGGGCGCGTCACCCTGGCTGAACGCCAGCCGCCCCCACGGGAAACCACCGAACGGCGCCCTGTCCCGCAAAGCCTCCTGGGCGACCCAGAGCAGCCCGGCGGTCAGCGGCCACAGCGCCCGCCACCGGTCGTGCAGCGGCGACAGCCACGCCCCGGCGAGCCCGAGCAGCCCCAAAAAAGCCGCCTGGGCGGCCGACAGCAGGATCCACGGCAGCCAGCCGCCGGTCACGTTGGTCCACTCCAGCAGCGGCACGAAGAACGCCAGCCCGGCGATCAGGCCCACTCCGGCGCCGCCGCGCAGCCGCCGCCGGTGGGTGGCCGCGGCGAGCACGGCGACCGCGACCGGCGCCAGCCACCACAGCCCGTACGGGGGGAACGACACCAGCATCGCGGCGCCCGCGACGAGCGCGAGCAGCACCGAGACCCCTCGGCGCACCGGCCTGGGCGCCGCGGGCACGACCGGGCCGGACGCCGGCGCGGGCGTTGGCTGAAGCGTCAATAAATCCACCCGCGGAAGATTACCTGGCGGTGGTCACGAATCCGTCGCACACGCTACCGGCGCGAACAGACGCCGGGGCGGGGTCCGAAGACCCCGCCCCGGCTGCACCTTGAGATCCGTCCGGGCCCGGCACGTCAGGGCGGCACGTGACCTTCGGACCGACGCGGCGCGGACTGGCTGCCCCCGACGTGCCGTTGTCTACTGGCCACGTGTCGTGCTGAGCGACCCCGGAACAGCGCGGCAGGTCCGCGCCGCCCCGCCGACCCCCACCCCCTGGACCTGGCGTACGCGGGCATCCACGAGCGGGTGCGGGCGTGGCCAGTGGGCGAAGGAACGAAGCGAACAACAACCGCTTCCCGGAACAGGACTTGAAGACGGTACGACGCACCCCCGGCCGTCTGTCAACCGGTGTCCCCGTGTCCGGGCGTGTCGCGTCACCCGGGCGTGTCTCAGCCGTCCGGCGACGCCGCCGACAGCGCGTCGACCAGCCCCGCCGCGGCCACCGGGTACGCCCCGGCGAGCAGCCCCGCCGCGGCGAGCACGTACTGCGCGTCGACCACCCGCCGGGCCGTCACCGGCGCCGCCCAGCCACCGGCGGTGTCACCCAGCACCGCCGCCAGCACCGCGTCGCCGCCGCCGTGCCGCAGCACCCCGCCCGAGCCGATGACCAGCCGCACGTCGCGCAGGTCCCGCCCGCCGGTGCGCGGCAGCCCGGGCCCGGCCGAGTGCCCGCGGGCGTGCCGCCGCAACGCGATCATCGCCGCGGTCGCCGCCAGCTGCCGGTCGGTCGCCGCGTCGTACGGCCGCCCGCCGCCGATCTCCGGCGCCGGCAGCCGCTCCGCCGCGGCGGCCGCGACCACCCCCGGCGCGCCCACACCGACACCCAGGTCCCCCTCGACGGTCCGGGAACGCCACAACGTGCCCGCCACGTCCCGGCGCGGCCCGGTCTCCAGCTCCGCGTCGGGCACCAGCGCCGAGTACACGTCGGTGGTGGCCCCGCCCACGTCGACGACCAGCACCCCGGCGCCGCACCGGTCGGCCAGCAGCTCCACCCCGGCCAGCACCGCGTCCGGCGTGGCCGCGCGCACCAGCGCAGCGAACCGGCCGCCGCGCGACAGCCGTTTGCCGCCGATGACGTGCCGCAGGAACACCTGCCGGATCGCCGCGCGGGCCGGCCCCGGATCGAGGACCCCGATCCGGGGCAGCACGTTGCCCGTCACGGTCACCGGCACCCGCCGATCGGTCAGCAGCGCCGCGGCCTGCCCACGCACCTCGGCGTTGCCCGCCAGCACCACCGGCACCCGCAACCGGGCGGTGCCCAACCGGCGGGCGTTGTGCAGCAGCACCTCGCCGTCGCCGCCGTCGGTGCCACCGACCAGCAGGATCACGTCCGGACGCGCCGCGCGCAGCGCCGCCACCGCGCGCCCGTCCAGCGGGCCCGCCGCCACGTGCACCACCTGCGCACCCGCCGACAGCCCCACCCGGTGCCCGGCCTCGGCGGTGACCAGCGCCTCGTACCCGACGACCGCCAGCCGCAGCCCGCCACCGGCCGACGAGCACACGAACAGCTCGCCGGCGCCGCCGACGGCGGCGACCGCGGCGTCCAGACCGGTCAGCACGTCAGTGTCCGCAGTCGTCGGCACCTCCGCACGCCGGACCAGCCGCCCCGACTCCAGATCGACCAGGCAGGCCTTGGTGCAGGTCGACCCGACGTCGACACAGATCGCCGGCTTCACGCCTTCGCGGGCACGACCACGGTGCCCGTGGCGGTCACCGCGACGATCGGCTCGGGCAGCACCGCCGCGGCCGAGCCGCCGGTGCCCCGGCACACCACCGCCGCGGTGAACGCGATCGTCCGCGACCGGGTGCCCATCCGGGTCACCGTCGCCGTGACCTCCAGAACGTCGCCGGCCTGCACCGGCGCGGCGAACTGCACGTCGGAGTACGAGGCGAACAGCCCCTCGTCGCCGTCGAGCCGGATGCACACCTCGGTGGCGACGTCGCCGAACAACCCCAGCGAGTACGCCCCGTCGACCAGGTTCCCGGCGTAGTGCGCGTGCGAGTACGGCACGTACCGGCGATGCGTCACAGTGATCATGATGTGCTCCCCACGAGGGCGTGCACGAGGTACGAGGCGACCTCGCGCGGAGTCGTACCCCGGCCGAAGATCCGGTCCACGCCCAGCTCGCCGGCCATCAGCTCGTCGAACCGGGGCCCGCCGACGATCAGCAGCGGCCGCTTACCGGCCGGCATCGCCTCGCGGAACGCCGCGGTCATCGCCCGGGTGTTCTGCAGGTGCGCGTCGCGCTGGGTCACCACCTGCGAGACCAGCACCGCGTCGGCCTTCTGCGCCCGGGCGGTCTCCACCAGCTCCGGCACCGACACCTGCGCGCCCATGTTGGTCACCGCCAGCTCCCGGTAGTACTCCAGACCCTTCTCCCCGGCGATGCCCTTGAGGTTCAGGATCGCGTCGATGCCCACGGTGTGCGCGTCCGTGCCGATGCACGCGCCGACCACGTTCAGCCGCCGCCGCAGCCTCCGCTTGATCACCGCGTTGATCTCCTTGGCGCTCAGCAGCGGGAAATCCCGCTCGACCACCTGCACCTTGTCGGTGTCGACCAGGTGACCCACCCGGCCGTAGACCACGAAGAAGGTGAACCCGTCACCCATCGCCCTGGCGTGCACCAGCAGCGCCGGATCCATGCCCATCTTGTTGGCCAGCTGCACCGCCGCGCCCTCGGCCCGCTTGTCGTGCCGGATCGGCAGCGTGAACGACAGCTGCACCATCCCGTCGCCGGTGGTGTCGCCGTAGGGCCGGACGATGCTCATGCGCCACCCTCCAGGGCCACCGTGACAGGGTTGTAGTAGCCGTCCTCGTGCTCGGCGACACCGTCCAGGCCCTTGCCCCGGTCCGCCGGCCGCTTCATGATCCCGAACGTGCCGTCGGCGATCGCGTTCAGCATCGTGTCGTCGACGATCGCCTCCAGCAGCTCGATCGCCTCACCGAGCACCGCATGCGCCCGCGACTGGATGAACCCGCCCGGCGCCGGCACGAAATCCTCGTGCAGGTTGCCCGCCCCGTTGAGCACATACCGCACGTTCTGCAGCGCGATGTCGCGGTCGGACAGCCACGGCGTCACCACCGCCTCGGTCATCATCCCCACCAGCAGGATGCCCTGCCCGGTCAGCGCACCCACCAGGTTGAAGAACCCGTCGAGCAGGTTGCCGCGGAACACATCGCCGGTCATGTGCTTGGTCGGCGGCATCCACTTCAGCGGCGCGTCCGGGAACAGCTCGCGCGCCAGCAGCGCGTGCGCCAGCTCCAGCCGGAACGACTCCGGCAGCTCCGGGTTGATCTCGAACGCGTGCCCCAGCCCCAGCTGCCAGTCCGCCAGCCCCGCCTCGTGCGCGAAGAACTCGTTGAGCAGCTGCGACACCGTCACCGTGTGCGCCGCCTCCACCGCGTCGGCGGTGGTCAGATAGTTGTCCTCACCGGTGTTGATGATGATCCCGGCGCGCGCGTGCACCTGCCGGGAGAACCGCTGGTCCACAAACGTGCGGATCGGGTTGATGTCGCGGAACAGGATGCCGTACATGCTGTCGTTGAGCATCATGTCCAGCCGCTCCATCCCGGCCAGCGCGGCGATCTCCGGCATGCACAGCCCCGACGCATAGTTGGTCAGCCGCACGTACCGGCCCAGCTCCTTGGACGTCTCGTCCAGCGCCGCCCGCATCAGCCGGAAGTTCTCCTGCGTGGCGTAGGTGCCGGCGAAACCCTCCCGGGTCGCGCCCTCGGGCACATAGTCCAGCAGCGACTGCCCCGTCGAACGGATCACCGCGATCACGTCCGCGCCGGCCCGGGCCGCCGCCTGCGCCTGCGGGATGTCCTCGTAGATGTCACCGGTCGCCACGATCAGATAGATCCACGGCCGCTGCTCCGGGTCACCCAGCCGCTTGATCAGCCGGTCCCGCTCCGCCCGCCGCCGGTCGATGACCTTCAACCCGCCATCGGTCGCCCGGCGCGCCGCCCGCCGGGCCGCGGCCAGCTCGGCCTTCCGCTCCGGTACGGCGAACGTCACCGCCCCCGCCGCGGCCTTCTGCGCCAGCACCGTCACATCCTCCAGCCCGTGCGCCGCCAGGGCATGGAACACCGGCACCGCCACCCCCCGGCCCAGACCCACGTCCGCGCGCACGGCATCCACCAGCCGGTTCACCCACGGGATGCCGTCGGAATCCGCCCCCGACACCCCGGCCAGCCGCAGCACCGCCCGCTCCACCGACACCGTCGTGTGCGAGCGCGCCAGATCCACCACCGGCTGCCCGGCCCGCGCGGCGAGCGCCCTTGCCCGCTGCACGACCCGCGGGTCCAGCCCCAGCTTGTTCACGTCACTCCTCGAAGATCGTCTCGCCGTGCAACACCGTGCGCCGGCACACCGGCCGCGCCGGTTGTTCCCCGTCCACCCCGGCCAACAGCACCGGCAGTCCCCCGTCCGACCACCCCGCCGCCGCCCCTGACCTGCCTGAAGGCTGTCCCTCGACCCCGGCCGGGGTCTCCCACACCGCGAACGTCGCCGACCGCCCCGGCGTCAGCACCCCCACGTCGTCGATCCCCGCCGCCCGCCAGCCGCCCCGGGTGCTCGCCCCGAACGCCGAGCGCACACTCATCCGGTACGCCGGGTTCCGCGGCGCCGCGGCCGCCACCACCGCCGCCCACGGATCCAGCACCGTCACCGGCGAATCCGAGCCGAACGCCAGCGACACCCCGACGGCGTACATCGCCCCGATCGGGTTGCTCGCCAACGACCGCTCGACACCCAGCCGCTGCGCGTACATCCGGTCCGGGCCACCCCAGAGTGCGTCGAAGACCGGCTGCACGCTGGCCACCACCCCGAACTCCACCATCCGGGCGATCATCGCCTTGTCCGCCAGCTCCACATGCTCGATCCGGTGCCGGCCCTCCCGCAACCGGTCCACCCCCACCCACCTGGCCGCCAGCGCGAACCCGTCCAGCACCGCCTCGATCGCCGCGTCACCGATCGCGTGGAACCCGCCCTGCACCCCCACCTCGATGCACTCCAGCAGATGCTCACCGGCCTGCTCGGCGGTCAGGAACGCCACACCGCACCCGCCACCGTCGTGATACGCCGCCCGCACCGACGCCGTGCGCGACCCCAGCGCCCCGTCGGCGTACAGGTCACCGCCGGCACCGACCGCACCCAGCTCCTTCGCCCTGGCGGCCCCACCGAGCTCACCCCAGTAACCGACCACCTGCGGCAGACCCCGCCCGGACCACGCCAGCGCCGAAGCGAAGTCCGCCTCGCTGGACGTGCCGGGACCGCCGCACTCGTGCACCGACGCCACCCCCCGCGAGGCCGCCAGCCGCAACGCCGAGCGCTGCGCCGCCGTGCGCTGCGCCGCGCTCAGCGACCCCAGCGCCACCGCCCGCACCGCATGATGCGCATGCTCCTTGACCAGCCCCGACCCCGCATCCACCCCGGGACACACCGCCAGCAGCGACCGCGACACCAACGCCGCATGCACCGACGCCTGCGACAGATACACCCGCCGCCCACCCGCCGCCCGCTCCAGCTCATCCGCCGACGGCAGATCCTGCACGGCCCACGTCGACTCGTCCCACCCGTGCCCGTGCACCACCCCGTCGGCCGGCCGGGTCCGCGCGAACGCCGCCACCGCCTCGAGCAGCGCCGCCGCCGACCCGATCCCGGACAGGTCCAGCCCGTCGGCGGCCAGCCCGGTATCGGTCAGGTGCACGTGTGCGTCCACGAACGCCGGCGTCACCAGCCCACCGGCCAGCTCCACCGTCACATCCGCCGCCGGGGCGTCGGCCACCGCGCCCAGCCAGGCGATCCGCCCGTCACGCACCAGCATCGCCGACGCCCGCGGCTCCGCCGCCGAGTAGAACCGACCGTTCGCATACAGCACCGAAGGGGAAATCATGACCGTCAGTGTGCCGAAATCCGGGCCTCGAACAACGCCCGCACCGCCGGAGTGCGCCGCACCACATCCAGCGCGAACGCCGCGTGCCCCGGCACGTAGCCGTTGCCCACCAGCATCGTCACGTCCGCCGCCAGGCCCTCCGCGCCCAGCGCCGCCGCCGGGAAACTCGTCGCCATCGAGAAGAAGACCACCGTGCCGCCCGCCGCGGTCGCCAGGATCGCCCCGTGCTCACAGCCCGGCACGTCCACACACACCACCGTCACCGTCGCCGGCTCACCCAGCGCCGCCACCACCGCCGACGAGACCGCCAGCGGATCCCGCGCGTCGGCGACCACAACGTGATCGGCCAGCCCGGCCCCCCGCAGTGCCTCGCGCTCGGCCTCCGAGACCACCACCCCGACGGTACGGGCACCCGCCAGCCGCGCCGCCGTCAACGCCAGCGACCCGCTCTTGCCCGCCCCGCCCAGCACCGCCACCGACACCGGGCCGGCCGCCGCATGCCCGCGCACCACCCGGTCGGTCAGCGCCGGCGCCCCGCACACGTCGAACACCGCCAGGGCCAGCTCCGGCGCCAGGTCCTCCGGCAGCACCGCCACCACGGACCGGCCGAACAGGATCGCGTGCCCCGCCGCCGGCACCTGCTCGCTCGCGCCGTCCCAGCCGGCCAGGCCGTCGGAGACCGCCAACGGGGTCAGGGTCAGCGACACCAGCGTGGCCACCCGGTCACCCACTTTCACCGGCAGGGGCGACTCGGGGCCGACCTCGTCGACCACCCCGATCAGCATGCCGCCGGAACCCGTCACCGGGTTGTGCATCTTCCCGCGCGTACCGATGATCTCCAGGACCTCGGCCCGGACGGCCGCGCCGTCCCCGCCGTGCTTGGTCGCCAGCTGCCGGAAGCTCGCCGCATCCAGGTTCAGCCGCTCCAGCCGGATCCGCACCTCGTCCGCGCCCAGCTCCGGCGAGGCGTCCAGGCGCCACGCCGCCTGCGGCAGCACGCCCGCGGGCTCCAGCACCCGCGACAGGCCCACAGGAAACGTCATGCCCACCATCCTCACGAGAAACAACCTGCCATTCGGTCGTCACACCGTAAATCCTCCGGGGCGACGGTTACTAGACCGCAGATTCTCCAGTATCGTCGATCACGATCGCTCCCCGACCCCAGGAGTCCCCGTTGACCGAGCTCAAGAACGACGTGGCCACCGCGGCCGGGCAGCCCTACGACTACCGGCGCCGCCCCCTGACCGAACCCGACTGGACCCGCTTCCCCGGCTGGCGCGACGTCACCACCGCCCAGTGGGAATCCGCCCAATGGCAACGCGTCAACTGCGTCAAGAACGTCAAACAGCTCCGCGCGCTCATGGGCGACCTGCTCGACGAACGCTTCTACGCCGACCTCGAAACCGACATGCAGCGCCTGGCCACCATGTCGATGCTGGTGCCGCCGCAGATGCTCAACACCATGGTGCCCGACCGGACCCCCGACACGGAGTCGTTCTACGCCGACCCGATCCGGCGCTACATGATCCCCGTCGCCACCGACCGGCACCTCGACTGGCCGTCACACCCGCACGCCAGCCGCGACTCCCTGCACGAGCACGACATGTGGGTCGCCGAGGGCCTCACCCACCGCTACCCCACCAAGGTCCTCGCCGAACTGCTCAGCACCTGCCCGCAGTACTGCGGCCACTGCACCCGGATGGACCTGGTCGGCAACAGCACCCCGACCGTCGACAAACTCAAGCTCACCCTCAAACCGGTCGACCGGTACGACGCCCACCTCGCCTACCTCAAGGCCCACCCCGGCGTCCGCGACGTGGTCGTCTCCGGCGGCGACGTCGCCAACGTGCCGTGGAAACAGCTCGAGGCGTACCTGATGGGTTTGCTCTCGGTCCCCACCGTCCGCGACATCCGGCTGGCCACCAAGGCCCTGGCCGGCCTGCCCCAGCACTGGCTGCAGGGCGACGTCGTCGAAGGACTGCACCGGGTCGCCGTCACCGCCGAACGCCGCGGCGTCAACCTCGCCGTGCACACCCACGTCAACCACGTGAACTCGCTGACCCCGCTGGTCGCCCGCGCCTCCCGGATGCTGCTGGAGGTCGGCGTCCGCGACGTACGCAACCAGGGCGTGCTCATGCGCGGCGTCAACGCCACCACCGCCGACCTGCTCGACCTGTGCTTCGGCCTGCAGGGCGAGACGGGCATCCTGCCGTACTACTTCTACATGTGCGACATGATCCCCAACGCCGAGCACTGGCGCGTGCCGGTCTGGTACGCCCAGCAGCTGCAGCACGACATGATGGGCTACCTGCCCGGCTACGCCACCCCGCGGATCGTCTGCGACGTGCCGTTCGTCGGCAAGCGCTGGGTGCACATGCTCGCCGAGTACGACCGCGAGCACGGCATCTCCTACTGGACCAAGAACTACCGCACGTCCATCGAGACCACCGACGACGAGGCCCTCACCAAGCTGTACGCCTACTACGACCCGATCGACACGCTGCCGGAATCCGGCCAGGACTGGTGGCGCAAGCAGCAGACCGCCGAGTAACCGCCGGCACGCAGAAGGCCCCCGGGACCGTCGTCCCGGGGGCCTCGCTCATGGGGCAGCTCAGCTGAAGGCGTCCTTGACGTCCTTGCCGGCGTCCTTGACGTGCTCGCCCGCCTGCTTGGCGTGCGCCGAGGTCTCCTGAGCCTGACCCTCGGCGACCAGCCGCTCGTTGTCGGTGGCGTCGCCGATGCCCTGCTTCGCCTTGCCGGTCAGCTCTTCGGCCTTGTTCTTGACCTTGTCAGTGAAGCTCATCGTTACCTCTCCAAAGACTCGAACTTGCTTGTTCTTGTCGGTGAAAAGGTGCCCGAAGGGCTCCATTCTGAAACGCCACCCTCCCAGGGTGCGGTGTCGCACTACCTCTAAAGCATCCTAGGATCCTTGGATGAGTGTCCTTCGGCTCGCTTGTGCCCGGGCCTGGGCACTGGGTCTCGCCGGGCCGAAGAGACCGTCAAACTCCCCCGAGATCTCCGTGGCGGGATGAATCAACGCTGGAGAGGTTCTTCCCGCTCGACGGCACCGCGTTGGATCTGATCGCGCACAAGATCGGCCTTGGTTTGCTGGTCGGGACGGTGCGGTTCCGGGGGCACTTGCTGACCGAAAACCCCTCGATGTGCCGCGGTCGGCGGTGGAGTACGTGGCCGACCAGTTGGAGATCGCGGATCCGTCGGTGGTCAGGCGATGCACCGAGCGGCAGCGGACGCCGTAGGAGCATTCGTGGGAGATCCGGGCGCCGCGACTTCAGCGACGCGGGCGCGAGTCGCTCGGGGAGTTCATGGGGCGCGGGCGTGGATCCATGCCGAGCGCGCGGTGGCGTTGTTCGAGCAGACGAGGGCACGCCGAGCGGGCGCCGTGAAGCCGTTACATGAGCGTGCTGCCGGTCCACCGGCCACCAGGACAGCGCGGTGCCGGGCGGTCCGGTCGACTCTTACACCGTTCAGTGCCGTCGCAGCCTCAGCGGCAGCCCTTCCCGCAGATCTTGATGAGCTAAAACGTTCCAGCCACACCGCCGAGTAGCCGGAGGGAGTTTCACCCTCCGGCCCTCACAGATCCGTACGTGACAGTCTCCTGTCATACGGCTCTTGTCGTCCTGATCATCA